>CAYWTP010000395.1:0-3126 GCA_964461215.1 uncultured Ectothiorhodospiraceae bacterium | reverse complement strand
CATCATCAGAAGCTGCTTGAAGAGCTGGGGCGACTGAGGCAGGGCGTAGAACGACCCGGGATGGGTGCGGCTGGGCACCAGGTAGTCCCGCGCCCCTTCGGGCGTGGCGCGGGTCAGCATGGGGGTCTCGATGTCCAGAAAGCCCTGGGCATCCAGGAAGCGCCGGATGGTGCGGGTGATCTCGGTGCGCAGGCGCAGGCGCTGCTGCATCTCCGGCCGGCGCAGGTCCACGTAACGGTAACGCAGCCGCACCTCCTCGTTGACGTTATCGTCATCGAGCTGGAACGGCGGGGTCTCGGAAGTGTTGAGCACCTCCAGGCGCTGCCCCAGCACCTCCACTGCCCCGGTAGCCATGTCCGGATTCTCGGTGCCGGCGGGGCGCCGCCGCACCGCGCCGGAGATTTGCAACACGTACTCGCTGCGGACGCCTTCGGCGGTCCGGAACGCCTCGGGCGTATCCGGATCCACGACGATCTGCACGATGCCCGCGCGGTCGCGCAGGTCCAGGAAGATAACGCCGCCGTGATCCCGGCGACGGTGTACCCAGCCGCAGAGAGTTACCGGCTGGGCCAGGTGCTCCTCGTTGAGCTTCCCGCAGTAGTGAGTGCGCATGTTGCTCCGCCTGATTGGGACGCAAAAGCGGAGATGTTACGAGTCGGCCGGTGCCTGCGCAACCACGGCGGCGGGGCGGCTGCGTTTGGGCCATTCGGGAACCACCACGCCCATGGAGATAATCATCTTCAGGCCCTCGTCCACGTCCATGTCCAGCTCGATGACATCCTTGCGCGGGATCAGGATGACGAACCCTGAGGTGGGGTTGGGCGTGGTCGGCACGAACACCGCGACCACCTCCTCGCCGGTCTTCTCCTGCACCTCGCCGAGCCGGGTCCCGGTCTGGAACGCCAGGCTCCACGCCCCCCGGCGCGGGTACTCCACCAGCAGCACCTTGCGAAAGGACTGTCCGGAGGCAGAGAACACGGTCTCGGCAATCTGCTTGACCCCGGTGTAGATGCTCCGCACCAGGGGGATCCGCGACAGAATCGATTCCCAGGCCGCTACCAGGCGCCGGCCCAGCAGGTTCGCAACCACGACGCCGGTAACGAACACCACCAGGACGGACATCACCACGCCCAGTCCCGGCACGTGGAAGCCCAGCAGCGCGTCCGGGCGCCACGCCGGCGGCAGCAGCAGCAGGGTGCGATCCATGGTGTCCACCAACAGCTTGATCACCAGGACCGTCACGCCCAGGGGCACCCAGACCAGCAGCCCGGCAATGACGTACTTGCGCATCTTGGAATAGCGGATCGAGAAGCGGGGATAAGGACCCGGGCCTGGGGGTGGCCCGGGCCGAAGGCTCTAGTCGGTACAGGCCGGGCAGGCGCCGGCCCCGCACGCAGGCGCCGACTCCTTGGGCTTTTCCGCGGCCTTGGCTGGCGGCTTGCCGCCGCCTTTGAAGTCCGTGGCGTACCAGCCGCTGCCCTTCAGACGGAACCCGGCCGCCGACATCAGCTTGCGCAGACTCTTTTCGTGGCACTCGGGACAGTCTTCGAGCGGCGCGTCGCTCATCTTCTGCAGGGCTTCGAACTGATGGCCGCAGCTCTTGCAGGAATATTCATAGATAGGCATGGCACGTCACCCTCGGGAAAAGTTGTACCTCTGCCGAACATAAGGGCCGATTAATATAAAATCAAGCGTTGGTTTTCCATTTCTGACCTGGTCAGGTATCATCCGACCGCTTTTCCGGGGCCGTTAGCTCAGTCGGTAGAGCACCGGATTTTTAATCCGATGGTCGTTGGTTCGAATCCAACACGGCCCATCATCAGAGGAAAACCCGGCCTGGACCGGGTTCTCCTTATATTCTTGCCTCAAGCCTCAAGCCTCAAGCCAGGTAGCCCGGATGCAGCGAAGCGGAATCCGGGGCACTACGCCGAGAGTCGTCCCAGATCACCCACCGCCTTCCCCGGGCTGCTGCTGGAATGCGGGCCTCTCGGGCGATTTTAGTTCATCGACTCACTGCCTTATAAATGATGCGATAGGGCCGCTCTAGAAGTTCGCGCACGTCTTCCTGTCCAAAGTCCGGGACTTCACGGCCGCTGCGCGGGGCGGCCTCGAGTTGGCAGGTGCGAGCGAGGATGCGCTTGATCATCTCCCGCGCCGCCTTGGGCGAGTCCTTGGCGGTCCAGGCCTCCACACCATCCAGCCGCGCACGCGGCCCGGGGCGTCCAGTAGACTGGCGTCATCCAGCACTGCCGAAGTGCTTCTCGATCTCCTCTTGTGAGATCACGCGGCCTGCCTCGACGTCGGCCAAGCCCCGTTCGATTGAGGCGCGGACCTCCATCCGGTAGGCGACCTCGTCCCACGACACATCATCCGGTAACGCCTCGATAAGCTCGTGGGCGGCCTGTTTGACGCCGGAAGTGGACATGAGGAGTGTCTAGAGAGGTTGCTAACCCTTGTCAAGTATACCAATACTCATCGGGATCCACCGGTAGCGCAAAGCGGGCCTCGTAATGCAGCTCGGACCACGGTTCGACGTCGCCCACCGGGAACCGGCGCCCCCCCGTCCAGGGGCTCGCCCTGGAGCTGATGAAGGCCCGGGCCAAGGTCCGGCGCATAGACACCGACCTGGTGTTTCCCGGCAAGACCAACCCCCGCAAGCCCATCGACCTGCGGGCTCCCTGGGAGAAGGCCTTGGAGGTGGCAGAGGTCGAGGACTTCAAATGGCACGACCTGCGGCACAGTGCCGCGTCCTACCTGGCCATGAACGGCGCCACCCTGGCGGAGATTGCCGGTGTCCTGGGGCACAGGACCTTGCAGATGGTCAAGCGCTACAGCCACCTGTCGGAGCAGCACACCAGCCAGGTGGTGGCCCGGATGAACGCGGCCATCTTCTCCGACTCGTAGGCCGTAGTTGTCCGAAACCCGGACCTTTAGGAGGCCCTCCAACCCCGGGATTTTGCAGGAATTAAGCATTATCAACGGGTTAGGTTGTCATGAACTCCCCCAAAGCACTCCCGAGTCCGCCTAACCATCTAATTTTGCTTAATTGTTCAAGAATCTGACAATTGCCCACCCCTCGTGGTTGGACCCACTACCCAGGCCCCCGGTGTGGAGCCCGAGCGCTCC
>CAYWTP010000394.1:0-3138 GCA_964461215.1 uncultured Ectothiorhodospiraceae bacterium | reverse complement strand
CTTGACGAGGTGGTGCGGTTCAAGTCGGAGGGCCACTATACCGACGTGTCCACCCGTCAGGACAGCTACCTGTGCAATCTCTCCCTGGCCGATCTGGAGGCACGCCTCAGCCCGGAGCAGTTCATCCGCGTGCACCGCAGCCACATGGTGAACATCCGCCATGCAGGTTCGGTGGAGAGGTCTGACGACGGCTTTGCCCTGGTCATGAACGCGGATCCGGTGGTACGCGTCCCGGTCAGCCGCAGCAACGTTCATCGCCTCAAGTACATGCTCGGCCTGAGCTGAGCAGGCTCCGGCAGGCCGGATCCTGCCATGTTAGAATATAGTTATCTATTGAATTACTTGCAGATTTTGCGTTAATCCCCGCCTCACGCCGGACCCAGGTCAGTGCTCCCCTGCGCCTCGTGCGAGCCGTTCATGCGCGGATGCTGCCGTTCGTGCAGCAGCCGTTGCGCATCGCACTTCCCGCCTTAACCTAGGCAAGAATCTCAGAACTGTACTCGGGTTTAGGACTCAAACTGAATCGAGTTCCAACGCCCTCGGCCACACAAGTATAAGGAGGAGCACATGATACCGGGACGCTTCGAGTATCACGCCCCCACGACCCTGGCGGAAGCCATCGCCCTGCTCGGGGAATACGCCGACGACGGCAAGGTGCTGGCCGGCGGCCACAGCCTGCTGCCGATGATGAAGCTTCGCTTCGCCGAGCCGGCACATCTTATCGACCTCAATCGCATCGACGATCTGCGCGGGATCCGCGACGGCGGCAGTCAGATCCACATCGGCGCCATGACCGTCGAGGCCGATCTGATCGCCTCCGATCTGCTGCGCAGCAAGTGTCCCCTAATCCCCGAGGCCGCGGCCCAAATTGGCGATCCCCAGGTGCGCAACCTGGGCACCATCGGCGGTGATATCTGTCACGGCGATCCGGGCAACGACCACCCCGCCATCATGCTGGCCGTGGATGCTACCTTCGTCCTGCTGGGACCCCAGGGGGAGCGCAGCGTGCCGGCGGACGGCTTCTTCCTGGGCACCTATTACACCCAGCTCGAGCCCGACGAGATCCTGAAGGAGATTCAGGTCCCGGCGTTTGGGTCAGGCACCGGTTGGGCCTACAGCAAGCTCAAGCGCAAGACCGGCGACTTTGCCACGGCGGCCGCAGCGGTGGTGCTGCGTCTGGAAGGCGATCGCTGCACCCATGCCAGCATCGCCCTGACCAACGTGGGCTCAACCGCCGTCAAGGCGCGCGCGGCCGAGCAGGCCCTGGCCGGCCAGGTTATCGACGAGCGCCTCATCGAGCAGGCCGCGCGGGAGGCCATGGCCGTGTGCGAGCCGGCGGAGGACCTGCGCGGCGACGCGCAATACAAGACCCAGATGGCCGGCGAGATGACGCGGCGGGCCATTCGTCAGGCACTGCAAAGGGCACGGGGGTAGGCACATGGCCAAGACACACATCCAATTCGCGCTCAACGGCCAGCCGGTCGAGCTGCTGGTGGAGCCCCGCGAGCTGCTGGTCCACGTGCTGCGCGAGCAGCTGGGGCTCACCGGTACCCACATCGGCTGCGAGACCAGCCATTGCGGTGCCTGCACCGTCGACCTGGACGGCCGTTCTGTCAAGTCCTGCACGGTGCTCGCGGTGCAGGCCGACGGCGGCGAGGTGCTCACCGTCGAAGGCCTGGCCCAGGGCGGCGTGCTGCACCCGGTGCAGGAGGCCTTCGTCGCCGAGCACGGCTTGCAGTGCGGTTTCTGCACCCCCGGCATGATGCTGCGCGCGTATCGCTTCCTGCAGGACAACCCTGCCCCCACCGAGGCGGAGATCCGTGCCGGGATGTCGGGTAATCTTTGCCGCTGCACCGGCTACCAGAACATCATCAAGGCCGTCCAGGCCGCCGCCAGGACCCTGGCCGAGCACAAGACCAAGGCCGCCTGAGGAGGTAGATGACCATGTCCACCACTGCACAATCCGTAGCGCAAGAAGACAAGATCCAGGGTGTAGGCTGCAACCGCAAGCGCAAGGAAGACGCGCGTTTCATCCAGGGCAAGGGCAACTACGTGGACGATATCAGGCTGCCCGGCATGCTGTTCGCCGATCTGGTGCGCAGCCCCCATGCTCACGCCCGCATCAAGTCCATCAACAAGGAGAAGGCGCTTGCCTTGCCCGGCGTGCACGCGGTGCTCACTGCCGACGACCTGAAGCCGCTCAAGCTGCACTGGATGCCGACCCTGGCCGGCGACGTACAGGCGGTGCTGGCCGATGAGAAGGTCGCCTTCCAAATGCAGGAGGTGGCCATGGTCATCGCCGACGACCGCTACATCGCGGCCGATGCCACCGAGCTGGTGGAGGTGGAGTACGAAGAGCTTCCCGCCGTCGTAGATCCCCATCGCGCCATGGATCCCGACGCCCCGGTCATCCGCGAGGACATTGCCGGCAAGGACGAGGCGGGCCAGGGCAAGCGGGTGCACCCCAACCACATCTTCACCTGGGACGTAGGCGACAAGGCCGGCACGGACCGAGTCTTCGACCAAGCCGAGATTACCGTCAAGCAGGCGATGGTCAACCCGCGGGTACATCCTTGTCCGCTGGAGACCTGCGGCTGCGTGGCCTCCTTTGACAAGGCCCGCGGCGATCTGACCGTGTTCATGACCTCCCAGGCGCCGCACATCGTACGCACCGTGGTCTCCCTGCTCTCCGGCCTGCCCGAGAGCAAGGTGCGCATCGTCTCGCCCGACATCGGCGGCGGCTTCGGCAACAAGGTGGGTGTGTACCCCGGCTACGTGGTGGCCATCGTCGCCTCCATCGTCCTGGGCCGGCCGGTGAAATGGATCGAAGACCGCATCGAGAACCTCTCTACCACGGCCTTCGCCCGCGATTACCACATGGTGGGCGAGCTGGCGGCCGACAAGGAGGGCCACATCAAGGCCCTGCGGGTCAACGTGCTGGCCGACCACGGCGCCTTCAACTCCCATGCCCAGCCCACCAAGTGGCCGGCGGGTCTGTTCAGCGTGTGCACCGGCTCCTACGACATTCCTGTGGCCTACGCCCGGGTGGACGGGGTCTACACCAACAAGGCGCCGGGCGGCGTGGCCTACCGCTGCTCGTTCCGGGTTACCGAGGCGGTGTACGTGATCGAGCGCATG
>CAYWTP010000393.1:0-3139 GCA_964461215.1 uncultured Ectothiorhodospiraceae bacterium | reverse complement strand
TGCGCGCCGGCGCGCTCTACGCCTTCACCCTCACGGTGGAGAACACCAGGGACAACCTTGCCGTGCGCTGGCAGACAGCGGGACGCGGCTGGGAGATCATCCCCGCCCGGTATCTCTATTCGGCCACACTTGCGGAGAACCTGCGCCAAGCGTACGTGCGCTTCCTGAAGGCCGCTGCGTTGGGGGCGGCATTCAAACTCACGGCAGCGGAAGTAGCGCACCTTGCCGCCGACACCGATTACCAGATCGGCGGTGAGGGCTGGCTGAATCACCTGACGGTGACCGGCAGCGCCGACAGCCCGCGGCTGCGCAGATAGCGCACCACGGTGTCGAAGACAACCATGACCCGCGCGTGACCCAGGTGGCAGAGGTCATACACCGTCATGCCGCACACATACATGCCTACCTTGCCCGGCTCGATGGGCTGAAACGGCTCCTTGCGCCGGGTGAGGCTGTTATAGATCTGAAGCATGTGGTCTTCCGTCCGCTTGGTCGCTTATCCGCGCACTAGCCGGGGCGAGGTGGGGGCCAAGCGCCTTATTATCGGCTATCTACACCGCCGTCCGAAACCCGGGGCACGTCTTAGGCCTCAGGCCTTAGGTTGGGAGCAGCCCTAAAGCCGCGAACAGATCGCGCCGTATCGTTCGGACCCGCGAGCTTCAGCCCCCGGTAGACGATCCGTATGCGGGCCAGGCCGTCGCGTCGATGGTGTCGCGGTAGGCGTGCCAGGTCGCATGTCCGATGACCGGCAGCAGAACGATGAAGCCCATCAGGAGAGTGGCGAATCCCACAAGCACCGAGACACCGATGAGGCCCGCCCATACCAGCATGGGGCCCTTGTTGCGCAACACCGCATTGACGCTGGTCACCACGGCGGTGATGGGGTCCGCGTCACGGTCGATGAGCATGGGCAGGGAGAACGCGCTCACCGCAAACACGATGGTTGCAAACACGGCGCCGACGGCGCTGCCCACGCCGAGAAACGGCAGGTAATCCCGCCACGCCGCAGCCGACTCCATAGGAAAGAACACATGCACCATGGTGGCGGCCCGCGCCCAGACCAGCAGCACGATGAGCAGCACGAAGCCCAGGATCAGCGCATCGCGCACATGCTCCCAGCCCTCACGCACACAGTAGCCAAACACAGGGCTGCGCCCCGCCTGGAGCTGGCGACTGATAGAATACAGCCCAAGGGCCAGCACCGGGCCCACGAAGACAAAGCCCGTGGCCAGCCCCAGATACAGGGCCAGCGTGCCATAGCGCCAGGTGCCGGCCGCAATGAGGGCACTCAGGCAAGCCAGGGCCACGCCGTAGGTGAGACTCAGGCGGGGTGCCCGTACCAAGTCGCGCCAGCCCATGCCCAGCCATCGCAGCGGGTCAGCGGGTGACAGCTCGCGGCAAGGTGCGACAAACGGTAAGGCCTCGACATCCGACGGCGGCGTCGACATGAACTACTCCCCCTCCAGCCTCTGACGGGCTTCATGTATGTTAAGGCAGAATCTAGCTTACTCCCGGCGGCCCTACAAGAGGCGGCAGGTCTCAGGCGTGAGGAGGGAGGGCTTAGGAGTTGGGCGGATAACGGATAACGGGTAGCTAAGAGCCGAAGCCGACGGATAGCGACTATAACTCCAAAATTTTTAGCCTATTACAAAACGAACATTAGACTTTACAATAACTCTGCCTGCCGCTGAACTCGATCCGGGCTTGACCGATGTGGGCGCCGGGGGAGCATTAGGACGAGTCGCTGGGCTATTATGATGGCTTGCCGAGCCGGCACTGAGGTCCACGGCGCCCAATCAACAGCTGAAAGAGTATTCCATGACCGACAGCCTCACCGTCACCCGCAAGGTGGACGATTACCGCCTGCGCTTCGGACGCCGGGAGTACGTGCCCATTATCATCGGGGGCATGGGCGTCGACATCTCCACCCGCGAGCTGGCCCTGGCTACCGCACGTCTGGGCGGCATCGGACACATCTCCGACGCCATGGTGCCAGCGGTGGTGGACAAGAACTACAAGACCCGCTACGTCAAGGACAAGCTGGCCCGCTACCGCTTCAATATTGACAATGCCGACAAGGCGCTCGTGCAGTTCGATCTGGCGGCTCTGGCAGAGGCCCAGAGCCGGCACGTGACCGAGACCATGAACGCCAAGCAGGGCGATGGGCTGGTATTCATCAACTGCATGGAGAAGCTCACCATGAACAACCCGCGGGAAACCCTGCGGGTACGGCTGACCGCAGCCCTGGATGCTGGAATCGACGGCATCACTCTAAGCGCCGGGCTGCACCTGGGCTCCTTGGACTTGATCAAGGATCACCCGCGCTTCCGGGACGCCCTGCTCGGCATCATCGTCTCTTCGCCGCGGGCCTTGCAGCTCTTTCTCAAGCGCGCTCAACGGGTGGACCGGATGCCCGACTTCGTAGTGGTGGAAGGCCCGCTGGCCGGTGGCCACCTGGGCTTCGGCCTGGACGACTGGTACACCTTCGATCTGAACGCCATCACCCGCGAGGTGCTGGATCTGATGCAGGCGTCGGGCTTGGCGATCCCGGTCATCCCGGCCGGCGGCATCTTCACAGGCACCGACGCCGCAGAATTCCTGTCGATGGGCTGTGGCGGGGTACAGGTGGCCACGCGCTTTACCATCACTCACGAGTGCGGGCTTCCGAAGAAGGTAAAGCAAGCCTACCTCACGGCCAACGAGGTAGACGTGGTGGTGAACAGTATCTCGCCCACCGGCTATCCCATGCGGATGCTGCGCAGCAGCCCCGCCATCGGCGCCAGCACGCGGCCCAACTGCGAGCAATTCGGCTACCTGCTGGACCGCAGTGGACACTGCAGCTACATCGACGCCTATTACGCAGCGGTGGAGGAGCAGGGCGGCGAACGTCTCGCGGTCAAGGAGAAGACCTGCTTGTGCACCCACATGCGTAAGTTCGACGTGTGGACCTGCGGGCACAACGTGTACCGACTCAAGGACACCACGCGCCCCAACCCGGACGGCAGCTACCGGCTGCTGGATGCCGAGCATGTCTTCAAGGACTACCAGCACAGCGTGGATCACCAGGTGGCACTGCCACCGCCATGAGCCCGGAGGAATATTGCCAGGGCAAGGCCGCCGCCAGCGGCTCCAGCTTCTA
>CAYWTP010000392.1:0-3153 GCA_964461215.1 uncultured Ectothiorhodospiraceae bacterium | reverse complement strand
CGCTGATCCTACAAGAGCCGGCGACGGCACTGGCGGACGTCTCCGGCCGGTCCGGTATTTACGCCGGCGTGGGTGGCCGAAGTGACGGGAAGTATCCGGGCGGCGCCGAGATGAAAGATACCTGGGCAAAATCCGGCTACCCAAGCTTCACCTTCAGCCAGACCAGCCACCGGCGCCAGCGGGAAACGTGCCTTGGCGACCGACCCAGCGTGGGCCTGCTGCGCACGCGTGCTCTTCCCCTCTGCCGGCTGGGGGAGGGAGTGGCCATAGCAACCACCCGGGCCACGCGCGCCGCCGCGTCAATCCCGACCTCCTGCTCCACCATTAGCAAGAGCCGGCGCAGCGGCATGCCGCGCTCCATGACGTCATCGATGGCCGCTTTCACGTGCGAGTCCGTGTACCCGCCCCTGAGCCTGCCATACAGCGCGTCCAGCAGGGTCTGGGTCCAGATTGTGCTACTGGCGGAAAGTTGAGACATACATTGTGTACTCCAGCAAGGCAACGTGCGAGAATCGACTGCGTCGACCCTGCAAAATATGTGCACACACGTGGCCGCAGGTCTCTTGCACCGCTGCACCTAGCGGGGCAAGGTCCTGAAGACGGCTTGAGGCCTTGCTCGGTAAGAGCGTGGCGGCACGGCCAAGGGCCGGGCGCGGCCGGCCCTCGTCAGGTCGCGCGAGGCCAGGGCCGCGATGGCCAGTCAACAAGGTAGACGCCATGGATCGGGGCCGCTCGCGGCTCCCCGCCTCCCGCCCCAAAGACATGCCGGCCTCCAACCGCTTTGCGTAAACCGAGTTGTCTGCATGGGGCTTGCGTTGACGGTCGCTACGGGCTGCGGTGTGATCGCGGGCTGGCTACGCGCATGGCTGGATGGCTGGCCTCAAGCTTGGTTGCTACCGCGCCGCTAGCAGGAAAAGGTCTGTGGTCAAGGCCCCGTGTTCCACTTGGCCGCGAAAGATCCCCGAACTAGGGACGCTTTGCCGCCCAACTGACGGCTCCGATGACTGAACCGGCTTCAATCAATCCAGAAAAGATGAACGTGCTCGATGGACGCCGCATTCTGGTCGTCGACGACAGCCGGGCCATTCGCCATGCTTTGGCCCAGGCGTTGAGCGCCCATGGGGCGATAGTGTCCCAGGCCGTTGATGGTCACGATGGACTGGCCTGTGCCAAGTCCGGTGAGTTCGACCTGGTGATCTCCGACGTGGACATGCCGCGCCTGAACGGCCTCGAATTCTGTGCCCGGCTCAGGCAGGAGGCCGCCGGCCAGGACCTGCCGGTGATCATGCTGACCTCCCACGATACCGACGATGACATCAATCAGGGGTTCCAAGCAGGTGCCTCCGCGTATGTCTCGAAGCTGGAGGGGCGCGACCATTTTCTGGAGGCCGTCGCGGAGATTCTGGAGCGACAGCAATTCCGCAATCAGCAGGTGGTCCTGCTGGTCGAGGACTCCATGCCGACGCAGGCGCTGATCCGGCGGGGGCTGGAGGAGGCCGGATTCCAGGTGGTTGCCGCCGGGGACGGCCGCCAGGCGCTGGCCCTGCTGGCGCAGCAGCGGCCCAGCTTGATCCTCAGCGACATCAACATGCCACACATGAACGGGGTCGCCCTGTGCCGTGCGGTCCGCGCCGATCCGGCGCTCTCGACCATACCTTTCGTAGTCATGAGCGCCGACAGCCAGCGCCAGGTCATGCGGCAACTGCTGCAGCTCGGCGCGGCAGCTTATTTGGTAAAGCCGTTCAACATCGACCAGCTCGTAATGACGCTCGACAAGCTGCTCTCCAACCACTTCCAGCTACTGCTCAAGGACCGGGAGCGCCTGGAGACGGAGCGCCGCATGATGCTCGCCGGCATTACCAGCTTGATTGAGGCGCTGGAAGCCCGCGACAAGTACACCCGTGGGCACTCCGAAGCGGTGGCGCGAACGGTCGTGGCGATGGCGCGCCAGACGGGTGCCGGCGAGGACGAGATCGAGATGCTGCGCATGGCGGCCCGTCTTCACGACATCGGCAAGATCGGCATTCGGGACGACGTGCTGCTCAAGCCCGGCAAGCTGACCGCGGAGGAGTTCGCCATCATCAAGCAGCATCCCGTCATCGGCGCCGACATCCTGCGGTCCATCCCCAGCCTGCACGAGGTGGTCTCCATCGTGTTGCAGCACCATGAGCGACTCGACGGTAAGGGCTACCCGCAAGGACTCAAGGGCAGCGAGATCTCCATGTCGGCGCGTATGATGGCGGTGGCCGATACCTACGACGCATTGACCAGCGACCGCCCCTACCGCCCCGGCAAGTCCCACCCGGAGGCCATGCAAATCATCGAGGACGTGCGCGGGACGCAGCTCTGCCCGGAGTGTATCGATCTGCTCGAACGCGCCGTGGACCAGTCCGCCGGGCTCGCCGGTCCGGCGACCGCGTCCCAGGCGCCGCTGGCCGGCTCCGGCTGAAGAGCCGCGACGGCCCACGGACTCCGTCGGGCCGGCCGCACCCGCACGGATTCTGGTATGCTCCGTCCTGGCAGGGTATCGATCTGAATCAAGACAGTGCCCCTCGTATCCCCGTGACCGATCGACAGCGACCACCACGCACCGCACGGGAGCTGGCGACGATCAGGGCACTCGTGCGCATCTATTGCCGGGACCACCACGACCCCTGCTGGCCCGAGTGCGAGGCGTGCCGCCACTTGCTCGCCTACGCCGAGCGGCGGCTGGATGTGTGTCCCTTCCACGAGCTCAAACCCGTGTGCAACAAGTGCACGGTCCACTGCTACAGCCCCGCCATGCGCGAGCGTGTGCGCGAGGTCATGCGCTATGCCGGGCCACGCATGCTCCTGCGCCACCCATGGCTCGCTTTGCGCCACCTGCTCGACTCGCGCAGGCCGGCCCCGGTTCTGGCCCGCAAGGCGCGAAAAGCCGATTAGGAAGATCTCTCAATGGCCTTGCGCTACCTGCGAGGACCGGGTGAGTTCTTCAAATATCTCCAAGACCCGTTGCGCGAGTCGATCTTCATTCTGTCACTAGTGACCTAATTTCGTCCCCGATCCTTCAGGAACTCGCGCAGGAAGCGGGCTGTGTGTGAGCGCTTCCTTACTCTAGAAAAATTGTAGGGCGGCCCTTCGGCGACGACTTGGCCACCGCCGTCGCCCCCTTCG
>CAYWTP010000391.1:0-3183 GCA_964461215.1 uncultured Ectothiorhodospiraceae bacterium | reverse complement strand
CGCCGGAAATCTGTTCAAGACCCGCAGTAATCGGGTAGAGAAGACCGAGCTGATCATCTTCCTGAAGCCCGTGGTGGTGAAACAGGCCAGCCTGGAGGCCGACCTCAGCGCCTTCCGTCCCTACCTGGAGCGGGCCGTCTCGACGCCCATCGAGCCGGCTACACCGGTTCTCCCCACAAGCAGCGCACCTTCGGCGGAGGCCCCCCAATGAGCCTGCTACTCGATGCCCTGAAGAAGGCCGAGCAGGCCAAGCGGCAGAAGGCTGCGGAGAAGGGCGCCGCCCGCCAGCCGGGGGCAGAGCTGGAGCTCGAAGAGATCCGGGGGCACGGAGCGGTGCCTGAGGAGCGGGCGGACCTTTCGCTGGAGCCCATGTCGTCGGAGCCAGGCCGTTCCTCCCGGCCGGGGCCCCGTGAGGGGCAGGACCTGCCTGACGGCGACATCATCTCGTTTGGACCGGAGAGTGCCGAAGAGGGCGAGGAGTCCGCGGGAAGGGGCAGCACCCAGAAGCCGGAATCCGAGTCATTCGCCGACGGGGTGGATACGGGAAGCCTGGATCTGGAGGAGTTCAGCCGCCAGCTCGCCGACGCCCCGGGCCCCGGCCAGCCGCCCGGGCCCGAGGAGCATCCCGGCTCGAAGACCGACCGTTTCGGCGCTTCCCAGACGCTGCCCTCGTTGAAGAATGTTCAGGACTCGCTGCGGGAGTTCTACGGGGAGTCCGCCAAGGCAGCCAGGGAGGCGGAGGCCCACGGCGCGAAGAAGGAGTCCGAGGCAACGGATACCAATGTCTCACGCAGGGCCGCGCGCAACGTCTTCGAGTCCAAGCGCCCGGCTGCCCGCTCGGGGCGTGGACCGTGGGCTCTCGTGGGTATCGGTGCCGTGGTGCTTGCCGTGCTCATCGTCGGAGGCTACTACGTCGGCATGTCGGTGGTAACCGTTCAGCCGTCGCGCCGGCCTATCACACCGGCTCTGCCGCCAGTCGCCAGGACTACCCCGGCCCCGGCGGAGCAGGCACCAATGGCGACCGGGCCTGCTGCCGCCTCACGCGTGGCTGCCCAGCCTGCGCCGGGGCAGGCTCCCGCTGCGGCTGGCCGGGAGCCTGGCGCGGGAGGTCCGCAAGCGCCCCAGCGTGCCATGACTCCGGACGAAGGCTACCGCCTGGCCACCACCGTGGCATCAGCCGCACCCCCCAAACCCGGGCCCGCTCCGCCGGCCACTCGTCCCGCGCAGCAGCCGATCCAGCCGGCACCGGTGACACACCTCCCCGCGGAGCCCAAGCCGGTGCTGGCCGCCACCGAGGCTGCCACCGCGCGGGGAGGGGCCGCGACTGCGCCGCCGGCGCAGCCGCAGGAGCCCGCCATCCGTATTGCGCACCGTGCGCCCGTGGACCGGACGTATCCGCGGCTGCAGAGGGCCTACTCTGAGTTCCAGGCCGGCCGTCACGAGGCCGCCCGCCGGATCTACCAGGCGGTGCTCGCGAATGAGCCGCGCAACCGTGATGCGCTGCTGGGCCTGGCAGCCGTTGCGGTTTCCAGCGGGGCGATGGATCAAGCATACAGCTACTACGACCGGGTGCTCAGCCTGAACCCGAAGGACCCCGTGGCCCTGGCGGCGCTCACGTCGATTCAGACCAGCGGTGATCCCTTGCAGAGCGAGAGCCGGCTTAAGCTCCTGCTGGAGCAGGATCCGGGGGCACCTTATCTGTACTTCGGCCTCGGCAATCTGTATGTGGCCCAATCCCGCTGGGCCGAGGCGCAGCAGGCCTACTTCAACGCCTACCGGGCCGACAGCCGCAATGCCGGCTACGCGCTCAACCTGGCCGTGAGCCTGGACCATCTTGCCCAGAGCAAGGCCGCCGCCCAGTATTACCGGCGGGCGCTGGATCTGGCTCAAGGTCGGCCCGTCTTCGACTTAGAGGCGGTGCGCCTGCGGCTCGCGGCTCTGGAGGGCGCCGGGGCCGCCATTCAATGAACGACCAGCGCCGGCCACGGCTCATCGGCGAGATCCTGGTAGAGAAGGGCATCGTCAGCCGCGACCAGATCGCGATCGCGCTTACCGATCAGAAGAAGACCGGGCAGCACATGGGCAAGATCCTGGTGCGCCTGGGTTTTGCCACCGAGGCGGTCATCCGTGACGTGCTCGGCGGTGTGCTGGGCCAGGAGAGCATCGACCTGGCCAAGGTCGTGGTCGACGGGGAGGCCGTGAAGCTGATCCCCAAGGAGGTCGCCCGGCGCTTCCACGTCCTGTGCATTTCCTTTGACGCCGAGCGCAAGCGCGCCACCGTGGCCATGGGCGACACGTTCAACGTGGTGGCCCTCGATAAGATCCGGGCGCTGTTCGGGGCCGACGTGGAGGTCCGGGCGTTGCTGGCCGGCGAGGCCGAGATCGACAAGGCCATCGATCAGTTCTTCGGCTTCGAGCTGTCGGTGGACGGCATCCTGCGCGAGATCGAAACTGGAGAGATCGACTACCAGAGTCTCGAGGCGGAGAGCGATGAGTACAGCCAGCCCGTGGTCCGGCTGGTCAATGCGCTGCTCTCGGACGCGGTCAAGCGCGGGGCCTCGGACATCCATTTCGAGCCCGAGCACGACTTTCTCAGGATCCGCTACCGCATCGACGGCGTGCTGCGCCAGATCCGCAGCCTGCACCGCAACTACTGGGCCGCCATCGCGGTGCGGGTGAAGGTGATGGCGGGCATGGACATCGCCGAGATGCGCGCCCCCCAGGACGGGCGCTTTTCACTCTCGCTCTACGGCCGCCCCATCGACTTCCGGGCGTCCACCTTGCCCACGAGCTACGGCGAGAACATCGTGCTGCGTATCCTCGACCGCCAGAAGGGCATCGTCTCCCTGGACGAGCTGGGTCTGGAGGAGGATGCCCTGAGCGTGCTGCGCATCATGCTGGCGCGCCCGGAGGGGATCCTGCTGGTGACGGGCCCGACCGGCAGCGGCAAGACCACCACCTTGTACTCCATGCTGCTGCACCTGAACGACGAGTCGGTGAACATCATGACGCTGGAGGATCCGGTGGAGTACCCGATGCCACTGATCCGCCAGACCTCCATCAATGAGGCGGTGAAGCTGGATTATGCCAGCGGGATCCGTACCATGCTGCGCCAGGACCCGGACATCATTCTGGTCGGCGAGATCCGGGACGAGGAGACGGCGGAGATGGCGTTCCGTGCCG
>CAYWTP010000390.1:0-3188 GCA_964461215.1 uncultured Ectothiorhodospiraceae bacterium | reverse complement strand
CAGCCCACAGCCCACAGCCCACAGCCCACAGCCCACAGCCCACAGCCCACAGCCCGCAGCCCGCAGCCCGCAGCCTGAGCCATGACCGATATCCCCCCCACCCGTAGTGCGTTGTTGGAGCTTCGCGAGGAGCGCAGGGGTATGCAGGAGGGATACCGGTTTCTGGACGAGAAGCGGCTGGTGCTGGCGGCCGAGATCGTGCGCGAGCTCGCTCGTTACGAGTCCTTGGCCAGGGATTTCAGCACTGCCATGGCCACCGCTCGTGAGGCGCTGGCGCAGGCCGTGGCGCGCCATGGCCTCGAGGGCCTCCAGGTCTATCCGCCGTTGGTGCGGTCGGACGAGCTCAAGAGCGTGGCACGTTCGGTTCTTGGGGTTGTGCTCCATGACGTAGCTCTTGTGGTGGGCAAGAGTGAGGCCGTGCCGGCGCTATGGGTCTCCCCCGAAGCCGAGCACTGCCGCAAGATCTTCGCCGGGCTGATTCCGCCGGCGGCAACACTGGCCGGCATCGCGGGCAATCTGCAACGCCTGCAGCGGGAGTATCGGCGCACCGCCCGCCGGGCTCGGGCATTGGAGGATGTGCTGCTGCCGGAGATCGACGGGGCGGTGGCCGGCCTGGACCTGCTGCTCGAAGATCTGGAGCGGGAGGAGGCGATACGCGTGCACATCAGTGCGGGCCGCAGGGAAGGGGGCTGAGTCCCCTTCCCTGCGACCGGCGATGTCGACCGCCCCGTGCGTGCCGTCAGCGGGCGTCTTCCAGGGCTTTGAATCCGGCTGTGAACCCTTGCAAGGAGACCGGCAGAGTGACTGGCCGGCGGGCCGCGTCGTGGAAGGTCACCTTGGCCTCTTTACCGATCTTGAGGGTGCTCAGAATCTCGTCTTTCACCGCTAACAGGGCCTTGCAGCCGCCGTTCACGCAGATCTCCACCGGAAAGCGTACCGGCTCGCCTTCGTCCACCTGCAAGCTAATGCCCGGCGGCAGCGAGATGCCCAGCGGCGTGGTGAAGATGGCAACCGGTACCTTCTGGTTCTTGGCGTAGCCGATGGCTACGTTAAGGACCGGCCCGCGGTCCTTGATGGCAAGTGTCTCATACAGATAGCACACCTGCTTGTCCGCGCCTTTGGGAGTCTCGCAGTGCAGGCGCCAGTCCTTGAAAGCCGGATCCTTGGACTCCGTGCTCTGGGCTGCGGGCTTGGGCTCGCCGCCAGCAGCTTCCGCGGCCCGTGCCACGTGGCCGACGGCGACGGCCGCCGCCAGCAGTAGAGTTCCCGCGGCGACGATGCCCCCCCTGAGCGGGTGGCTCCACCCGGTCCTGCGTGCTCGATTGTGCATGAAATGCCCCATGTGATGAAGGTGTGACCTGCATCTTAACTCAGAAGGATGGTGCGGCGGCAGACCTGGGGGCCGGACGGCGGCCCCGTGTCAGCTTTGGACGTAGAAGAAGTGCCAGGGTCCGGTGCCGGATTGGTGCAAGGTGTCGAGCAGGCGCTCTCCGGGTACGGCTTCGGCGGGATAGATGCCCCACACCTCCAGGAAGTATCGCCCAAAGCCAGCCGCCTGGCGCCAGCTCAGGTCCATGGGGCGGAACTCGCCCCCACATCCCGGACAGCGCCAGCGGAAGAACACCGGCTCGCGTTCCCACGCCGCAATCATGTTTCGCCATGCCGGCTCCCGCTCCCGGCAGCGGGGGCAGCGGGGCGCGGCCGCATTGCGTGTGGCGAGAAAGCGCGGCGCGGAGCCGGCGTGCCACAGGCGCAGGTGACAGAAGTCCTCCAATGCCCCTGGCGCACCGGATACCGGCAGGCCCCCGGGGGGCTCCAGGTTCACCTGGGGGGAACAGCCGAGAAAGGTGATCAGATCCAGGAACCCGTCCCCCGGCAGGTAGTGGGTATGCCCGCCGTGAGAGAACGCCACGCCCAGCAGTCCTATGTCGCGCAGGGCCTCGCGCAGGGTTTCCTGGCGGGTAGGCAGCCGCGCCGGGTCGGCAGGGTGCAGAATCAGCTTGTTTACGGCCATGGAAGGTACGGCTCAGTTGCTGCGTCCGAACGCATATGATAGCGCGTGTGTAGCGGCGGCCCGATCGAGCGGGCCGTCGCCAGGCGAAGTGCAACAGAGCCATCCGCCTGCCCGATGGCTCCGGCGGCGACATCGTCAACCTGATGAGCCTGCTGCTGCGGGCGCTGGGGCGCCAGTTACAGGTATTGCGCCCGTTGCCGCTACTGTTAGCGGAGTCGGCTTACCTGTTCACGCTTTAGCCGTGTGTGCGCCACCCTGCGGCGTTCGGGGCCATGCTGATCCGCCGACGAGACGCCCCTTGACGACGCGGATGGAGCCGCAGCTGCACCCTCCGTCCGCGGAGCAGATCTGATGGACAGAACCCTTCTGCTGGTCGACGACGAAGAGAACATCCTGCGGTCTCTGATGCGGCTGCTGCGGCGTGACGGCTACAAGATCCTCACGGCCGACGGCGGGCAGGCCGGACTCGACGTCCTGGCCCGCAACGAGGTGGGGGTCATTGTCTCCGACGAACGCATGCCGGGGATGAGCGGAGTCGAGTTCCTCAGCCGGGTCAAGGCCCTCTACCCGGAAACCGTACGCATTGTGCTGAGCGGATACACCGACCTCAAGTCGGTTACCGATGCCATTAATGAGGGGGCGATCTACAAGTTTCTGACCAAGCCCTGGGACGACGACCTGCTGCGGGCCAATCTCAAGGCCGCGTTCAAGCACTACGAGCTGGCGCGGGAGAACGAGCGGCTGGCGGCTGAGCTGATGCGTCTCAACGAGGAGCTGCGTGGCGCCAATGAGCGCCTGGCGCGCAGCGTGGAGACCAAGAGCCGCCACATGCAGATCAACGTGCAGAGTCTTCAGGTCACCCAGGAGCTGCTCGAATGCCTGCCGCTGGGAGTCCTCGGAGTCGGCGAGGACAACGTGGTAGCGATGGCCAATCTCAAGGCTCACGAGATCCTCAAGCCACCCTCCGGGCTGATTGGCGTACTCGCCGCAGAGGTATTGCCCGACGCGGTGAATGCGGTGCTTGAGGAGGGTGTGCGGCAAGGAGCGCCGGTCACGGGCCACGTGCAGGTGGACGGGGGACGGCCGCTGCGGGTCTATACCTGCCGTCTCGGCCAAGCATCGCCCGCCAAAGGGTGCCTGGTGCTGCTCACCCCCGGGGACCAAGGGCCGTGAA
>CAYWTP010000389.1:0-3189 GCA_964461215.1 uncultured Ectothiorhodospiraceae bacterium | reverse complement strand
GGGGCGGGCCGCGTTGGCGTTTAAAGCGCCATGCCTATAACATTTCCCCCCCGGTTGGTTCGGCAGCCCTTCTGGCTGCCTTTTTGAGTTTTTGGGTCGGGTCCATGACCGATACCCTGATGAACACCTATTCTCGGTTGCCGATTGCTTTCCTGCGGGGAGAGGGTGCGTGGCTGTGGGACACCGAAGGCCGGCGCTATCTGGACGCGGTTGCCGGTGTCGCCGTGTGCGGGCTGGGTCACGCCCATCCGGCCGTGACGCAGGCGTTGTGCAGCCAGGCTTCCCAGCTCGTGCACACCTCGAACCTTTACCGCATCCCGGCCCAGGAGGATCTGGGCGACGCTCTGGCTGACGTGTCTGGCATGGAGCGGGTGTTCCTCTGCAATTCGGGGGCGGAGGCAAACGAGGCGGCCATCAAGCTGGGTCGGTTGCGCGGCCACCAGCAAGGTATCGACGTTCCTTCCATCGTCGTGGCTGAGGGCAGTTTCCACGGACGCACGCTGGCTACCCTTACGGCTACGGGCAGCCGCAAGGTCCAGGCCGGCTTCGAGCCGCTGGTCCAGGGCTTCATCCGTATGCCCTACGACGACCCGGGGGCGCTGGAGATCATCGCCAAGAACAGCCCCAGCGTAGTGGCAGTGATGCTGGAGCCGGTGCAGGGTGAAGGGGGCGTGCACATACCTGCCGCCGGCTATCTTGCCAAGGTGCGGGAGATCTGCGACCGCCACGGGTGGTGGATGATTCTGGATGAGGTTCAGACCGGCATGGGCCGCACCGGGGCCTGGTTTGCCTGCCACCACGAAGGCATCGTGCCCGACGTGATGACTTCGGCCAAGGGGCTTGGTAACGGCGTCCCGATCGGAGCATGTCTGGCGCGGGGCGAGGCCGCCGCGATCATGCACCCGGGGCAGCATGGCTCCACCTTCGGCGGCAATCCTCTGGCCAGTCGCGCGGCCTTGGCCGTGATCGAAACCATGCGCGAGCAGGACATCCCCGCGCGTGCCGCACGCATGGGAAGCCGCCTGTTGGAAGGTTTCCAAAAGGCCCTGGCCGGAGTCGAGGGCGTGCGGGACATTCGCGGCAAGGGGCTCATGCTCGGCATCGAGCTTGCCCACCCGTGCGGCGTTCTGGTGCGGCGGGCACTAGAGGCCGGATTGTTGATCAACGTCACCGCGGAGCGCGTAATTCGCCTGCTTCCGCCTCTGATACTTGATGACGAGCAGGCGGACCAGATCGTATCGGGTGTCAGCGCTCTGGTTCGCGCCTTCTGCGCCGAGAGCTGAGGGACCCGGGCCGATGGCGCCACGCCACTTTCTGACCTTGCTGGATCTGACGCCCGAAGAGTTCGAGGCCATCATCAGCCGTGCCATGGAGCTCAAGGCAAGCCATCGTGCGGGCCAGATCGTGGAGCCCCTCAGGAACCGGACCCTGGGATTGTTGTTCGAGAAGTCCTCCACCCGCACCCGGGTTTCCTTCGAAGCGGCCATGGTGCAGTTCGGCGGCGGCGCGTTGTTTCTGTCGCCGCGCGATACCCAGCTCGGCCGCGGCGAACCGGTGGAGGACACCGCCCGCGTGCTGTCGCGCATGTTGGACGCCGTGGCCATCCGCACCTTCGAGCACGAGAAGCTGGAGCTGTTCGCCAGGTATTCCCGGGTGCCCGTGATAAACGCGCTGACGGATCAGTTTCATCCGTGCCAGCTTCTGGCCGACATTCAGACCTACGTGGAGCACCGTGGGGCTTTGGCCGGGCGCACCGTGGCCTGGGTCGGAGACGGCAACAACATGTGCAATTCCTACGTCAACGCGGCGCGCCAGCTCGGGTTCCACCTGCGCATTGCGTGTCCCGAGGGCTATGAGCCGGACACCGAGGTGCTGCGTAACGCCGGCGGCTGTGCGGTGGTGGTTCGCGATCCGCATGCGGCCGTGGAAGGTGCGGACCTGGTGGTCACCGACGTCTGGGCGAGCATGGGCCAGGAGGATGAGCAGTTCCTGCGCCTGCAGCGTTTTTCTCCCTACCAGGTCAACGAGAAGCTGTTTTCGCTGGCTGCAAAAGATGCACTGTTCATGCATTGCCTGCCTGCCCACCGGGGCGAAGAGGTGACCGGCGAGGTGCTGGAGGGACCCCGGAGCGTGATCTGGGACGAGGCAGAGAACCGCCTCCATGCCCAGAAGGCGCTGCTGGAGTTTCTGCTTGCGTAACGTTCCATGCGGATCCTGGTCAGCAACGACGACGGTTATCAGGCTCCCGGAATCGTCCGCCTGGCGCGGCACCTGCAGCAGCTTGGGGAAGTAACGGTGGTCGCGCCGGAGCGAAACCGCAGCGGCGCCAGCAACTCCCTCACCCTGGACAACCCCATCCGCGCCCGGCGGACCGAGAACGGTTTTGTCTGCGTGGATGGAACCCCCACCGATTGCGTACACCTGGGTATTACCGGGCTGCTGGACCACGAGCCGGACATGGTGGTCTCCGGCATCAATGCCGGGGCGAATCTGGGCGACGATGTTCTTTACTCCGGCACGGTGGCAGCGGCCATGGAGGGGCGCTTTCTGGGACTTCCCGCCATGGCCGTGTCACTCGTGGGAGACCGGGGAGTGCACTACGAGACGGCCGCGATAATTGTGGTGCGCTTGATTGAGAACCTCTCGACCAGCGTCGTACCACCGGACACCATTCTCAACATCAACGTGCCCGATCTGCCGCTGGACCGGATCGCCGGCCTGGAGGTCACGCGTTTGGGTCACCGGCACAAGGCCGAGCCCGTGGTGCGCGCAAAGGATCCACGGGGACGCGACATCTACTGGGTTGGGCCTCCCGGAGGTGAACAGGATGCCGGCCCGGGAACTGACTTTCATGCGGTCGGTCACGGCCGTGTCTCCATCACGCCGTTGCAGGTAGACTTTACCCGGTACGGTATGATGAAGGAGCTCGCCGCATGGGTCAGCGAAGTGGATCTCAGTTGAATCCGCAGTTTCGCGGGATTGGGATGACCTCCCAGCGTACCCGTGATCGCTTGGTGCAGAGGCTGGAAGAGAGTGGGATCACCGGCCGGGCGGTGCTGGAGGCGATGCGCCGGACTCCCCGCCACATCTTCGTGGACGAAGCGCTGGCCAGCCGTTCTTACGAAGACACCGCGCTGCCCATCGGCCACGGCCAGACCATCTCGCAACCGTACGTCGTGGCCCGGATGA
>CAYWTP010000388.1:0-3212 GCA_964461215.1 uncultured Ectothiorhodospiraceae bacterium | reverse complement strand
AGTTGCTGGTGCTCAGGTTGAAGCCGATGGTGTAGGTGGTGACCGTCTGATCGCCTTCCAGCACCGACTCGTCTATCTGATCCTGGTCGTGGAGGAACTGAACCAGGTCCAGGCCGCATGCGTCATCGCTGTTGACCGTGTCGCCATAGCCGGGGAACGTGCTCATGCATGAGCTGATACCGGCCATGTTCCGGACCTTCGCCGCCGAAGCGTTGCGGGTTGCCGCCCCATCGGTGAGCAGGATGATGTAGTTGGCGCCGCACTCGGACTGGATCGGAGAGTTGTAGACCGGGCTGCCCTGGATCTCCTGCCCGCGGCAGGCGTCGGCGCTCAGATTCGAATCGTCCTTGTTGCACCCGCTGGGATAGTAGACGGTTCCGCCGGTATAGGAGGCTATATGGCTGAGGCGGGTACTGCGTTCCACGCTGCTGCCGCCCGAGCCCCGGCTCGCGCCATAGTCCACTGCGTCTCCGCGGTAATACAAGGCCGCCTCATAGAGGGTGTCCACGATGGGCGTATAGCCGTCGGCACCGAGGCCGTCGATCACTTCCTTGAGCTTGTCGCGTACGGTCTGTACCGTGGTGGTGGATCCGGCCGTCACGTTTGACTGGTACTTCACCAGCAGCCTGGCCGCCTTGGCGCTGCTATTGTCATAGACCTTGGCGCGGCGGTCGCCCGTGCCGGTGATGATAAAAGCCATGTCGTTGCCCGCCTGCCAGTCGCCGGACCTGCCGTCCGGACACTGGGTACTGGTGGGCGCGCCCCGGCATACGATCGTCTGTACGACTCCCGCAAGGTTCGGCGTGGTATAGGCGCCGGGCGCATTTAGCGGGTCGGCGTCGGTTCCGCCCGTCGTCCAGGCTCCGGGAGTCCACGATACCGCCACCGAGCTGGGCGTTCTGGTACGGTTAGTGATGTCTTTGTTGGATGCGGTGAACAGTCCTGCATCGTCGGAGTCCTCGCCGTCGACCGTAAGTGAGGTCGCGCCGCTCTGGCTCGAGTCGGCGGTGAATACGATCCTGGCATCATCGACGATGGCGCCCTGCGGGATCGGCACGTCCGTGAACCGCAGCCCGTCCAGCAGCGCGGATCCGAAGCCGAAATACAGCGGGTTGCCGGTCCGGTTCATGCCGTAGCCGTACTCGTAGGCGTCGTCGCCGCTGGCGTTGATCTGCCGGGTCACCGTCTGCACCAGGCAGCCCCAGGTGGCCGCGCTGGTGCTGGGCGACTTCGTCTTCTCGTAGTTCACCCGCAGCACCGGGGCGTGTGTCGGATCGCCGTCGTAGCTGGCGGCGATCAGGGGACCGAGATTGGTGCCAGTAGTGGCCGCCTTGATGGTGAACACCATGTCGTGGTCACCGCCGCACCAGTTGTTCTGGTCCACAATCTCCTGCACGATGTCCGTCAGATCATGTCCAGACCCGGAGGTTCCAGACCCATCGGTGGTCTGGTAGACCTGGTTTAGCGGTGGCCAGTCGGTGGCGGTCGATGGGTTCGAGGTGGGCGTGGGCGGCGAGGACTGGCTTACGGTCCACGTAAACGCCCCGCCGCCGGGCAGGCCGCCGGTGCCGTCCGTCAGGGTCCGGGTCGAGATCTTGGCGGTGGTGCCGCCGGTGCCGTCGCCGAACGGCAGAGGCGTGAGGTTCTTCTCCCCCTGAATCTTAAGCTGGGCAGTAGCTGGAACCGCCGCGGACGAGGTGAACTCGATGTCGGCGCTGGTGATGGTTACGCCCTGGGGGATGCTCACGTTGCGAAAGCGCAGGCCGACCTGCTGCTCGGTGTCCGCACCGGCGGCCACATAGTCCACGTGCAGCACCGGGGCGACGCCGGCACCGGCGTCCCGGGTCTGGGCCGCGCGCAGCCCCGTGCCGCTGATGATGAACGTCATGTTGTTGGCGCCTCCCGGCCAGGCGCCGGCGGTGCCGCCAGGGCAGGCGGCGCTGGCCGCGGCACCCCGACATACCAGCTCCTGAACGATGGGGGACAGATCCGGCGTGTCATAGGTGCTGTTGGTGCTCCATGCCTGCATCCCGCTCCATTCCACCTGCGCGGCGGTCCGGGCGCGGTCCGAGATCTTGTTCACGCTGCTGCTGGTGTTGTCGCTGCTGCTGAAGTCGGCGCTGGCATCGCTGGCTTCACCCTGGATGAACAGGTCGGCCGCCCCCGAGTAGCTGCCGGCGGAGGTGAAGGTGATGTAGGCCTTGCGGATGTACGCCCCCTGCGGTATGCCGGTGGCGAAGCGCACGCCGTCGATGCGCTGGCTGCCACTGGTGGTCGTCATCTCCATGACGGTGCTGTTGTTCCAGGAGTAATGACTGCTGGTGGCCCACTGCTCGGCATCGTCCAGGGAGCTCTGAACGGGGTATGAGTGTAGGGTCTCGACAGGGTTGGTTGGATCCGCACTGTTGACCATTTCCAGCCGGCTGCTGCTGGTATAGACGGTACCGCCCGCCTCTTCCGCGTCGTCATCGCCCTCGGTGATCGGCACGTTCACGTCGGCGGCGCCGGCGCCGATGACGTCCTCGGCGTTCTCGTCGATGTAAGAGACCGGGAACAGAATCGGGCCGCCGGGATCCGTGTAGCGCATCAGGCCCACGTTGATGTTGTTGGAGTTGTTGAGGATGTCGTAGAGCGCCTGCTTCATGTTGCCCAGGCGATCGTACGCCGTACCGGAAACCGGGCTGCTCATACTGCCCGAGGTGTCCAGGATGAAGAGCACGTTGGGGCGTACCCCCTGGGTCAATGCCAGAGAGCTTGAGCCTACGTAGATCTCGGTGTCATCCGCCAGGCTTCCCACCGGTACCCCGGCGGTAACGCCGAATACAATGGCCGTCAGCAAGGACAGTGAGCGAATGCGTTTCATGACCGAGATCTCCATACGAAGTCAGGGGCGTAGCTCATAGCCTGGGCGCTATCTGGTAGGCTCCACGGTGCAGCACGGTGGACACGCTGCCTTGGGTCAGGCCGGCGCTGCGCAGGTCGAAGTTTGCGGATTGAAAGCTGGTGGCACTGTACAAGGAACTCGTGGGCGGGGGCGACCAGCCGATGAAGCTGCTGGAGTAGGTGGTGGTGGACCCGCCCGTCCCGTTTGCATCCTTAACCGGATCATCAGACTTGCCGGACCAACCCGCCAGGTTCCAGGAATCCGAGTTCTGGAATGCTCTGGTCAAGCCGGTTTCAGCCACCTGAAATGCCTGGTTGACCTCCTGCGT
>CAYWTP010000387.1:0-3214 GCA_964461215.1 uncultured Ectothiorhodospiraceae bacterium | reverse complement strand
ATCCCTTGCCCTGGGCGTCGGGTCGCCGCAAATTGGTCACGTGGGCCGACAGATCAACCGTCTGGTGCCAGTAGCGCCCGGGGAACTTGGGCGTGTCTTCGTCCAGGATGCGGCCGAGGTCCACGGTCTCGCCACGCTTGACCAAGCCGATGGCACCCAGCACCATCGCGGGCGTGATTTCATTCAAGCTGCCGCGCTGGTCGTCGGCGCCGTAGCGGCTCGGCCACCACGGCCGCATGCCGGCGGGCATGCCATGAGAGTCGCGGCGGGAGTCGCTGGAGTGCAGCCCGCCCGCTTCTCCGCCCTGGACCGGCGCGATCACCACCCCGCCCAGGAGTAGCACCAATCCGAGCACTCTGCCCATGTCACACCTCCTCCCCTAGGCTGGAGCTGATACTCATCCCGCCGTCGACGCGCAGGGTCACGCCAGTGACGTAGTCCGCGGCGTCCGAGACAAGCCATACGGTGGCACGACCCACGTCTTCTGCATCACCCATGCGCCCGTAGGGAATGCGCTCTAGGAGGGCCGTCTCGGCGCCGGGTGTATCCCAGGCGGTACGGTTGTCCGCCGTTCTGATGGCGCCCGGGGCGATGCTGTTGACCCGGATGCGATAGGCGGCCGCCTCTCTTGCCATGGCCTGCATGAGCAGGCACACACCACCCCGGGCGGCCGCGCCGCTCGCGTCTCCTCCCCGGGAGACGCCGTCGTGAGCCGAGACGATGCACAGGATCTTGCCCGCCGAGGTGGACATCTCGGGCAGGACCCCCTGGCGTACGAAGTACGCGATCGCCTCCCGCGCACAGAGAAATTGGCCGGTCAGATTAACCCGCAGCCCCAGCTCCCAGTCCTCCAGCGTCAGCGCATGCAGCGGTGCGGCGCGCCGCATCGAGGCGTTGCTGACCAGGATGTCGAGTCCGCCGAAGCGTCCGGCCACCTGCTCGAACATGCACTTGACCTGATCCTCCTGCCCCACGTCCGCCTGAACGCTGAAGGCCTCGCCACCACCGACGCCAATCTGGCTGACCAGCAACTCGGCGGGCCCCGGGTCACTCAGGTAGCTGACCGCCACCTTGGCTCCGGCGGCAGCCAGCGCCAGAGCGACGCCGGCCCCGACGCCGGGGCCGGCACCGGTGACCAAGGCGCGTTGTCCCACGAGCACGGGGCCGTTGCTGTTTGAGGGTGCCATCTGGCACGACCGTCAGGACCGGCTCCAGCCGTAGCGCCGCGCGATCCAGTGGTCCAGGGACAGCTTCCCGGGACCGTGAGTAACGGTCATGAACAGCAGGATGCCCCAAACGTAGTGCTGCTCGCGTCCGGCCGCGCCGAGATCCGGGTAGGAAATCACGGCAACGATGTTGAAGACGAACAGCACCACGGCGGCCAGGCGACCGCCCAGACCCACCGCGAGCAGGACCGGAAAGAACAGCTCGGTGAAGGTTCCCAGGTAGGCGGCGACCTCGGGCGACAGGAAAGGGACGGCGTACTCGTACTTGAACAGCTGGAGCGTGGTGCTGAAGCTCTGGATCTTCGTCAGGCCCGACTTGATGAAGGCATTGGCCACCCAAAGCCGGGCGGCCAGGTCGGCGATGGGCGCCAGCCAGGACAGGGCGCCGTAGGCGGAGCACGCAAGACCCCCAAGCCCGGTGCCGCACGGGCTCGGGCCCGCCTTGGTCTCAACAGCAGTGGTTTCCATGATCGTCTCCCCTGAGGTTTCGATTACATTCGGGCTCGGAGAAGGTGCCGAGCTGCAGGTGCTTGTGCAGGCTGGCACCGACGTCGAATTCCGGGTCGCCCTGCAGCGCTTCGGTCACCGCCTGCTCCAGCGAGCCGCCGTGTCCGAAGGCGGCGAGCAGACGATACTCCGCCGGGCTCAGGCGCATGAGCTCGACGTTTCCGCCCTGCCGCCGGACGAGAATGTCGTCGCCGCCCTCGTCCAGACTCACCGTCTGCTCTCCTGCCCAGTCCTCCTGATTGACCTGCCAGATCCGCAGCAGCGGATACGGCGAGTGCAGCAGGGCGCTGGCCGGGTGCAGCGCGAAGCGCACGGTATGCCAGCGGTCGGCGGGTACTCCGGCGAGGGATGCCAGGCTCAGGGGCAGCGCGTCCGCGGCGTGGAACACCTGGTGATAGGCCCATTCGAGGCGAGCCACGTCCGCCAGGTAGCCGAGCTCGGAGAGCTCCGGCAGCTGGGCCAGCCGCTCGGGAAAGCTGGCGCCGTAGGCGTGGAGGTCACCGGAGCGGGAGGGCACGGCCCTGACGTACGCCTTGACCGCGCTACGGAAGAATTCCTCCCCGGTCAGGCGCCGCACGACCGGATACACTGCCTCCAGGGCCCCACCCAGATTGGCGTAGACGTTGTTTCGATACACCTGGACGCGTCGCGCCGCAGGGATGCCTTCTGCCATCACGAAAGTGGCCACGTCCACTGCTCCGGGATCTATCAGGGCCCGCCCGAAGGCGCGTTGCAGCTCACGCAGCGTCGGCACGGCGAGCCTCCTCCAGCAGGCGCTCAGCGCGGTCCGCCTCACCGGTCAGGATCTCCAGGGCCGGCAGCTCGGTGTCCCATTCGATCAGCGTAGGAAGCGGACCCAGGGCCGCGAGCGCCGCGCGGTAGAGCGCCCAGACCTCTGGGTGGACCGGCCGGCTGTGGGTATCGATCAGGATCTCGCCGTCGTCGAAGCGCTTCACCGTGAAGCCGGCCAAGTGGATTTCTTCCACGTCCGCGGGACGGACGGCGCCCAGATAATCGCAGGGATCGAGGCCGTGGTTGCAGGCACTGACATAGACGTTGTTGACGTCGAGCAGGATGCCGCAGCCGGTGCGGCGGGCCAGCTCGCATAGGAACTCCCCTTCCGCAATCGTCGAGTGCGCGAAGCGGAGATAGGTGGACGGGTTCTCCAGCAGGATCCGCCGGCCCAAGCGCTCCTGGGCTTCGGCGACGCGATCCGACACGTGAGCCAAGGCCTCCTCGGTGTAGGGCAGAGGCAGCAGGTCATTGAAATGACGACCGTCGACCGCTCCCCAGGAGAGGTGCTCCGAGACTAGGGCAGGCTCGTAGCGCTCGATCACGGCCTGCAGCTTCCCCAAGTGCGCCACATCGAGCGGATCCGTGGAGCCCAGAGATAATCCGACACCGTGCAGGCTGAGGGGATAATGCGGGCGCAAGGCCTCCAGGTAGGCATGGGGCACCCCGCCCGCACCGAAATAATTTTC
>CAYWTP010000386.1:0-3214 GCA_964461215.1 uncultured Ectothiorhodospiraceae bacterium | reverse complement strand
TGGTGGTCTCTCGCAGCTGCAGGGGATTCATCTCCCCCAGGCCCTTGAATCGCTGTACGTTGACCTTGCCCTTGAGCTTCTCGGCGGCGATGCGATCCAGGATCCCCTGTTTTTCGGCATCATCCAGAGCGTAGAAGACCTCTTTGCCCACATCGATGCGGTACAGCGGCGGCATGGCCACGTATATGTGCTCGAGGCTGACCAGGGGTCTGAAGTGACGCACGAATAAGGCACAGAGAAGGGTGGCGATGTGGGCCCCATCGGAGTCGGCGTCGGCCAGGATGCAGATCTTGCCGTAGCGAAGACCGCTGAGATCATCGGATCCTGGATCCACCCCGACGGCCACCGCAATGTCGTGCACCTCCTGCGACCCGAGCACCATCGCCGGATCCAGCTCCCAGGTATTCAGGATCTTGCCCCGCAGGGGCATGATGGCCTGAAACACTCGATCCCGGGCCTGCTTAGCCGAGCCGCCGGCCGAATCGCCCTCCACGAGGAACAACTCGCCGCGCTCGCTTTCCTGGCTGCTGCAATCGGCCAGCTTGCCCGGCAGAGCAGGGCCATTGGTCACCCGCTTGCGTACCACCTGCTTGCTGGCCCGCAGGCGCCGCTGGGCGTTGCCGATGGCCAGCTCTGCAATCTGCTCACCGGTCTCGGGATGCTGATTGAGCCAGAGACTGAAGGCATCCTTGACCACACCCGAGACGAAAGCGGCACATTCCCGGGACGACAGGCGCTCCTTGGTTTGCCCGGAGAACTGGGGCTCGGAAAGCTTCACCGACAGCACATAGCTGCAACCGTCCCAGACATCCTCCGCGGTGAGCTTGACGCCCCGGGGCAACAGATTGCGGAACTCGCAGAACTCACGCACCGCCTCCATCAGTCCCGCCCGCAAGCCATTGACGTGGGTGCCGCCCTGGGTGGTGGGAACCAGATTGACGTAGCTCTCGGCTACCGCCTCGCCACCGTCCGGGAGCCAGGCGACGGCCCAGTCCACTGCTTCGGCGTTGCCCTGAAAACTGCCCACAAAAGGGCTAGACGGCAGCATCCCGGCGCCCTTGTTCTCGTCCGAGAGATAGGCGGCCAGGCCTTCTTCGTAATACCACTCCAGATGTTCGCCCGTGTTCTCGTCGTCGAAGCCGACCCGGAGCCTCGGGCACAGTACGGCCTTGGCCCGCAACACGTGCTTGAGCCGGGAGACGGAGAACTTGACCGAATCGAAGAAGCGTGGATCGGGCCAGAAGCGCACCGTGGTACCGGTGTTGCGCTTGCCCACCGCGCCCACCGACTCCAGGTCCGAGATCTTGACCCCGTTGGCGAAGGCCATATTGTGTTCCTGTCCATCCCGGCGTACCCACACCTCCAGATGCTTGGACAAGGCGTTGACCACGGACACTCCCACCCCGTGAAGGCCGCCGGAGAACTGGTAGCTCTTCTGGGAGAACTTACCGCCGGCATGCAGTCGCGTCAGGATGACTTCCACACCGCTCACCTTCTCCCCGGGATGGATGTCCACGGGCATGCCCCGCCCGTCGTCCGTCACCGAGAGCGATCCGTCCTTGTGCAGCGTGAGGGCCACACGGGTTGCGTGCCCGCTGATGGCCTCGTCCACACTGTTGTCGATGACCTCCTGGGCCAGGTGGTTGGGACGAGTTGTGTCCGTGTACATCCCCGGCCGCTTGCGGACCGGGTCCAGCCCTGTCAGTACCTCGATGGCCGAGGCGTCGTACATGGTCATGGGAAGCCGGTGGAGCTGTCGAAGCCCGCCTCCGACGGCGAACGCAGCCGGGACAGGATCCGGTCCACCTTCAGGGGCAGCCAGAAACTGGAGCAGAGGTAGCTGCGCGCCAAAGCCTCGCGGTACGCCTGCGGACCGCTGGGCCGCAACGGCTCCCAGGGCGGACTCTGGCGCCGGCGGAAGCCGCCCTGGGCGTGACCGAACGCGTAGGTCTTGTATTCATGGGTGTTGCACCGAACGCCTTCGAAGAATACGTTGCGGGCACCGGATGACGAGCGCAGCACCAGCGTATAGTGAACGACCCCGTCGTGGCCGACGCTGAGGGATGCCGGGTCAATCTGATACTCGTAACGGGAGAGCGACGCGCCCAGATCGACCGAAATGAGCTTGTTGGGATCCGGATAAGCCGGAAGCGAAACCTTGTCCTCCGACCATTCGGGCACCTCCTCCACATGCAGCGGAGCCTGCTCTTCCGGGTAGCCGTACTTGTCCAGCCCCCCGGCGAAGCCGACGCCCAAGCGGCAGAGCAGCGCTCCGCTCAGCAGTGCAGCCCAAAGGCGCTTCGATCGATGGGGGTCCCGTCCGCGCATTGCCGCGTAAGTGTACCCGCGGTGGTAGCGGGTACAAGCCCCGAATTTCCGGCCCCTGGACGCGGGCCGTTCTGGCCCACGCTTACACCTTAAAAAACAGTATATTAAAGAGGACTATTGCTGTAATGCAATAAACGTGATCCGGCGTGACTAGGCCAGATCTGCGAGAAGGGAATCCCGGACCGCATCGGCAAGCTGGTCCACCTGATGGCGGTAGGCGTCGTGATCGATACCCATTGCCAAGGCGGCACCGGCGCGCAAGGCGGCGATCATCTCCGGTGTCAGCTCGAAGCGCAGGAAATGCACGGATGCGGTCTTCTCTTCCGACTCGCGCTCCAGATCCTCATCGGCAATGGCCCACACCGGGTCGAAGCCCTGCACCCGAACCCACACCCTCTTCTCGATGCCGAGCATCCGGGCCAGGGCCTGTTGCCGCTCCTGCACGTCCTCGAACTCCAACATGAAAGTCGCTTTCCAGTTCCGCCCGTCGGGAACCAGGGGATTGTAAGCGGCCAGCTCTTCTTCAATGCCGGCGGCCTCGAAGATCCGCTCCGCCCGCAGCATCTCCTGGACCTGGTACTGCATGGTCAGGCGATCCTCGAAGTACAGGGCGCCGTGGGGGCCTATCTGCACCCGGCGGGTCTTCTTGTGCGCCATCACCCTGGCCCGGAACTCCGGCCGTGCCGCTGCGTAGTCTTCCAGCGAGAACAGATCTGCACGCGTCAGCTTTGGCATTGCAGCATCACCCCTTGTGCTCGGATTCCAACGAGGCGATAGGCTTGTCCGAGAACAGGTAGTCCCCGAGCTCCTTGTCGAACGTCCTGTCGCGACGGCGGATCCACTCCAGCAACATGGACGCATGCTCCTTCTCCTCGTCCCGGTTGTG
>CAYWTP010000385.1:0-3222 GCA_964461215.1 uncultured Ectothiorhodospiraceae bacterium | reverse complement strand
CACATCAACGCCGGGATCGCCGGTCTGATGGCGGCGCTGGTGCTGGGCAAGCGCAAGGGCTATCCGACCACCCCCATGACCCCGCACAACCTGGGCTACACCGTGATCGGCGCCTCCATGCTGTGGGTGGGATGGTTCGGCTTCAACGCCGGCTCTGAGCTGGCGGCTGACGGCACGGCCGGCATGGCCATGGCGGTGACCCAGATCGCCACCGCGACCGCTGCCTTGGCGTGGATGTTCGCGGAGTGGATCTCCCACGGCAAGCCCAGCGTGCTGGGCATCGCCTCCGGTGCGGTGGCTGGACTGGTGGCCATCACCCCGGCCTCCGGCACCGCCGGCCCCATGGGCGCCCTGGCCATTGGTGCGGCAGCCGGTGTGGGCTGTTTCCTCGGCGCAACCAAGCTCAAGCGCGCCGCTGGCTATGACGACTCTTTGGACGCCTTCGGCGTGCATGCCATCGGCGGCGTCATCGGTGCCCTGCTCACCGGCGTGTTCGCCGATGCCAGCCTGGGCGGTGCCGGTTTGGCCGAAGGTATAACCATCGGCGCCCAGCTCGGCAAGCAGTTCGTTGGCGTGGCGGCCACGCTGGTGTATACGGCCATCGCGAGCTTCATCCTGCTCAAGATCATCGACATGGTCATCGGCCTGCGCGTCACTGAGGAAGACGAGACTCAGGGTCTGGACTTGGCACTGCACGACGAGCGCGGCTACGTGCTCTGAGACGCGGAACTCATTCCAGGAAGAACGAGCGGGCGCGAAAGCGCCCGCTTTCTTTTTCTCTGCGGCTTCGCGCGCGGGGTCTCCCTACTGGGGGCGCAGGATTCCGGGCGGTTACGCCGACCCTGCCTGACGTGCTCCGTAACGTTCAATGATGAAGCCGGCGGTGTCGGCGATCAGGCGGTGGCTGGCCTTGTTGTAGCCGCCGCTGGGCAGGATGAGTGTTGGGATGCCCCGGCCGGTCATTTGCTCGATCACGAAACGATCCCTTTGTCGTATGGCCTCTTCGCCCAAGTCGAGAGCGCCCAGCGGATCCCCGCGCAGTACGTCCGTCCCCGCGTTGTAGATGGCCAGCTCAACCGGGCTGGAGGCGCATAGCGTGTCGAGGAATCTAGGAAGCTCCGAGCCGAGCAGATCCAGATACCGGCCCTCCGGGCAGAAGGCAGGCAACGGAATATCGTGATCGATTCTGGACCGCGCCTTAGTGTCGTGGGCCGGATATATCTCGGCGTTGTACATGTCGAAGATCTTCAGCTGCGCATCGTCGAAAAAGACATGGGCAACCCCATTGCCCTGGTGAGCGTCCAGATCCACGTAGGCCACAGCCGCGGTTGCTGCAAGGCGACCCGATTCACGCAGGTCGTGCACGGCCAAGGCGATATCGTTGTACACGCAGAAGCCTTCCCCCCTGTCTCGCTTGGCGTGGTGGTAGCCACCCGACAGGTTTACGGCAAGACCGTGATCCATGGCGGCCCGGGCCCCGGCGATGGTGCCCATACAGGCCCAGCGCATGGGAGCCAGGATGCGGCGGTCCACCAGCGCCGCGGGAAGAAATCGCACCACGGGCAGCTCCAGGGCAAGTGCTACCCAGGCGGGGCTTCGCAGATCGTCCAAGTACCCGCTGGTGTGAACCGCCAGAAGCTCGTCTTCAGCAACCTGGCGCGGTGGTTGTACCCACCACCGCGCCAGATGCTCTCCGAATCGCGCTTCCAACAATCGCCAGGCGTGACTGTACTTGCGGCCGTCGAAGGGGTGCAGCCGCTCCAGACCGAAGAAGCTGATATCGTAACGGGCACTGTAAATCAGGCGCGGTGTGAGCGGATGGCGGGCCACGGCATTGGGTTCGGTCACGGCACTGCCAATATTCCGTAGGTTACGTGACCACCTTATCTTGCCTTTCTCGTTCTTCTTCTCTGCGTCTCTGCGCGAGAACTTCTTGGATCTGTTCCCCTGAAGCGCTCAACCGCATGGGAGTACCGCGTTAGAAGACTCTCATGACCGGGCACCGGTCGAACCCGCGCCCACTGGCGGACGAGGTACCGAGTTACCCCCGAGGCTGTGGCGAGAATACCTGGCCGTCCTCTTCAAATCCATGGGAAGTAAACCTCGGCGATCCCCTCATTCCTTCCGTTACCACATACAGGAATTCAGATATTCTTTGCAATACAGTTAATTACAATATATACTTGAAGTCATTTATTTATATCAGTCCGCAACTCCACGAGATCGGGTCCGTTCCTGTCGCAAGGCGTCCTTCATGCCGACTTGGGAGCGAACCATGCGAACTTTCCGTGGATTCCGTAGCCAATTTCTCTTGCCTTTTCGTTCTTCTTCTCTGCGTCTCTGCGCGAGAATTTCTTGGATCTGTTCCCCGTAAGCGCTGAACTGCAGAGAAACGCATCGAGAAGGCACCCGGTAGTGAATCTCTCCCCTTACAACCTCCGCACCCGGATGTTCAGGGTCTGGATGCGGTAGGCGATCTGGCGCGGGGTCATGCCGAGCAGGCGCGCCGCCTTGGCCTGCACCCAGCCCGCTTGCTCCAGGGCCGCGATGACCCGTTCGCGTTCGTCCAGATCCGGGTCTTCCAGATCGGCCGCCGGCTGGGGAGCCAGCGGCAGGGCGTCCTCGATGCCGGTTAGCCCGACGGCGTCCCGATCGATCACCCCGTCCTCGCTCATGATTGCCGCCCGCTCCAGGCAGTTCTCCAGCTCGCGCACGTTGCCCGGCCACTCGTGGCGGGTAAGCAGGCGGATGGCGCTGTCCGTGATCTCCAGGGGCCGACCCTGGACCTTGGACAGCCGGCCGGTCAGGAACCGGGCAAGATCGGGGATGTCCTCGCGCCGCTCGCGCAGGGCCGGCATATACAAGGGCATGACGTTCAGCCGGTAGTACAGGTCTTCGCGGAACTCACCCGCCTCCACGGCGCTCTCCAGGTCCCTGTTGGTGGCCGCGATGATGCGCACGTCCACCTTGTGCGTGCGTGCCCCGCCGACCCGCTCGAACTCGCCTTCCTGGAGCACCCGCAGCAGCTTGGCCTGGAACGCCGGCGTGATCTCGCCGATCTCGTCCAGGAACAAGGTACCCCCATCGGCGCGCTCGAAGTGGCCCTTGCGCTGGTAGGCCGCTCCCGTGAACGCACCCTTCTCGTGGCCAAATAGCTCGGACTCCAGCAGATTGTCGGGCAGCGCGGCGCAGTTGAGCTTGAGGAACGGGCCGCTGGAGCGC
>CAYWTP010000384.1:0-3233 GCA_964461215.1 uncultured Ectothiorhodospiraceae bacterium | reverse complement strand
CGCCCGCGCACCTCCAGCTCCCGCACCTCATTCCCGGGATAGGCCGAGCCGATCTCGTGCTTGATGCGCTCGGCCGTCGCCTCGCCGATAAGGCTGCCGTAATTGCGCCGTACATAGTTGATGATGGCGTCATCGAAGCGATCACCGCCGATGCGGACCGAAGCGGCATAGACGATGCCGTTCAAAGAGATCACCGCGACCTCGGTGGTACCGCCGCCGATGTCCAGCACCATCGAGCCGCTGGCCTCCGACACCGGCATGCCGGCGCCGATGGCCGCCGCCATGGGCTCCTCGATCAGGTAGACCTCGCGGGCACCGGCGCCGGCCGCCGACTCGCGGATGGCACGGCGCTCGACCTGGGTCGATCCACACGGCACACACACCAGCACTCTGGGGCTGGGCCGCAGAAAGCGGTTCTCGTGAACCTTGTGGATGAAGTGCTGAAGCATCTTCTCGGTCACGGTGAAATCCGCTATCACCCCGTCCTTCAGAGGCCGGATGGCCGTGATGTGCCCCGGTGTGCGGCCAAGCATTCGCTTGGCGTCGTTGCCGACGGCGGCGATGGTCTTAGCCCCGCCGGGGCCGCGTTCCTGGCGAATTGCAACCACCGAGGGCTCATTGAGCACAATGCCCTGGCCACGCACATAGATGAGCGTATTCGCGGTGCCGAGGTCGATGGAGAGGTCGTTGGAGAAGAACCCCCGTAAGCTTTTGAGCAGCATAGGCGCGACAGACTATCGTGGGTGAAGGTTACAACCGCACCGGGTCGACAGGTATAATCCGGAAAAAGCAGGGCAGGTACATTCTAGGCCGCGCGCCCCCGCGTGTCGGCCGACAGGGTGTCCATGGCGCCGCTACTGTAGCAGCGGGTCGGGATTTGGGCAAGCTCGTGACCGCCCTGCCATGCGGCCCCGGTCATCGGCCCGCCGGCTGGCCCACGTGAAGCGCCGCGGTGAGCTTCACGGGACCGCGCCCCACCCACCGATTCGGACTACTTGGAGCGGCTATGTCCCTGGACCGAAAGGACGTGCAGAATATTGCGCACCTGGCGCGGCTGGCTATCGGCGAGGCCGACGTAGCGAGGTACGCGTCAGAGCTTTCCAACATCCTCCATCTGGTGGAGCAGATGGGCCGGATGGACACCTCGCAGACGGCACCCATGGCCCATCCGCTTGACGCCACTCAGCGCCTGCGCCCGGATCAGGTCACGGAGAACGACCAGCGCGAGCTGTTCCAAAGCATCGCACCCCGGGTGGAGGATGGACTCTACCTGGTGCCGAAGGTCATTGAGTAAGCAAATGCACAACAAGTCTATTGCCGCGATGTCAGCCGGGCTACGAGCGCGCGAGTTCTCCAGCGAAGAGCTGACGGGCCACTTCCTGGATCGCATCGCCAGACACGACGGCAAGCTAAACGGCTTTATCACGGTGACGGCGGAGCTGGCCATTGGCCAGGCCCGGGAGGCCGACCGCCGGCTGGCCGCGGGTACGGCGGGACCGCTGACCGGAGTGCCGTTGGCGCACAAGGACATCTTCTGCACCAAGGGCGTGCGGACTTCGTGCGGTTCGCGGATGCTGGACGGCTTCGTGGCACCTTATGACGCGACTGTGGTCGAGCGCACCGCAACGGCCGGCATGGTCACCCTGGGCAAGACCAACATGGACGAGTTTGCCATGGGCTCGTCCAACGAGACCAGCTTCTATGGCCCGGTGAAGAACCCCTGGGACTTGGAGCGGGTCCCCGGTGGGTCCTCCGGCGGCTCGGCTGCCGCCGTGGCCGCCCGTCTGGCCCCGCTCGCCACGGGAACCGACACGGGCGGCTCCATTCGGCAGCCGGCGGCGCTGTGCGGCCTGACCGGACTCAAGCCCAGCTACGGCCGGGTCTCGCGCTACGGCATGATCGCCTTCGCCTCCAGCCTGGACCAGGGTGGCCCCATTGCCCGCAGTGCCGCCGACGCGGCCCTGCTGCTGGGTGCCATGGCGGGATTCGACCCGCGGGATTCCACCAGCGTCGACCAGCCGGTGGATGACTACTCCCGTGGATTGGACCAGAGCCTGGAAGGACTGCGCATAGGGCTGCCGACCGAGTATTTCGGCCAGGGTCTAGACGCGGCGGTGGCAGAGGCAATACGAGCAGCGGTCAGAGAGTTGGAGGCCCAGGGGGCCAGGATCAAGGACATCAGCCTGCCCAACACCGAGCTGGCGGTGCCGGCGTACTATGTGGTGGCGCCGGCCGAGTGCTCGTCCAACCTGTCGCGCTTCGACGGTATACGCTACGGCTACCGCTGCCAGGATCCCGTCAATCTGGAGGATCTGTACAAGCGCTCTCGCGGCGAAGGCTTCGGGGCCGAGGTCAAGCGCCGCATCATGATCGGCACCTACGCCCTGTCTGCCGGCTACTACGACGCCTACTACCTGAAGGCCCAGCAGGTCCGCCGGCTCATCGCCGGTGACTTCAGCCGGGCCTTCCAGGAAGTGGACGTCATCCTCGGCCCGACCTCCCCCACCCCTGCCTTTAGGCTGGGAGAGAAGACCGGTGATCCGGTCACCATGTACTTGTCGGATATCTATACCATCGCGGTGACCCTGGCCGGCCTGCCGGGGCTCTCGATCCCGGCCGGCACGGCCAATGGGCTCCCGGTAGGCCTTCAGCTCATCGGCGGCTACTTCCAGGAAGCCCGCCTGCTCAACATCGCCCACCGCTACCAGCAGGCCACCGACTGGCACACCCGCGTGCCGCCGGGGTTTGAGTAGAGGCGAACCGTATGGTGTGAAGCGCAAGAAGTGCTGCAGTATCAAGCGCGGACCTGGACTACCCCACCGCACATCTTCACCCTTCACGAGTAACCACGAATGGAATGGGAACCAGTCATCGGCCTTGAGGTCCACGCCCAGCTCGCCACCCGGAGCAAGATCTTTTCTGGCGCGCCCACCGCCTACGGAGCGGAGCCCAACACCCAGGCCTGCGCCATCGACCTGGGGCTGCCGGGGGTGCTGCCGGTGCTCAACGAAGGCGCGGTGGCCATGGCCGTGAAGTTCGGGCTGGCCATCGAGGCCGAGGTTGCGCAGCGCTCGGTGTTCGCGCGCAAGAACTACTTCTACCCCGATCTGCCCAAGGGCTACCAGATCAGCCAGTACGAGCGGCCCGTCGTCGGCAAAGGCCATCTGGACATCGAGCTGGAGGACGGCACCGCCAAGCGCGTCGGCGTTACCCGGGCACATCTGGAGGAGGAC
>CAYWTP010000383.1:562-3245 GCA_964461215.1 uncultured Ectothiorhodospiraceae bacterium | reverse complement strand
TCGAAGTGGATGGCGTCGAAGTCCGGCCCGAAATGGTCCTTGTGACACTCGCTGCAGCTCTTGGCACCGATGGTGGCGTGAAAGCCGGCCTTGCGCGCGATACGGTCGGCCAGCGGACGGTGGCAGTCGAGGCATTTGTCGTTGGAGACGCCGCGCTCGCCGAGTTGATGGCACTTGGTGCAGTTCCGGATGCCCTCGAGGTCGCTGTGGGACTTGATGAGTTTGCCGGGTGACACCAGTTGAGCCTGTGCTCGCGAGGCTGACAGGAACACGAGGAGCATCGCGACGATCGTGCGGAGCAGCGTCCGTGTGACGCGTACTCCGGGACGCACGACGCGACGTGCGCCTTCCGTCGGTGTGGGGGAGCGATGCACGTTGCCCGTTCCGGGGTGCACCGCCGGTCGTGCACCTCGCCGGGTCAGAAGATCCACGTGTATCCCAGCAGCAGCGCGATGGAGACGTGGACCAGGACGACCACCAGCATCACGATGGCCAGCGGCATGTGGAACAGATGCCAGTACTTGAACAGGCGCTGGAACGGGGTCAGCAGCGCCACCTGATGCTCCAGGGTCATCTCCTCCCGGAACAAGCGGACGACCGCGGCACGCGCCCCTCGTGGCACACCCTTGCGAAACAGCAGGTCGTGAAGCTTGCGGTCGGTGCGGCTGGCGGTGAGGTCGTACCAAAATGACTGGGCCATCGCGGCCAGGAAGCCGCGGGGGGGCGGACGCTTCGCGGTCCGGATCAGCGACTCGACCTCGTCTTTCGGGAGGTGCGCTCGCTCAGCAATGCGATGCAGCATCGATTGGCGACGTTCCTCGATGGCCTGCAAGGAGAGGAACTGCCCGTTCAGCGTCTTTGGGATGCGGACGTAGACGTATCGGCCGAAGATCCCACTCGCCACCACGGCCGTCATGCTCCAGAAAGCGATCGAGACGATGCCGCCGAACTTGAACGTGGTGTGGAGCAGGATGAGAAACGGCCCCATCGTGCAGAGGAAGATGTGGACTCCCAACCAGGTCTTGAGCTTGCCCCACCGGTGCAACACGCGCACTCGGCGGCGGAGCGAGTACCCGGTGACGCCCACCACCATCATGAGCGTCCCGATGACGCCATAGCCGAGCCCGATGTTGCCAGAGGGCTTGAGTACCTCGTAGTCGGGGGAGTACGCCCGCTGTTGTAGCGGGGTCGCGTAGTACGAGAAGCCACGCACGAGCAGGATGCCCGCGATCGCCATCCACAGTACCACGGTGCCGACCGCGAACGAGCGGCGGAGGACGGTGGAGTGCACGGTCGACTCTGGACCAGCGGCGGCCATGGCGGCGGCGGACGAATTGGTGGCGGGCATGGGGCTGGGAATCTGGCTCGCTCAAACGTGGGTATCTGTGAGCCACGTCCTCCCGCGCCGTGTGACGGCCAAGCAAACAGGGGTCGTGTCCCGACGAGCGGCCCAAAAAAGAGCAAGCGGTGTTCCGACCAGCGAAGAGCACCTAAGTCATTGTTTTCCAACATGTTTGCTGGCCACCACCCGCGCTCCGACCTGCCTCACGAGAGGACAGGTGGTACAAATGGATGCAGGTGGCACCTGCGCGGCCGGTGGACGGACCCGCACCGGGGAACTCCGTGCGCGATCGTCGCGCGGGTGCGCGGCCCCATATGCGGGGCGCTGGTTCGCCGCCTGGCCGCTTCCGGTCCCGCCAACGATCTTCTGCCCATCCACGTACTTGAGAGCGGACGCGATCCTCTCCGCGTCCTGTTCCTCACGCTCCAACCGTCTACGAGGTCAGCATGCGCATTCCCCTCTCCCTCGCCCTGGCGGCCGCGGCGCTGCTGGGCGCTCCCCGGGCGCACGCCCAGGTGAGTACTCCCTTGGACTCGTCGGTTCTGGCCGCGTTCCAGTGGCGCAACATCGGGCCGGCGAACATGATGGGCCGGGTCACGGACATCGAGGGCATCCCCAGTCCGTCGAAGACGTTCTTCGACGCGGCGGCGGCGGGGGGCATCTGGAAGACCACCAACGCTGCGACGACCTTCCGGCCGGTGATCGACCACCAGTTTCTGGCATATGACGACTCGGTCGTTGTCTATAAAAATCCGTATCTTCAGGCGCGCTCGCTGGACAATCTATTGCATTTCTGGCGCTACCCCTATGAAGGACTGTATACGCCGCTGACATACACGTTCGTTGCATTGGTTGCCTGGACGCCGGCCCTGCTGACTGCCGATCCCGGCACCGAGGTTGTTCCCGATCCCCGGCTTTTTCACAGCTTAAACCTGCTGCTGCATCTGCTGAGCGTTCTGATTGTCTGGCGCATCTTGGCGCTGCTCCTGCGTCGCACGAGGCTGACGGGGACCGGAACCTCGGCTGACGGCAACCGCTTGCCCCTGGAATGGGCGGCCTGTGGCGGCGCCCTGCTTTTTGCCGTACACCCCATTCAAGTTGATGCCGTCGCCTGGGTGGCGGGTTTTAAGGATGTACTGTGCGGGCTGTTGTCGCTTGCGGCCGTGTGGCATTACCTGAGATATGTCGATATAAAAATGCAGCCCCCTACGGGCAAGACGCCCCGCGCCGGGCTGCGCTACGGGCTGGCTACAGGGGCCTTTGTCCTGGCGCTTTTTGCTAAGCCGACGGCCGTGGTGCTGCCGGTGAAGCCCACCTTGTCGACGCCCGGATGCGTCACCA
>CAYWTP010000383.1:0-552 GCA_964461215.1 uncultured Ectothiorhodospiraceae bacterium | reverse complement strand
GGTGATCGTCGGCCTGCTGGCCGCGTGGGGTTGGCGGCGCTCCTGGCGAGAGCAAATTGCCGGCTTGTCGGTGTGGGTCATAATAGCTCTGGCCTGGGGCCTTCTGACCCGCTGGGTGCAGCCCGGCACCTCTCTTGTTTATGAGCCGCCGGTGTGGGCCCGGCCGCTGATTGCGGGCGATGCCCTCTTATTTTATCTGTACAAGCTGGCTTTGCCCCTCCAATTCGGCCCGGATTACGGGCGGTCTCCGCAGGTTGTGCTGGGACACGGCTGGGTGTTTCTTACCAGCTGGGTGCCCTTTGTCCTTGCAGGTTGGCTATGGCTGAAGCGCAGGACACTGTCGTGGCTCGTGACGGCGACCGGGGTGTTCGTGGTTGGCCTGCTGCCGGTTTTGGGGCTGGTCTCGTTCAATTTTCAGCACTATTCAACGGTGGCAGACCGCTATGTCTACCTGGCCATGCTGGGGCCGGCGCCCGCAATGGCCTGGGGGCTGACATGGCCGAAGAAAAAAGTTGCGGCCGTCTGCGGCGCGATCATATTGGGAATTTTTTT
>CAYWTP010000382.1:0-3276 GCA_964461215.1 uncultured Ectothiorhodospiraceae bacterium | reverse complement strand
TGCGCCTGCCCGAGGAAGTCGAGGTGGTGTATCTGGCGAATCCAAGCCTGTCGCCCGACGACATCCTGCACGCCATCGCCTTCGAGATGAGGCTGCCCGTCGCCCAGGACGCGAGTCGCTTGCAGGTGATGCAGGCCCTGCAAGAGCGCCTGCTTCGCAAGCATGGGGAGAACCGCCAGGTCGTGGTCTTCGTGGAAGAGGCACAGAGCATGCCCCTGGAGACCTTGGAGGAGATCCGGCTGCTGTCCAACCTGGAGACCCAGCAGTACAAGCTGCTCCAGATCGTGCTGTTCGGGCAGCCGGAGCTGGAGCGCAACCTCTCGCCCGTCCACATCCGCCAGCTTCGCGAGCGCATCACCCACAGCTTTACTCTGCCTCCGTTCGGTGCCGGCGAGATCCGGGATTACCTTGACTTCCGCATGCGGGCCGCGGGCTATCGTGGCCCGCAGGTCTTCAGCCCGGGTGCCATCCGCGCCATCGCTTCAGCCTCCTCGGGCCTGATCCGTCGCGTCAATATCCTCGCGGACAAGTCCTTGCTGGCTGCCTATGCGGCCGGCGAGCACCAAGTCACGGCTCGCCACGTCAAGGCCGCGGCCCGCGACAGCGAGTTCAGCAAGGTCCAGGGCACGCGCGGTAGCTGGCCCCTGGCGCTGGGCTCCGCGGCTGCCGGCATGGCGCTGGCCACGGGGGCCTTCCTCCTCTGGGGCAGGGGCCCGTCCACGACAATGTCCGTTCCGGCCGCGCGGGATGCGGCCATTGCGGCCCCGTTCGTGGGGGGGCGGCGGACCGAACCCGCGCCGCAGGCCCGGACAGGACCGGGGCCGGTCGCCGAAGGCTCGGCGGGCGTTGATTCCATGGAGCGGACGAGCGAGCAGCCTGCGTTGGGATCCGCCGCACCGGCCCAGCCGGCACCAGCACCGTCGCCGCCGGCTGCGGTAGCCTTGCGCCTGAGCGGCCAGGTGGCCGTCGCCGGGGCCGAGCCGACGCCGGCCGTCGCGGCCCGGCCGGTCTATGCCGCCGCGGCGCCGGCGCCCCCGCCGCAGAGGCCTGCTCCCGTCGCGGCTTCCAGGGCTACGATTTCCGAAGTGGCTCCGGCGGCGCAAGTACCGGCACCCGCGACCGATAAGGATACAGTGGGATTTCTGGCTCGCCGGCTGGCCGCGACCCGCCGGTGGCTGGGGTCGGCGAAGTCCGGTCATCTGAGCATACAGCTCATGCTGGTCAGCGCCGACCGGGTGGCCGATCTGGAGCAGAATCTGCATGAGGGTGGGCTGGTGCCGGAGATGGGCTCTATTTACGTATACTGGACCCGGATCCGCGGCGAGCGGCTGCTCAGCGTGCTGCTGGGCGACTTCGAGAGCCTGCGGGCAGCCCAGGCGACGCTCGACGGCCTGCCACCGGCGCTCAAGCAGGGCCGGCCCTTCATCCGCAACGTGCGCGACATCCAGGTCCTGAGCGACATCGCAAAGGGCTAGGGGAAGTGAGGCGTGAGGCGTAGGGCGGGCTGCGCCGGCCAAGGGTCGGTAGCCCGGATGCAGCAAAGCGGAATCCGGGGGAGCGTGACCGGGACCTGCCCCGGATTACACTACGTTCCATCCGGGCTACGAGATCGAAGAAGTCTCGCGCAGAGACGCGAAGGAAAGAGAGGCTAGCCACGGAATCGACGGAGGAAGAAGTAAGGTGTGGGGCGTAGGGCGGGCTCGGCGCCTGCTCCCGGCAGCGCTCTACCTCCTGCGTCCGTGCAGTCGTGTGCCCGGCCAGAGCCAAGACATTGGCCACGGAACCCACGGAAGGCGTGGAAGAGGTGATGGGTGAGATTGGCAAGGACGGCGGTTCTCGGGGTAGGAGCGGGCGTGAAGCCCGCGAATGGTGATTTGTGCGTTTGTAGTGAAAAAATGCCGTTACGGCTGGGTAGTATCTGATGTGCCGGTGCTCACTGTGTTCACAGGGGACCAGGCGTGGGAGGAGAAGATGAGCTGGAAGTTTGCAATCGTGCTGTCGGGGCTGTTGCTGGCAGCGTGTACGGCGCCGCAGCCGCGGGAGCCGTCCTCCGGACATCTGCGCCCGGAGGCGACTGCTCCCAGGGGCACCATACCTGCCCCCCTGACCCAGGCGCCCATCCTGCCCCCGCCGGTGCCGGCCGCCAAGCCGGAGACCTACACCGTGGTGGTCAGCGACGTGCCGGTCAAGGAGCTGCTCTTCGCCCTGGCCCGGGATGCCAAGATCAACGTGGATATCAGCCCGGAGATCGCCGGCAACGTGACCCTCAACGCCGTGGACCAGACCCTGCCCCAGATCCTGGAGCGCCTGTCGCGGCAGGTGGACCTGCGCTACGAGCTGAAGGGGAGTGACCTGGTCATCTCGCCGGATACCCCCTATCTGCACACCTATAGAGTCGATTACGTCAATCTCAGCCGCAAGACCAAGAGCTCCGTCAGTCTCAGTACCAAGGTGGCGTCTACCGGCACCGGTACGGTGGGTGGGGGCGGAGGTGGCTCAACGGGGGGTAGTGGTGGGAGCGACTCGTCCACCAGCGTGGATAATGAGTCCGACAACCAGTTCTGGCAGACCCTGACCAAGAACATCCAGTCCATACTTGCGGCCGGAGCGACCGTGGAGAAGGCCAGCAGCGCATCGTCGGTCATCGTGAACCCGGAGGCCGGGGTATTGACTGTGCGGGCGACGGCACGCCAGCACGAGACCATCCGGCAGTATCTCGATCAGGTCATGGCCAACGCCCAGCGCCAGGTGCTGATCGAGGCGACCATCGTCGAGGTAACTCTGAACGATGAGTATCAGGGCGGGGTGGACTGGGCTCGCGTCGCGGCGGAGTCGGGTGTCAGCGTGCTGGCTGGCACCGCGAGCGGGGCTGCTGGGGCTGCGCTCGGAGCCCTCGCTACCAGTTCCGCCATAGAATTTGGCAGTAGTAATAAAAATCCCGGGTTCATCTTGGACTATCAGTCGTCCCCCAAGGGCCGGAATCTGGGCATCACGGCGACCGTGAGCCTACTTAAGGAATTTGGAAATGCCAGGGTCCTTTCAAGCCCCAAGCTGATGGCCTTGAACAATCAGATGGCGGTGCTCAAGGTGGTGGATAACCTGGTCTATTTCACGCTGGAGACGACGATCGCCCGTGGAGTGCAGGGGCAAGCGGATATTCCGGTGACGACCTCGACGGTGAATACTGTCCCTGTAGGGATTGTTATGGAGGTTATCCCCCAGATCAGCGACGTCGATACGGTCATCTTGAACGTCAGGCCAACTATTTCTCGTAAG
>CAYWTP010000381.1:0-3284 GCA_964461215.1 uncultured Ectothiorhodospiraceae bacterium | reverse complement strand
CGACGAAGATCATTTGGGCGACATGGACTTCAAGGTCGCGGGCACCGAGAGCGGCGTCACGGCGCTGCAGATGGACATCAAGATCGACGGGATCACTCGCGAGATCATGGAAACCGCACTGGCCCAGGCGCGCGAAGGGCGCATGCATATCCTGGGCGAGATGTCCAAGGTGATCCAGGGGCCGCGGGCGGAGATGTCGGATTACGCGCCGCGCATCGTCAGCTTCAAGATCAATCCCGAGAAGATCCGCGACGTCATCGGCAAGGGTGGCGCCACGATTCGTGCCCTTACCGAAGAGACCGGGGCCACGATCGACATCTCTGACGACGGCACGGTACGGATCGCCTCCGTGGACAGCGCCGCCGGTGCCGAGGCCCGCCGCCGGGTGGAGCAGATCACGGCAGACGTGGAAGTGGGTATGATCTACGAGGGGCGGGTCGCCAAGCTCATGGACTTCGGCGCCTTCGTTACTATCCTGCCGGGCAAGGACGGCCTGGTACACATCTCTCAGATCTCCCACGAGCGCGTGCAGAGTGTCAGCGATCAGCTCCGCGAGGGCGACGTCGTCAAGGTGAAGGTGCTCGAGGTCGACAAGCAGGGCCGCATCCGCCTGAGCATGAAGGCGGTGAGCGAAGAGCCTGCCGCCTGAGCCGCAGGTCAGTGAGATAGGATGAGGGGCCGCTGGCCCCTTTTCTTTTTGTGAGGACTCCATGGCCCTGCTGAAGTGGCTGTCCCCGGCCTTCATCACCACGCGGTTTCCTTATCTGGCGGTCCTCGCCGCGGGACTCGCCATGCTCTATCCCCAGGGTCTTGCGCTGGCAAAGCCCGCCATCGTGCCCCTGCTGGGGGTCGTGATGTTTGGTATGGGCATGACTCTGACGGGGTCGAGCTTCGCCGCGGTGCTGCGCCGTCCGTTGCTGGTGGGGCTGGGGGTCGGGCTCCAGTTCGGCCTGATGCCTCTGATTGCCTGGCTGGTGTCTCTTGTGCTGGGGCTATCACCACAGTTGACCGCGGGGCTGGTGCTGGTGGGAGCCTGCCCCGGTGGCACGGCCTCCAACGTCGTGTGCTATCTGGGCCGCGGAGACGTGGCTTTGTCGATCACCTTGACCGCCGCGTCCACGGCGCTGGCCATCGTGGCGACGCCCTTCCTGACCTGGCTCTACGTGGGGCAGAGCGTGCCGGTACCGGTCTGGGACATGCTTCTGTCCATCCTGGAAATCGTCGTGGTTCCGGTGACGCTGGGGGTGCTCATCAACACCTGGGCGGGGCGCCACCTGGAGCGGCTTCGGGTGGCGTTTCCGGTGCTGTCGGTGCTGGCTATCGTATTGATCATTGCCATCATCGTGGCCATCAACCGCCCGCAGCTCGCTACCCTGGCCTTGCCGGTGGCCTTTGCCGTCATGCTCCATAATCTCTCGGGCCTCGCCGGAGGCTACTGGATCCCCCGGTGGCTCGGCTATGACGAGAAGACCTGCCGAACGCTGGCCATCGAGGTGGGAATGCAGAACTCGGGGCTGGGCGTAGCCCTGGCGGTGAAGTATTTCTCGGCAGCGGCCGCTCTTCCGGGTGCGCTGTTCAGCATTTGGCATAACCTCTCCGGCGCCACCCTGGCGGCGCATTGGACAAGGCGGATCAGGGAGTAGCGGGCAGGAGGCGGTTGGCAGCGAAGCTGGGCACGCACGAAGTGGTGTAGGAGCGAGCTGGCCCGCGAAAGCCCCGTGTTCTCGCCGTTCCGCCGTAGGAGCGGGCTTGCTCGCGAACTGCGAGGTCTATTCGTTTACCAGGGTTCTTCCCCCAGCCCTCTGCTCCCCGCAATCCGCCGCCTGATTGATGTGCGCGTGAATAAACGCCGGGATCCGCTCGTCCAGCCAATAGCGGGGCCGCCACGGCCAGCGGCCGGCAACGAAGCCGACGTGACCTCCCCGCCGGCTCAGCTCCAGGGTAGTGCAGCGAGACAGCTCGGCCGGTGTGGGCACCGCGTCCGGGGTCATAAAGGGGTCGTCCAGAGCGTGCAGGATTAGCGTCGGGACGCGGATCCCTTTGAGGTACTGCCGGCTGCTGGATTCCTGGTAATAGTGGCTGGCGTCGCGAAAGCCGTGCAGCGGAGCGGTCACGACGTCGTCGAAATCCCGGAAGCTGTGGACCGCCGACAAATCCCCCAGCTCCGCCGGGAGCAGCTCTTGGCGGTGCTTGCGCGCAACCGACGCTTTCAGGCTGTGCAGCAGCCTGGCCTGATAGATCCGGGAGAAGCCCCGTTCCAGCCGCCAGGCGGCCTTCTCCAGCTCGAAAGGGACGGACACCGCCACGGCGCAATCCACGTGGGCGGCGGCCCCCACTTGGCCAAGCCACTTGAGCAGCACGTTGCCACCCAGCGAGTAGCCCACCAGGGCGATGGGACTACCGGGCTCGCGTTCCCGCAGTGTGCGCAGCACCAGCTCCAGATCGCCGGTCTCTCCCGAGTGATAGCTGCGGGCCAGGCGGTTGGTCTCGCCGCTACATCCGCGAAAATGCATTAGAAGTCCCCGCCAGCCAGTTGATGTGACGGTGCTAAGTAAGCCGCGCGCATAGGCCGAGCGAGAGGATCCTTCCAGGCCGTGGAGGACGAGCACCAAGGGGCCTGTTCCACCCTCGGTCCAATCGAGATCCAGAAAGTCGCCGTCAGGAAGGTGCAGGCGTTGCCGGACCAGGGACACTCGGAGCCGGCGGCGGAAGAAGGTGGGCCACAGGGTCTGCAGATGCGGGCAAGGCAGCCACCACGCCGGCTCGAAGCCGCGTACAGGCGCCGGGTCAGGGGTGGCCCCCGCGGGCGGGTGGGCGGCGGATTGCGTTGGCAGGGGCTTCGTGGCTCCGGGCCTTCAATCCAGATAGCGGGCGAGTAGGCCGTGGTAGGCGTCGATGCGCCGGTCCCGCAGGTACGGCCAGATCCTGCGCACGTGCTCGGTGCGCTCGAGGTCCACCTCGGCCACCAAAATGCTGCCTTCGTCGGGTGGCGCCTCGCCGATGATCTCCCCCTGCGGGCCGCAGACGAAGCTCGTGCCCCAGAACTCGATACCTCCCTCGCCGTGGGCCGGGTCCGGCTCGAAGCCGCAGCGGTTGCAGGCGGCCAGTGGTAGGCCGCTGGCGATCGCGTGTCCACGCTGAATCGTGCGCCAGGCGTCGGCCTGCACTGCTTGCTCACCGGCGTCGTCCGTGGGATCCCAGCCGATGGCGGTGGGGTAGAGCAGGATCTCGGCGCCGGCCAGGGCCATCAGGCGGGCCGCTTCCGGATACCACTGATCCCAGCA
>CAYWTP010000380.1:0-3297 GCA_964461215.1 uncultured Ectothiorhodospiraceae bacterium | reverse complement strand
GTCCGGCCCGGTGATGGTGCAGGTGCTGGAGGGCGAGAACGCCATCGCCAAGAACCGTGAGGTGATGGGTGCGACCAACCCCAAGGACGCGGCTCCCGGAACGATCCGTGCCGATTTCGCCCAAACCGTGGATGAGAACGCGGTGCACGGCTCCGACGGTTCGGACACCGCCAAGGCGGAGGTCGCCTTCTTCTTCAAGCCTGAGGAGATCTGTGCCCGTACCCGTTAACGCGATGGTGAGCCGGGAACGCGTCAATCTGCTCGGCCTGAACCGGCAGGAGATGGAGGCGTTCTTCCTCGGCCTGGGGGAGAAGACCTTTCGCGCGTCCCAGGTCCTGAAGTGGATTTATCACTTCGGCATGACCGACTTCGCCGCCATGACCAACCTGAGCCTGGACCTGCGCCAGCGCCTGGACGAGGTGGCCTGTATCCAGCCCCCCCGGATCGTCACCTGCCAGGTCTCGACCGACGGAACCCACAAGTGGCTGCTGCGGCTGGATTCGGGCAACTGCGTGGAGACCGTGTTCATCCCGGAAGAGGATCGGGGAACCCTGTGCGTATCATCCCAGGTGGGCTGCGCCCTGAGCTGCTCCTTCTGCTCCACGGCCCGCCAGGGCTTCAACCGTAATCTCTCGGTGGCGGAGATCACCGGCCAGGTCTGGCTGGCCCGGCGCGAGCTGGCCGAGAATCCCAGGGGCCGGCGCGTGGTCACCAACGTCGTGCTGATGGGCATGGGCGAGCCCCTGCTCAACTTCGACAACGTGGTCCGCGCCATGGATCTGATGATGGACGACCTGGCCCTGGGCCTGGCACGGCGCCGGATCACTCTGAGCACCGCCGGGGTCGTGCCGGCCCTGGACCGGCTGCGGGAGCGCTGCCCGGTGAGCCTCGCCGTGTCGCTGCACGCCCCTGACGACAGCTTGCGCAACGAGCTGGTGCCCCTGAACCGCAAGTATCCAATCGACGAGCTGCTAGACGCCTGCAAGCGCTACGCGGCACACTCCCCCAAGTCCCACATCACCTTCGAGTATGTCATGCTGTCCGGGATCAACGACAGCGCCGGACATGCCAGGGCGCTGGCGCGGGTGCTACGCGCAGTCCCCGCCAAGGTGAACCTGATTCCGTTCAATCCCTTCCCGGAGACCCGCTTCACCCGTTCCGACCAGGGTACCGTGGACCGCTTCCGCCAGGTGCTCATGGAGGCCGGGCTGATCACCATCACCCGCAAGACCCGGGGTGATGATATCGACGCGGCCTGCGGCCAGCTCGTGGGACGGGTGGCGGACCGGACCCGGCGGTCCGGAAAGCACGCCCAGGCGCCGGCGGCCGCGCTTTGACCGGCGGGGCCCGTTTCGGATGAAGCGGCAGCGGGCCCTACTTGCTTGACAAGCCTGGCACGCCCGCGGTTATCTTTCGCTCCGCGACACGGAGGCAAGCCAGCCCTATGATCCGTTCACTGAGATTGTCCGCCCTGCTCCTGGCACTGGCCGCGCTGGCTGCATGCACGCCGGCCAACGTGCGCGACTCGGAAACGCCGGCAAGCCGCCTGGCAGAGCTGCATCTCGAGCTCGGGGCGAGCTATATGAGGGAGGGTAAGTACGACCTGGCGCTCAACCGGCTGCAGAGAGCATTGGAAGCCGATCCCAGCTCCGCGGCTGCCCACAATGCCATCGCCTTGCTGTATGAGCGGCTCAACGAAGAGAGCAAAGCCGAAGAGCACTACAAGGACGCGGTCCGGCTCAAGCCCGACTTCTCTCCGGCGCACACCAACTACGGCAGCTTCCTGTGCAAGACGAACCGACCGGCGCAGGCCGAAGCGCAATTCCAGGCGGCGGTGAAGAACCCCCTGTACGACACACCCGAGGTCGCCTACACGAATGCGGGATTGTGCATGCTCCGGTACGGCGAGCCGGACAAGGCGGAGACCTATCTGCGGGATGCCTTGCAGAAGAAGCCCACCATGCCCATCGCCCTGCTGAGCATGTCGGAGCTGTCCTACAACAAAGGTCGCTACCTGCCGGCCCGCGGCTACCTGCAGCGCTACCAGGAAGTCGGCTCCCCGACGGCGGAAAGCCTGTGGCTGGGCGTGCGCATCGAGAAGGAGCTGGGGGACAAGAATGCCCTGTCCAGCTATGAGATGCTGCTCCGGAACAACTTCCCGGATTCCCGCGAGACACGTATGCTCGAGGAGTCCTCCGAGAAGTGAACGCCAGCCAGCACGATCCGCACGAGAGTACCACGACAGAGCCGCAGACCAGTCCCGGACGCCGGCTGCGCGAGGCAAGGCTGTCCGCCAAGCTGTCCATGGAGCACGTCGCCACCGGCCTGCATCTGGACGGGAAGCTGCTGGAGGCGCTGGAGCAGGACAAGTACGATGAGCTGCCGGAGCCCGCCTTCGTTCGTGGCTACCTGCGGGGGTACGCACGCCTGCTGAGCCTGCCTCCGGGGCCCATCATAGAAGCTTATGACCGCCACGGCTTCAAGCCGCCGCACCTGATAGCGGACATCGCGAGCCGGCCCCAGGTGCACAGCACCGACATTTCCATGCGTCTGGTGACGTATGCCGTGGCCATCGTGCTGGTCTCTCTGATGGTGATCTGGTGGCAAAATCAGGAAAAGGCTCCACCCGTACCATCGGCGCCACCCGCGGCTACCGGTGAGGTATCCTCGCCGGCGCCGGTTAGCCCACCCACCCCTGAGCCGGTAGCCGTTCAGCCGAGCCCGAAGCCGGCAGCGACGAGCCCCGCCGGTGACGACTCCACCGAGCCGCCGTCCGCGCCAGCCACGGAGGTCGCGCTGCCCCAGCCCGAAGCAGGCCCTGCGCCCGAGGTCCACGAGCCGGGAGCCACCGTCAGCCTGCCATTGCCGGGCCAATCCAGCGCCCCGGCGGCGGCTTCTCCCGCCGCGACGCCGCAGGCGGACCGTCTGGATCTGCAGCTCAAGCATGACGCCTGGGTGGAGATCTACGACAAGGACGGCAAACGCCTGTTCTTCAATCTGGCCAAGGAGGGGAAGACCGTATCGGTGAGCGGCAAGGGCCCCATGCGCCTGCTGCTGGGCTATGCCCGCGGCGCGCGGATTGAGTACAATGGCAAGCCGTTTGACCTCGCGCCCTTCACCAGCGGGGACGTAGCGCGCGTCACGCTGGGCGCACACCACCGGCGGGCAGAGTAAACGCGGAGCACCCGCTGTGGCGGACCATCGGCGCCTTCGGGGCCGCTCCTTCCGTCCTCCAGGCAACGACAAGGCAATACCGGAAGTACCCCTTGGCAACCCAGATCCAAGCCATCCGCGGGA
>CAYWTP010000379.1:0-3328 GCA_964461215.1 uncultured Ectothiorhodospiraceae bacterium | reverse complement strand
GCCACTTCGGTGCAATACAGGGTGGAACGTGAATCCAGGGGATCGCTGGTGGTGAACCCGATCTGATTGTTGATGACGATGTGCACGGTACCGCCGGTGGTGTAGCCGCGGGTCTGGGACAGATTCAGGGTCTCCATCACCACACCCTGCCCGGAAAAGGCGGCATCGCCGTGGATCAGTACCGGCAGCACCTGGTTGCGCTCGCGGTCGGCGCGCCGATCCTGGCGGGCGCGAACGGAGCCCTCCACCACCGGATTAATGATCTCCAGATGGGAGGGATTGAAGGCCAGGGCGATGTGCACCGGTCCCCCCGGGGTCTCCAGATCGGTGGAGAACCCCTGATGGTATTTCACGTCGCCGGAGCCGCCGTTGTCCGCGGCCTTGCCCTCGAACTCCGAGAACAGATCCCCGGGCCGCTTGCCCAGGACGTTGACCAGCACATTGAGCCGGCCCCGGTGAGCCATGCCGATCACCAGCTCCTTCACGCCCTGGGCCCCCGCGTTCTGGACCAGCTCGTCCAGCAGCGGGATCAAGCTCTCGCAGCCCTCCAGGGAGAAGCGCTTCTGACCCACATACTTGGTGTGCAGGTATTCTTCCAGCCCGCTGGCAGCCGTGACGCGCTCCAGGATGTGACGCCGCGTGGGAGCGGGAAACTGGAGAGTGCCCCGAACCCCTTCCAGGCGCTGCTGGATCCAGCGCTTCTGGCCCGTATCGGTGATGTGCATATACTCGGCACCGATATTCCGGCAGTAGGTCTGCTCGGCGATCGCCAGGATCTCGCGTAGCGTGCAATGCTCCGGGGCCACCAGCGAGCCGGTGTTGAACACCCGGTCCAGATCATCGCTGGAGAGCTTGTGGTACTCCAGGGTGAGGTCGGGCGCCTCGGGGCGCTCGTGCTGCTCCAGAGGGTCCAGGGTCGCCCGTTTGTGGCCGCGGAAGCGGTAGGCGTTGATAAGCTGCAGGACCGCGATCTGCTTACCGTCGGCGAGCGCCTCGCGGGGTGCCGGGGCGACGGCGGGAGGTCTCTCCGGGGCAGGCCCCGGAGGCGTGCGGACCATCGATTCCGCCTCCAGCCGCCGGAAGTAGGTCCGCCACTCAGCGCTGACCGACTCCGGATCGTCGCGGTATGATTCGTAGAACTGTTCAACCAGCTCGGCGTTACCCGAGAACAGCACGGACTCGATAGTCATCGTTGTTGGTCTTGATTCCCGGCGGCCGGCCTCCGCTTACCCCGTGGCCGGAGGCCGATGACGCCATGCGTCTTCTTGCGTAAGTTTAGCCGATGGCCGGCGGTTTTAGTCCAGTCGGCGCAAATTCGTGCCGCTCGCAGTAGCGATGTCCGGACACCGCGGACTCCGTGCCCGCCGCTGGCTCCATCATGCCTCCTGGACTAACCTTGTCGGCATCCGCGCACAATGCCGTAGGGCTGCCTTGCAGCCGCCGCAACCAGTGAGGTTCCATGACCACGTCCACCGTTACCATTACCGACAATCGCACCGGCCAGCAGGTGGAACTCCCCATCCGCGAGGGTGTCCACGGACCGCCGGTGATCGAGATCCAGGGGCTTCACCAGGAGCTGGCGCTATTCACCCACGACCCGGGCTTCACGACCACCTCGAGCTGCGCAAGCGCCATCACTTTCATCGACGGCGACGCCGGGATGCTGTTGTACCGCGGTTACCCCATCGAGCAGCTTGCCGAGCGCAGCAGCTACCTGGAAGTCTGCTACCTGCTGCTGTACGGCGAGCTGCCGGCCGCCGCCGAGCTCACGGCGTTCACCCGCAGCATCCGCTATCACTCGATGATCAACGAGGAGCTGCGCCGGTTCTACAGCGGCTATCGACACGACGCTCATCCGATGGCCATGCTGGTGGGTGTGGTCGGCGCCCTCTCGGCCTACTACCACGACGATCTGGACGTCGGCGACCCGGCCCACCGGGAGATGTCCGCCCACAGGCTGATCGCCAAGATGCCCACCATAGCCGCCGATGCCCTGAAGTACATCGTGGGCCAGCCATTCATGTATCCCGACAACTCCCTGGGCTACGTGGAGAATTTCCTGCGCATGATGTTCGCTGTACCCACGGAGCCTTACGTGCTCAATCCGACAGCGGTGCGCGCCCTGGAACTCATGCTCATCCTGCACGCGGACCATGAGCAGAACGCAAGCACTTCGACCGTGCGCCTGGCGGGCAGTTCCGGCGCCAATCCGTTCGCCTGCGTCGCCGGCGGCATCGCGACCCTGTGGGGGCCGGCGCACGGCGGGGCCAACGAGGCCGTGATCCAGATGTTGGAGGCCATAGACGACCCCGGGGAAATTCCCCGCTATATCACCAGGGCCAAGGACAAGGACGACTCGTTCCGGCTCATGGGCTTTGGCCACCGTGTGTACAAGAACTACGATCCGCGGGCGAAGATCATTCGCGAAGCCTGTCACAACCTCCTGACGGAGCTCGATGCGCGCGATCACCCACTGTTCGAGGTCGCCATGGAGCTGGAGCGTATCGCGTTGGAGGACGAGTACTTCATCGAGCGCAGACTATATCCCAACGTGGACTTCTACTCCGGCATCATCCTGAAGGCCCTGGGAATTCCGGTGAAGATGTTCACCGTCATCTTTGCCGTGGCCCGCACCGTGGGCTGGATTGCCCACTGGATGGAGATGATGAGCGACGGCACCACGCGCATCGGCCGTCCGCGTCAGCTTTATGTCGGCGCGAAGCTGCGGGACTATGTTCCCATCGAGGAGCGCACCTGAGGCTCGCGGCCGTTCCTGCTGGGCCATCCGTGTCCATGGAGCGACGGGGTGGCTTGTCGTGCCACGCTGTCCTCATTGCCTGAAGCACCGATCTGCGTTACCCTTGCGCGCCCTGTCCCAAGCGGCGGCAGGGGTTCCGGAGAGGTGTCCGAGCGGCTGAAGGAGCACGCCTGGAAAGTGTGTGTACGCTAACCCGTACCGAGGGTTCGAATCCCTCCCTCTCCGCCAAATAACGAAGGCCCCCGCGTGGGGCCTTCGTTATTTGTGGTGCGTGGAGGCTCGATGAGGACCCTTTGGTTGACGAAGCCCATCCTTGGGCTTCGCCCTACGGGCGCACCTTGTGGGTCCAGTTCCGATCCCGCGGAACGGACGCCAGCTCGGCCGGCGCCCGAAGGGCGAGCGCCGTGGACGGTGCGAGTCAATCCCTCCCGCGGCAACTGCTCCCTGCGCTGCTCTGCCTCCTGTGTCCTTGCAGTCGTCTCCGCCGAGCAATATAGGCCCCGGCGTGGCCCTTCTCCTTTGTGTTGCAAGGAGGAGGTAGTTGCGGTCGGACCACCACAACCTGCTGAT
>CAYWTP010000378.1:0-3347 GCA_964461215.1 uncultured Ectothiorhodospiraceae bacterium | reverse complement strand
CCTACTGGGACATCATCGTCATCGACGAGGCCCACAACGTGGCCGACCGGGGCACCAGCTCCCAGCGTGCCCGCCTGGCCAAGCTCCTGTCCTCGCGCTCGGACACCTTGATTATGCTCTCGGCCACGCCCCACGACGGACGGGCCCGCAGCTTCGCCAGCCTGATGAACATGCTGGACCCCACCGCCATCGCCGATCCAGAGCACTATGCCCGGGAGGACTTCAGCGGCAAGGGGCTGGTGATGCGGCGTTTCAAGAAGGACATCCAGGCCCAGGTGAGCGGCGAGTTCCGGGAGCGGCAGGTCCAGCGCTTGCGCCACCCCGCCAGTGCGGAGGAGGAGGTCGCGTACGAGGCGCTGCTCGCGATCCCCTTCACCCGCGGCGGGACCCGTGCGGCAGGCAAGCCGGGCGTGCTGCTGAGGGTTTCCCTGGAAATGGCCCTGTTCTCCAGCCCCGCCGCCTGCCGGGTCTCGGTGGCCAACCGCCGCCGCGTCCTGGAGCGCCAGCGGGAGACGGTCCCACACGCGGACATCGACGCCGAGCTGGCGGGTCTCAGGGCGCTGGACGCTGCCCTGGCCCGCATCACCCCGGAGCGCTATGCCAAGTACCAGGCCCTGCTGGCCGTGCTGCGGGCCGCCAACTTCGGGGGGTCGCCCAGCCGAGCGGACGACCGGCTGGTGATCTTCAGCGAACGCATCGAGACCCTGCATTTCCTGGAGCACCACCTGGGGGAGGATCTGCACCTGAGCGCCGCCCAGGTCGCGCTGCTGCACGGGGGCATGAGCGACGTGGAGCAGCAGGCGGTGGTGGAGCGCTTCGGACAGTCCGGCTCGCCCCTGCGGCTCCTGATCTGCTCGGACGTCGCCTCCGAGGGCATCAACCTTCACTACCAGTGCCACCGCCTGGTGCACTTCGACATTCCCTGGTCGCTGATGGTGTTCCAGCAGCGCAACGGGCGCATCGATCGCTATGGCCAGACCCGCACCCCGCGGATCGTCTACCTGGTCACGGAGAGCCGGCACCCCGTGATCCGGGGCGACACCCGCATCCTGGAGATCCTCCAGGACAAGGACCAGCAGGCCTACGAGAACATCGGCGACCCCTCGGTCTTCATGCACGTCTACGACATTCAGGCAGAGGAGGAAATCACCGGCGAGGCCATGGCCGAGGGCAAGGCGGCCGAGACCTTCGAGGCCGAGCTGACTCCGAGGACGGATGAGGGCGAAGAGCTGCTGGCCCTGTTCCTCGGCACGGCGGGCGACCGGCCGGCCGCGCCGAGCCCCAAGGAAGAGCTGCCGGTGCAGCCGCCTCTGTCCTTGTACCCCGGCGAGTACGAGTTTGCCCGGGACGCCCTCGGCCAGATGAACGCGGGCCGCCAGCAGGCGGCGTTCAGCGCCGACGACAAGGGCCGGCGCATCGCCCTGGTGGCGCCCACCGATCTGCGGCACCGCTTCGACCAGCTCCCCCGCGAGGTGGTGCCCGAGGGCTGGCGCTTCACCCTCACCGACGCGACTCGGGACATCAGCCGGGAGATCGAGCGCTCCCGACAGGACGAGAGCGCCTGGCCCAAGCTCCACTATCTGTGGCCCCTGCACCCGGTGGTGGGCTGGCTCAGCGACCGCATGCTCACCGCTTTCGGCCGCCAGCGCGCGCCGGTCGTGGTGATGCCCCAGAGACTCGACGAGGGCGAGGCCGTCTACGTTATCTCGGGCCTGGTGCCCAACCGCAAGAGCCATCCTCTGGTGCACGCCTGGCTGGGGGTGTGTTTCGCTGCCGGCGCGTTCCGCGGCGTCGAGCCGTTTGCCGATACGGTGGCCCGCACCGGTCTCGGTAAGCGGCCCATCCCCAACCGCCGCCTGGACGTGGACCTTGAGCCACTGCGGGAACGCCTGCCGGAGGCGGTGCGTCGGGCAAAGGCCTGGGTCGTGGAGCGGCGGGACGCCTTCGACGCGGAGCTGCAGGGCAAGCTCCGGGATCAGCTCGCCGAGCTGGCCCGCCTGCGGGACCTGCAGGTCCGCCAGCTTGAGGTGGCCCTGGAGCGCTCCGCCCCCATCGAGGCCATCCGCGCCGGCCGCCGCCAGCGCGGCCTGATGGCCATCGAGGACGTGTTCGAACGCTACCAGCAGTGGGTGAAGGACACCCTCACGACGGAGCGGGAGCCCTATCTGCAGGTGGCCTGCGTGCTAACGGGGCAGGGTAGCCCATGACCAGGAGCCAGCGCCCCGCTGTAGGAGCGGCCTCTGGCCGCGATTCGCGGCGCCGGTTGTGTCGCCTGTCCCGCGACTTTCTCGATGGAGCCGCCCCGTCGCCCCGACGCTCTTACCCGCGAGCCCCGTTCCGAGATTCGTGGAGCTAGCCGGTCATGCCCGTCGTCGAGACCGCCACCGCCTACGCCGGCATAGGCAACGAGAACGAGTTCTTCACCCACCACTACCTCAGCGAGGTCTTCCGCGGCGACATCAAGGAGACCCTGGCCGCCTGGGACGAGGCGGAGAAGGCCTCCGAGGGCCGGGAGAAGGCACCCCACAGCCGCCTGCGGGGGCTGGCCCGGGGCTACTTCGCCCTGCGCGACCGCTTGACCCGCACCCGGGCCGAGGCCGAGCGCCGCGACCTGCAGCGGGAGTTCTTCCGCGACCTGCTCACGGCCCTGGGCTACGACTACTCGCCCCGCGACCTGCGCCTGGAAGACGGCGCGGAGGTGCCGGTGCTGGCGCTGGCGGGGCCCGAGGGGCGCCCGCCGGAGCTGGTGGCCCTGGGGGCCCTGGACCTGGCCGAGGAGGGAGAGGACCCGCTCAACCTCTCGCCCCACCCGAGCCAGTTCCACGGCGACGTCCCGCCGGACCCCGCCCTGCTCAAGCAGACCTGGAACGAGATCGTCAGCCGGCGCCTGTTCGGGCAGGAGCGTCCGCCCCGGTGGGCGCTGCTGCTCTCGGACCGCCAGCTCCTGCTCGTCGACCGCTACAAATGGGCGCAGAACCGGCTGCTGCGCTTCGACTGGGCCGAGATCCTGGGCCGGCGCGAGGAGGCCACGCTCAAGTCCACGGCGGCGATGCTGCACCGGCAGAGCCTGGTGCCGGAGAAAGGTCGCAGCCTGGTGGACACGCTGGACGAGAACGCCCACCGCCACGCCTTCTCCGTCTCCGAGGACCTGAAGTACGCCCTGCGCGAGGCCATCGAGCTGCTGGGCAACGAGGCTGCCCGCCAGCTCATCGCCCTGGCCGCCGAGCAGAAGAAGGGGATCTACTCCGGAGCCGGCGAGCTGGACGCGGGCCAGCTCACGCTGGAGTGCCTGCGCTTCATGTACCGGCTGCTGTTCCTGTTCTACATCGAGGCGCGCCCGGAGCTGG
>CAYWTP010000377.1:0-3353 GCA_964461215.1 uncultured Ectothiorhodospiraceae bacterium | reverse complement strand
GGCGGGCTCGGTCACCTTGATCGGTGCGGTGTCACCGCCCGGGGGGGACTTCTCCGAGCCGGTGACCAGCCACACCAAGGAGATCATCGAGACCTTCTGGGCCCTGTCCAAGGAGCTGGCCGACGCCCGCCACTATCCGGCCATCGACTGGACCGAGAGCTTCTCCGGCTACGTGAAAACCGCCAGCCGGTGGTGGCACGAGAACGTGAACGCGGCATGGGCCCGCAACCGGGCCGAAGCGTTGTCCCTGCTGTCGCAGGCCGACGAGCTGGCCCGCATCGTCAATCTGGTGGGCCCCGAGGCCCTGTCGCCGGCGCAGCGCTGGGCGCTTGAGAGCGCCGCTCTGATCAAGGAAGGCGTGCTCCAGCAGAGTGCACTGGACCCCGTGGACAGCTTCTGCTCTCCCGAGAAGCAGTTCGTGCTGCTCGATCTGGTGCTGTACATCTATCACCAGGGGATCCAGGTACTGGGCCTGGGCGTGCCGGTGCAGGAACTGCTCACCCTGCCGGCACTGGCCCGCGCCCGGCGCGCCAAGTCCGAGTTCGCCAGCGACCAGCTGGACGGCTTTGCCCAGCTACGGGCCGACTTCCAGAAGACCTTCGATAAGTTCCGGGTCGAGTACACCCAAGGCGAGGAGAAGACAGCATGAAGGAGAAGGAATATCGCATGGCGCGCGCCGCGCGTGGAGCGCTGCTGTACGTGCGCGGTGTTCCCGGTGTGGCCCTGGGCGACCGGGTGGTGGTCAGGGACCACCGCGGGCGCAAGCGTAACGGCCTGGTGATCCGCAGCTCCGACGAGGTGGTGCTGGTGCAGGTGTTCGAAGGCACCGATGACCTGGACCTGAATCACACCTGGGTGCGCTTCCTGGAGGAGCCCTTCGAGCTGCCCCTGACTCCGGATATGCTGGGCCGCAACTTCAACGGCGTGGGCAATCCCCGCGACGGCCGCCCGCCGCTGGTGTCCAAGCTGCGGCGCAACGTCAACGGCTCCTCGGTGAACCCGGCCGCCCGGGCCTACCCCCGCGAGTTCATCCAGACCGGCGTGTCCACCATCGACGGGCTGAACTCCCTGGTGCGCGGCCAGAAGCTGCCGATCTTCTCCGGCTCCGGCCTGCCGCACAACCGCCTGGCAGCCCAGATCGTGCGCCAGGCCAAGCTGCTGGGCGAGGAGTCGCGCTTCGCGGTGGTGTTCGCAGCCATGGGCGTCTCCTACTCCGACGCGCGCTTCTTCGAGGAGGACCTGGAGTCCAGCGGCGTGCTGAGCAACGTGGTCATGTTCATCAATCTGGCGGACGACCCGCCCATCGAGCGTTTGATCCTGCCGCGCACCGCGCTGACCGCCGCCGAGTACCTGGCCTTCGACCTGGATCTGCACGTGCTGGTGGTGCTCACGGACATGACCAACTACGCCGAGGCCCTGCGCGAGGTCGCCACCGCCAAGGGCGATGTGCCGGCGCGCAAGGGCTATCCCGGCTACCTGTACTCGGACCTGGCGGAGATCTACGAGCGGGCCGGGCGCATCAAGGGACGCCATGGCTCCATCACCATGGTGCCGGTGGTGAGCATGCCCTCGGACGACATCACCCACCCGATCCCCGATCTCACGGGCTACATCACCGAGGGACAGATCGTGCTCTCGCGCGAGCTGCACAACCAGGGTGTGTACCCGCCGGTGTATATTCCCCCGTCGCTGTCGCGGCTTATGAAGGACGGCATCGGCAAGGACGACACCCGCGAGGATCACCCACGGGTAGCCAGCCAGCTCTATGCCTCCTACGCGCGGGCACTGGAGGTGCGGAACCTCGCCTCCATCATCGGAGCCGAGGAGCTTTCAGCCATTGACCGCCAGTACCTTAAGTTCGCGGAGGAGTTTGAGAAACGCTTCGTGGGCCAGGGCGAAGACGAGGATCGCAGCGTCATCGAGACCCTGACCATTGCCTGGGATCTGCTCTCGATCCTGCCTCCCGACTCCCTGGCGCGGGTATCCGAGGTCGACATTGCCAAGTACCACAAGCTGGCGGAGACGCCGGTAGCGGAGAGCGCATGAGACAGCGGCTAAAGATTCCGCCGACCAAGAGCGCGTTGCTCTCGCTCAAGCGCCAGGTGGATTTCTTGGAGCAGGGACACGCCCTGCTGGAACGCAAGCGCGAGCTGCTGCAACGCCTGGTATTCGAGCAGCTCGCCCACTACCGCACGCTGCGCAAGGACGTGGAGCGGGCATTGGAGGCGGCCTACAAATGCCTGGGGGTCACCCAGATGCGCATGGGCAGCGTGATGCTCCACCAGGTGGCGCTGGGCCTCAAGCCCTCTCTTAATGTGCACATCCTGCCGCGCAGCGCCCTGGGGGTGGAGTACCCGTCGGTGCGGGTGGAAGCCCTGCCCCTGCAGCCCATCGGCCTGATGTGGACCGACGCCAGCCTGGACGACACGCGGGTCTGTCTGGTCGGGCTCGCAAGTCTGCTGGCACGCCTGGGAGAAGCCGAAACCGCGCTGTGGCGGCTGCTGGCAGAGCAGCGCAAGACCCAGAAACGCGTTAATGCCCTCAAGTACAACGTTATTCCCAAATACCGCAACACCATCCGCTTCATTCAGGCGAGCCTGGAAGAGGAAGAACGCAACACCCTGTTCCAGATCAAGGTGCTGCGGGCACAGGACGCAAAGGCCGCTAGCTGAAGCACTTCTCGACCGGGATCGGTTGCCAAGGCGCGTGCATTAGCCGACGATTTTGCGCGTTGACGCTTGCCCCGCGCCTGGCTCAGGGGAATAATTTCAATATAGAAGCAGGCCTCACGCTAGGAGACAAAGATGGACATCAAGCTCGTCGACGTAACGGTACACATTGACGAAAACATCGATCATGCCGCTCGCGAGAATGTCGCCGACAAGGTGCGGGCGCTGGATGGTGTAGTAGCCGCGGCCGCCCACGACGAAAAGCCACACCTCATGGTCGTGGAGTACAACCCCGAGAAGACCAATAGCAGCGCCATCCTGGCCTGTGTGAAGAGCGCGGGGATCCACGCGGAGCTGATCGGTCTGTAGAGATCTGCCCTGGAGCCGCGTGCGCGACTTCGGGGACCGAGGGAGGAGGAGCCGTGATCAACTGTGCAGATAGGGAGTTAATTTAATATACTTTCGTCGCCGACTTACGGTCGGTGTCTCTGTCTTTGGACGTTCGCTCAACAGGACCAGTTCGGGAGGAAACCGTTATGAAAAATCTGATTAAGGCTCTCGCAGTTGCTGCCGTGATCGGTGCTGCCACTCTGGCCCCGAGCCAGAGCGCCAGTGCCTTCTGGGGCGGCGGCCCCTGGTATGGCGGCGGCCCCTGGTACGGCGGCTAACCGTACTATGGCGGCT
>CAYWTP010000376.1:0-3358 GCA_964461215.1 uncultured Ectothiorhodospiraceae bacterium | reverse complement strand
CATCGGCTTCGGCTCCACTGCCGTCGTCACGGGGGATGTCACTCAGATCGACCTGCCCAGAGGCCAGCGCTCGGGGCTGCGCCAGGTGATAGAGGTGCTCAAGGACGTGGACGGGATCAGCTTCACCTTCTTCAACGCGAAGGACGTGGTGCGTCATCCGCTGGTAGCCAGGATCCTCAACGCATACGAGGCCTTCGAGGGCCAGGATGCGGCGAGCAATCCGTGAGCGTGGAGGTCGATGTGCAAGTTGCCGCTGCCGGTGACGATTTGCCGGCACCGGAGGCTTTACGCGCGTGGGCGCGGGCGGCGCTCGCCGGCCGCCGGCAACAGGCCGAGCTGGCTATCCGCCTGGTGGAACGGGCGGAAGGCGCTGAGCTCAATCGCCGCTACCGGGGCAGGGACGGCCCCACGAATGTGCTGTCGTTTCCTTTCGAGAACGTGCCGGGGGTAACCCTGCCTTTGCTGGGCGACATCGTCATCTGTGCGCCAGTGGTGGTCGCCGAGGCTCGCGAGCAGCACAAGCCCGCGCAAGCCCACTGGGCGCACATGGTGGTGCACGGCGTTCTGCACCTGCTGGGGTATGATCACGTGCAACAGTCTCAGGCCCTTGAAATGGAGCGCCTGGAGGCCGAGATCCTTCGGGATCTGGGCTATGCGGATCCCTACAGCGAAGCGGAAACCCTATGAGTGACGACCGACCTCCGGGCGGTCCCGCCGGCTTGTCCTGGCTCGAGCGTCTCAGCCAGGCGCTGCTGGGCGAACCGCGGGACCGCCAGCAACTGATTGCACTGCTGCGCGACGCCGAGCAGCGCCGGCTTCTGGATCCCGACGTGCTGGCCATGATCGAGGGATCTATCCAGGTCTCGGAAATGCAGGTGCGCGACGTGATGATCCCGCGAGCGCAGATGGTGGTGGTGGAGCGCGACGCGCCCCTGGACCAGATCCTGTCCACCGTAATCGAGTCGGCCCACTCACGCTTCCCGGTGACCGGCGAGAACCGCGACGAGGTGACCGGCATTCTGCTGGCCAAGGATCTGCTGCCCTACCTGCGCACGGACAGCGCTCAGACCTTCAGCATCCGTGACACCCTGCGCCCGGTAGTGTTCATTCCCGAGAGCAAGCGCCTGAACGTACTGCTGAGGGATTTCCGCAGCAGCCGCAACCACATTGCGATGGTGGTCGACGAGTACGGCGGCGTGGCAGGCCTGGTCACCATCGAGGACGTGCTTGAGCAGATCGTGGGAGAGATCGACGACGAGCATGACATCGACGAAGAGGCTTTCATCAAGCGCCACACCGACACCGAGTACATGGTCAAAGCGCTTACGCCCATCGAAGACTTCAACGACGCCTTCCACACCAGCTTCAGCGATGAGGAGTTCGACACCGTGGGCGGCCTGGTGCTGAAGGCCTTCGGCCGTCTACCGGAGCGGGGAGAGTCCGTCACGCTCGGCGGCATCCGCCTCGAGGTTGTTCACGCCGACGGCCGGCGGGTGCACCTGCTGAAGATAGACGTGTCCAAGCGCGAGGCCGGGGCGGTTCAGTCCGAGCAGCAGGCGTGATCGGCTGAAATGCCCATGTCCGCCCCCTTGGGGCTGTCCGCTACGCGTGCCGGGAAGCTGGCCGCCCTGGTGGCCGGCGCCTCGCTGCCGCTGGCCTTCGCCCCGTTTCACCTGTTTCCGCTGGCCATTCTGGCGCCCGCAGTGTTGTTCGTGCTGTGGCTAGGCGTGCCCCCCGCCGCCGCTGCATGGAGGGGCTGGCTGTTCGGCCTGGGGCAGTTCGGGGTCGGGGTCTCGTGGATCCACGAGAGCTTCCGGTTCAGTCAGATGGCGGCGCCGGTGGCGGTGCTGTTGACGGGCTTGTTCGTGGTGTTCCTGGCCCTGTATCCGGCCTTGCTCGGGTATCTGCTGGCGCGATTCACCCCACCGGGCGATCGCATCCGGCTGGGGCTGGCATACCCCGCTGGCTGGGTGCTGGCCGAATGGGTCCGGGGCTGGCTCCTGGGCGGATTCCCATGGCTGAACCTGGGCTACAGCGAGGTGGACGCGCCCCTGGCCGGACTGGCACCCCTGCTGGGCGTCTACGGCCTGAGCTGGGCCGTGGCCCTGAGCGCCGGCCTGGTGGCATTGGTGGCGCGCGAGAGGGGCCGGTCGCGGGTCGCCTGGGGCTTAGGCCTCGTGCTGTTGTGGGGCGCCGCCGCCGCGGCCGGCCGTGTGCGGTGGACGCACGATCTTGGTAAGCCCGTCTCGGTGGTGCTGGTCCAGGGCAATGTGCCACAGGACGTGAAGTGGCTGCCGGATCAGCGCAGGCGTACCGTGGAGCGCTACCTGAGCCTGACCCGGGCCCATTGGGGCGCCGATCTGATCGTCTGGCCCGAGACGGCGGTGCCTGCCTTCTATCACCAGGCCGAATCCGTGCTGGATGAGCTGGGCCGTGAGGCGAGCGCTGCCGGCACCGAGGTCTTGCTGGGGATCCCCGTTGACGACCCGGCAAGCGGGCGCTATTTCAACAGCGTGGTGGCCCTGGGTCCCGAGGATGGCATGTACCACAAGCGCCACCTGGTGCCATTCGGCGAGTATGTGCCTCTCAAGGAGCTGCTCGGACCGGTGCTCGACATCCTGCAGGCGCCGGTGTCCAACTTCAGCGCGGGACCTGCCCATCAGGCCCCGCTACGCGTGGCCGGCCAGAAGGTGGGGGTGTCCATCTGCTACGAGGATGTCTTCGGCGAGGAGGTCATCCAGGATCTGCCGGAGGCCACCGTGCTGGTGAACGTGAGCAACGACGCCTGGTTCGGCGATTCCATCGCCCCCCATCAGCACCTGGAGATGGCCCGCATGCGGGCGTTGGAGACGGGACGCTATCTGCTCCGGGCCACCAACACCGGAATTTCGGCGGTCATCGGTCCCCACGGCACCATCTTGGCCCGCTCGCCCCAGTTCGAGGCCGACGCCCTGAGCGCGCGGGTGGTGGGGCGGGAAGGGGCGACCCCTTATGTACGTGCGGGCAACGTGCCGGTCATCCTCGGGGTGTTGGCCGCCCTGGGAGTGGCCGGCGGGGTTGGCTGGATCAGGCGGAAAGGCGGGTGAAGCGGGTACCGTGACACTTGGGGCACGGAGGAATGTGGCCCGGCTTGCGCAAGCGCATCTCCTGGCCGCAGCTGGTGCAGCGCAGGGTGCCCATGGCGGTGACCTCGCCGGTATGGTGCTCGGCCGCCTCGCGGGCCTGCAATGCCAGCCGATCCAGCTCCTGGCGGGTGTGATCCACCATCAGGGAGAACATGTCGCGCAGCCGGTCCTCGATCAGCTCCAGGTCGAAGCGCAGCCATTGCCTGAGCTGATTTCCCGAATCCTCCATGTAG
>CAYWTP010000375.1:0-3376 GCA_964461215.1 uncultured Ectothiorhodospiraceae bacterium | reverse complement strand
CATTTTCTGCGGGAAGCGGCTTTGTCAGGATGTCGGCCGGGTTGAACCACACACCGAGGTCCGTCATGAAGCGCACTCTTTACCACCCGACGCATCCGGCCACCGCCAGCGCGATCTGTTTCGCCGGTTTCTGTGCCGTGGCCAGCGTCAACCTGCCGGCGAACGATATCCCGGTCGGCCGTTACTCGCTGTTTGCCGCCACCCCGACCGAGGCACAGGTCGATCCGTTGCAGGCGACGGTCACGGCGCAGTTACCGGAGACGGTCCGTACCGTGGGGGAGGCCGTCCGGCACCTGCTGCAACCGAGTGGCTTCCGGCTGGCAGGTCCCGAGGTGCTGGCGCCGGAGGTGACTTACCTGTTTGCGCTACCCCTGCCCGACGTGCACCGCAATCTGGGACCAATGCCCTTGCAGCAGGCACTGGAAACGCTGGCCGGGCCCGCCTTCCGGCTGGTGGAAGATCCGGCGCACCGCCTGGTGTCGTTTGAACGCTGCGCACCGGCATCGAGGTAACCCATGGAAATCGTACTTGGGGTTCTCCTGCTGTTCGGTGCCTTCACGCTGGGCACGGTCAGCGCGGATCATGCCGCACACGAGACACACGCCGTCCCGAGCGCATCCGTCGCCAGTGACTCCGCTGGGCAGACCGTCGATTCCGATGATCTCCAGCCGTGCCCGAAGTCCGGATCGGTGCTGCCGTATCGGGACCTGACGCGGCCGGTGGTGCAACCGGCCGCGCAACCACCGGTGCCGGCGAAGGCAACGGATGATGAGGCGGAGTTCCCTTGGGATGAATAACCGTGGCCGATTCACCACGCTGGCGCTGGTCCTCGTCGTCGCGGTGCCTGTACAGGCCGCCCGTGTGACGGACACTGCGGCCACGGTGACCGGAACGGATACCGCCACGACGGCACACAGCCTCCTGTCCGAGTCGGAGCGCGCCCGCGCGCGGGACTGGGCGCTGTCGGAGACGGAATGGCTACGCTACCGGCAGTTGATGGCGGGGGTGCGCGGCAGTATCAGCCCACCGACGATCTCGCCCATCGAGGTGCTGGGCATCCATGCGCGGGATGACGCCGAGCGTCAGCGCTATGCCGAGCGCTGGGCCCAGCTGATGCACGAGGATGCCGGGCGCATCCTGGCCTTCCAGCACGCCTATGATGCCGCCAACCGGCGCCTGTATCCCGATGAGTCCTTGATCGATGTCAGCCAACTACCCGTGTCCACGGCAAAGACCGGGGGTCTGCAACCGGATGACCGGGTACTGTTCTTCACCCGCACCGACTGTCCGGTGTGTGACGCCTGGCTGGGACGGTTGCTGCAACACCTCGATACCGTGGCCGGCATCGACATCTACCTGACCGGAGACAAGAGCGGAGACGACCAGGCCGTGCGTACCTGGGCCCGGCAGCACAATATTCACCCGGACTGGGTGCGCCGCCACAAGGTGACGCTCAATCACGATGCCGGGGCGCTGGATCAGCTCACCGGTGGCAAGGGCGAAGTCCCGACCTTGCTGCGCCGTCGCGGTGAGGCCGTGTCGCCCTTGCGCGCAGCAGATCTCTGATGAAGGTCCGTCCGTGGCAGGCCGGTGGTGCACTTGTCGCGCTGCTCCTCATGGGCCTGACGGCTCCGGCCGGGTCTGCAGCGGTGGTGCCCAGCGGCTATCAAACGGTCGCCGCCGAACGGGCCATTCCCGAGGCGATCTTCTATGCCGTGGCCCTGACCGAGAGTGGCCGGGCCGTCGAACCGGAAGGCATTCGCCGGCCCTGGCCATGGACCCTGAATGTCGCCGGGGAAGGCCACTTCTATGCCACCCGTCGCGAGGCCTGGCAGGCCTTGCGCGACTGGCTGGCGCAAGGCAAACGTTCCATAGACATCGGGCTCATGCAGATCAACTGGCGCTACCACCGGCAACGTCTGGGCGATCCCTGGCAGGCGCTCGATCCCTACCACAACCTGCGCGTCGGCGCCGGCATCCTGCAGGACTGTTACGACACCGAACACGACTGGTGGGCCAGTGTCGGTTGTTATCACGCCCCAGGAAATCCGGCGCGCGCCGCGCGCTACCGCCGCCGCGTCGAAACGCAGTGGCGGCGCATCACCCAGGACGGGTAGGCCGATGGCTCGGGGCTATCGTATCGGGTTCGCGGGGTTGCTCGTTGCCGGGCTGTGCGCCCCGATCCTTGCCAGTGCTGCACTCACCGTGATCTACGACAATGGCAACACCCGGCCCATTGCGCCATTTCTCGAAGTGTTCGAGGCAGACGCTGCCTATCCGCAGCAAAGTCCGGTGATCAAGCCACCGCCACTGGGTGCGGCCGATCCAAAGGCCCTGCTGCCGATTCAATCCCCCGGCCTGACGCCGGGACCGGTCGAGGCGCAGACACACGAACGGCCCTTCGCACGTCCCTTCTTCCTGATCGGGGCCGATGCGCGGTCCCGGCAGTGGTTGCAGGCCCACCGCGACCAGCTCAAGGAAATTGGCGCCGTGGGCATGCTGGTGCAGGCCGACACGCTCGAGGATCTGCGCACCATCGCGGCCCTGGCCGAGGGCCTGTCCATCCTGCCGGCCTCGGGGAGCGATATTGCGCAGGCGCTGGGCATCACGCATTACCCGGTACTGATCACCGCCCACGGCATCGAGCCGTGAGCACCCATCCCATCGAGGCCCTGCTGCGACCGCCGGTCGAGCTGTGGTCGACGCTGGTGGCCTTTGCCGCGGCGGGCATCGCCGTGCTCGCCCCCTGGGCCCTGATGATGCCGCCGGGGTTGGCCTACAGTGCCTGCACCGTGCTGTTTGTCATGGGATTCATCCGCGGCCGGCAGGCCTGGCGCGTCCTGCGCTACCAGCGCAACATGCGCCGCCTGCCGGTCTACACGTTGCGCGCCCGCAAGATCCCGGTGAGCCGTCGCAAGCTCTTTCTGGGCCGGGGCTTCCGCTGGACGCAGCAGCACACCCAGCGCCTGCGCGATACCCTCCGCCCGGAGGTGCAGCGCTACGTCGAGCCCGGTGCGCTGTATCAATGGGCACGCCGCAAGGAAGTCGTGTGGGAATCCGTGCCGGTGCTGAGCTGGCTGGCCACGCTGTTCCGCCGGCGCGCCTGGTGGAACCCGTTGTCGCCGTTGCCTGCCGTCGGTGGCAAGCCCGCCCTGCACGCCGTGGAGCCGGATGAACAGGACGTCTGGATGGACATCGGTGAGCGGGTCGGGCACACCCTCGTGCTGGGTACCACCCGGGTCGGCAAGACCCGGCTGGCCGAGATCCTCATCACCCAGGACATCCGCCGCGGCGATGTGGTGATCGTGTTCGATCCCAAGGGCGACGCCGGCCTGCTGCGACGCGTGTACGCCGAGGCCCGGCGCGCCGGCCGCGC
>CAYWTP010000374.1:0-3398 GCA_964461215.1 uncultured Ectothiorhodospiraceae bacterium | reverse complement strand
GTCCCGGAAAGACTCTCCGGACCCCCTCTCAAGCCGGGGCGAAGGTGAGTGCGACCAAGTGGAACCAAGAAGCTGCGCCTATGGATATCCTGTGCCTGCACGCACCCGCAACCACCTCTCCAGGGAAACCAGCATGGCCCGGCCGTCCCACAGATTGCCCCCTTCCTCGCCGGTGACGCTCTCTCGCGCCAGGGTCGCCGCCGACCGCCCGGACACCGTCTCTTCGGTGCTGCGCCGTGGGTGCAGGATCATCGGCCTGGTCACGGCTCTCGCGCCTTGCCCGCCGGCAGGTGCGGCGGAGCACGTCTGGCTCATCGGCGGTGGCTACGACGCCGATGACTCCGAGGCGCAGATCGAGCAGAACGTCATCTGGGCGGAGCAGATACTCAAAGGCCTGCCCGGCGAGCGGCAGCTTCACGTCTACTTCACCGACGGGGACGCACCGTACCCCGACGTCAAGGAATGGCGCCGCCCGCTGGACACTCCAGCCACCTTGCAACCCCTGGCCCGAGTGCTCAACGCCTACTGGACCAACGGCAATCACTATCGCAACCACCGGGTTCCCGACGTCGCCGGTCCGACGGACGCCGGCTACCTCAGCGCCGAGCTGCGCGGGGCTCTCTCGAGCCTTCACCCGGGAGACCAGGTGCTGCTGGTCTTCAACGGTCACGGCGGGTACGACGAGAAGGACACGTCCCACAACACCATCTGGCTCTGGGACTCGACCAGCCTGGACGTGAACGACGTGGAAGCCCTGCTGGACGCGGTGCCAGCTGCGGTGCCCGTGCGCTTCGTCTTCACCCAGTGCTACGCGGGCGCTTTCTCCCGCCTGGCCAGCGGTGACAACAACCGCTGCGGCTTCATGGCCGAAGCCGAGGACCGGGAGACCGAAGGCTGCTCCGCCTCCCTGGATCTGGGAGACTACCGCGACTACAGCACCTACTTCTTCGCCGCCCTGGCCGGTCACAGCCGCACCGGCAGTCCCCTGGTGCTGGACCCCGATCGCAACCACGACGGCACCGTGACCCTGCGCGAGGCCCACCTGTATACCCTGGAGGCAGCGCACAGCGAGGACCTGCCCCGCTCCACCAGCGAGGTATTCCTGGAACACTGGCTGCCCTGGTATCTGGGTTGGGCGCACTGGCTGAATCCTGGCGGGGAGGACAACGAGTACAGCGCGATGGCGCGCAGGCTGGCGCAAGCCGAAGGCCTGGCCTTCGATGCAGGCCTGCCCGATCAGATCCGTTGGCACCAGCGGGCGCTGAAAAAGGCACGCCGAGCGCTGCGGCGGGAGGAGGATCAGCTCAACGAGACCATCGACGACCTGCGCCAGCCCATGGAAGACGAACTGCTCAAGCGTTGGCCCGAGGCCACCTACCCCTACACCGCCAACGTCCGCCATTTCCTGGAACACGATGCCGACGCCGCCCAGAGCTGGATCCTGTCCCAGCCGAATTACCTCCGCCTGGTGGAGAGCCAGGACGGCTACTGGGACCTGGAGGCTTCCCTGCTGGACAATGCGCGCAAGCTGACGCAGCTGGACAAGATCCAGCGTCTGGCTTGGCTCGGCCGCCTGCGGAACTTGTTCGACAGATTCGCTTCGCCACGGGCAAAGCAGGCCTATCAGCGGCTGCTTAGCTGTGAAGACCGGGGGCTGTGAGGATGCCATGTTAGATCGGCCAACGCTGGCGCGGACGGAGCAAGCGATGAGCAGGCAGCGGCAATCCGGTCACCATCGGAAGCCGTCAATCACCGGCTTGCTCCTGGCCGCGACCGTGAGTCTGGCGGCCGCAGGCGGCGCGCCGGCGGATCCTGGCGGCGGGCTGGCCCCGTCGGACCAGCAGGCCCGGGAGCTGGGCCGGCGCGTCTGGCGCAACGAGGCCGGCGGCTCGGTCGAGCGCCTGACCTGGTGGAACGAGGGCGAGAACTTCGCGTCCCTGGGCATCGGCCATTTCATCTGGTACCCGCCCGGCGGCAGGGGCCCCTTCGAGGAGAGCTTCCCGGCTCTCCTGGGCTTTCTCCGGGCACATGGCGTGGCTCTTCCCGACTGGCTGAACGGCACGCCGCCGCCGGCCTGCCCGTGGCCGGATCGCCGGTCATTCTTCGACGATTTCAACCAGCCACGCCTGGTGGGGCTGCGAGATCTGCTGGCGGACACGGTCAGCCTCCAGGCCCGATTCATCGCCCGGCGCCTGAATCAGGCCCTGCCGGCTATCCTTGCGGCCGCGCCCCCGGGCAAGCGTGAGCACGTGCGCCGCCAGCTCGCGCGCCTGTCCGGCAGCACCCGCGGCTATTACGCCCTGCTGGACTACGCCAACTTCAAGGGCACCGGGGCCAATCCGAGCGAGCGCTACGCCGGGCAGGGCTGGGGCTTGCTGCAGGTCCTGGAGCACATGCCCGAAGACTCCGCCGCCGACCCGTTGCCGGCCTTCATCGCCGCCGCTTCCCAGGTATTGACCCGCCGCGTCGCCAACTCCCCACCCCAACGCGACGAGGCCCGCTGGCTGCCGGGATGGCTGAAGCGAGTCAAGGGGTATTAAGAGGTGAGGCGTGAGGGGTGAGTGGCCGCCTCTCGGGTGCCAGTGTTGAGAGTTGAATTGTGAATATTAGGTTGGTCGTAGGAGCCAGCTTGCTGGCGAACGCGAGCTGTGCGGAGGCGAGGTGTACAGCGGGGTGTACCGCGTGTCTGGCCGTCTTCACTTGGCGCCTCTGCGTCTCTGCGCGAGAAATTATCTTGCGACTCTGTGTCAGCATATAATTCCCTCAAACCATAAGCTGACACGGTCCAGGACCCGGTATGCGGCGCGCCGGTCCCGTTGCCGTTTCCCGAGGAACCGCCGATGCCTCCCAGATCCAGACCGTTGCGCGAGAGCAAGCCCAGCCCCACCCTGACTGAGCTGCCGCCGCTGGGCATGCAGGCCGAGGACATCGCCTGGGATTTCCGCCGTCACTACAGCCACACCCTGGGCCGGGACAAGCATTGCAAGTCCGGCCACTACGCTTACGAGGCCCTCGGCCTGGCGGTGCGCGACCGCCTCATGGAGCGCTGGAAACATACCCGCTATGCCTGCGAGCAGTATGCCTGCAAGCGCGCCTACTATCTGTCGCTGGAGTTTCTCATGGGGCGGTCGCTGCGAAACGCCATGCTGAATCTGGGCCTTACCGATCCGGCCACCCGTGGGCTGTCCAACCTGGGATTGGTCATGGAGGAGATCGAGGAGATGGAGCACGATGCCGGTCTGGGCAACGGCGGCCTGGGACGGCTCGCCGCATGCTTTCTCGATAGCTGCGCGACCCTGCAGCTACCGGTGCTGGGCTATGGGATCCGATACGAGTACGGGATGTTCCGTCAGAAGATCGACAACGGCGAGCAGGTCGAAGAGCCCGATCACTGGCTG
>CAYWTP010000373.1:0-3399 GCA_964461215.1 uncultured Ectothiorhodospiraceae bacterium | reverse complement strand
CGAATGCGCAGGCGCTCGTCCTCGTGCCCGTCCACCACCTGCGCCACCTGGTCCAGGCGGACCACCTCCGACCTGCCGTCCGCACCGGTGACGGTCAGCGCGAGTCCCGCCAGGTCCGCCACGCTGGCGAAACGTCCGGCGGTGCGTCCGGAAACCTGGCCTTGGGCCATCTCCAGACGGCCCGCAGGCGCCTCCACGTTGCCCTGGCGCAGTGCCTGGACCAGGCCGTCCACGCTCAGGCCCAGCCCCGCCAGGCGCCGCTGGTCCGGCAGGATCTGGATCTCGCGCACCAGCCCGCCGCCGACCTCGGCCGCCGCGACCCCCGGCAGGTTGAGCAGCCACTTCGACAGCGTGTAGTCCACCCAGCTTCGCAGCTCCACCGGATCGCGCAGCGAGGAGCCGATGACGTATTCGGCCACGGGGATTTGAGAGGGGTCGCGCTTGAAGATGATGGGCGGCTCGATGGTGTCGGGCAGGAAACGTTTGGCCCGGTCCAGGCGGGTGCTGGCGTCACGCAGCGCGACGTCGATGTCCTTGCCGTAGTCGAAGGACAGATCCACGTTGCTGCGCCCCTCCGAGGTGCTGGACTGCACCCCGGTGGCGTCCTCCGTGATGGCAAGCTGCTCTTCGAGCTGGCGGGTGACGTCGTCCTCCATGATCTTGGCCGGTACGCCCGGATCCAGGATCCGTACCCTGACCTCGGGGTAGATGATGTGCGGCAGCAGATTGATCCCCAGGCGCCACGCCGAGAAGGCCCCGAGCACGATCACCGCCAGGGCGATCATGACCACCCCCACCGGGTGGTAGACCGACCAGGCGGCCAGGCCGCCGGTGCGGCCATTGGCTACAGGCTGTAGACTGTGGGCTGTAGGCCGTGGACCCAGGGAGGGATCTGCCATGAGGGATCACACCAAGTTGCGGGCGTTTGACCTGGCCGATGCGCTGGCGCTCAAAGTATACGGGGTAACCAGGACGTTTCCGAGGGAGGAGCAGTTCGGCCTCGCGTCGCAGATGCGCAGGGCCGCCGTGTCAGTTGCATCAAATATCGTCGAGAGCTGTGCCAGGAGCTCAGAGAACGACTACCTGCATTTCCTGGACATGGCCTATGGCTCGGCGCGGGAGCTGGCCTATCAGGCATCTCTCGCGTACCGGCTGGGATTCATCGCGCCGAGTGCCTACCCCGCCTTCGCTGCCGAGTGTGCCGAAGCCGGCAAAGTCTTGGGCGCCCTCATACGTTCCCTGCGTGCCCGAGCCTGAATTTCCGGCCCACAGCCTACGGCCCACGGTCTACAGTCTGGTCGACGACGTCGACAACCATCCCCTCCCTCAGCCCCAAGAACCCCCGCGTGACGACCGGATCGCCGGCGGCCAGGCCCTCCAGGATCTCGACCCGGTCGCCGACGTTGCGGCCGGCGCGCACGGCCACGCGATGGACCTTGCGTTCCTTGTCCAGACGGTAGACGAAGTCACCCGAGCGATCGCGGCGCAGCGCGAGGAAGGGGATGAGCAGGCGCTCGCGCTCGGCCGTGGTGAGCGTGACCCGGCAGAACTGGCCCGCCCTCGCGCCGACGGGCACCGGCTCGATAGCAACCTCGACGACCCCGTGGCGCGAGCGTGGATCCAGCGTCGGGTGTATGCGCAGGACCTTGCCCGAGAACGTCTGATCGCCCAGGGCGTCGATGCGCACCCGGACCGGATCGCCCACCGCCACGTCGGGCAGGATCAGCTCGGAGACGCTGAGCTCGGTGACCAGCGACGACGGGTCCGTGATGGTCAGCACGTGCGTGTTGGGAGCGACCACGTCCCCGGGCTCGGCCAGGCGCTCGCTCACCAGGCCGCCGAAGGGTGCCGTCTCCACCGCATAGCCCAGGCGGGTGCGCAGCACGCGCTCCTCGGCCCGCGCCACGTCCAGGGCCGTCGCGGCCCGCGCCCGCTCGTCATCGGAGACCAGCTTCTGCTGCTGCAGCTTGCTCAAGCGCCTCAGATCCAGCTCCGCCTGGCGGCGGTTGGCCAGGGTCTTGTCCAGCTCGGCCTTGAGCAGTGCGTCGTCCAGGCGCAGCAGCACGTCGCCCTGCTTGACGCGATCGCCCTCGTAGAACGGCAGGCTGGTGATCCGCCCTTCCTCCTGGGTGAATACCCTGAGCGTGCGCCGTGCCCGCAGGGTGCCGGTATGCTCGCTGGTCACCGCCGCGCTTTCCCTGGCAACGGATAACACGGTGACCAGATGTGCACCGGCAGGCGTGCCGCGCTTGGCGGCGGGCGTTGAGCTCTCGCCGCCGCACGCGGTGAGCAGCGTCACGAGGGCGGCGACGGTGGCCCATCCCGGCGGTCGCGATCGGTGCATCGACAGGTTGGGGATCTTCATAATGTGCCGGAGAGTACAGTAGAGATGGACGCTGTTAAAGCGCCGGTCGGGGACGCGCCGGACCTCCCTGTTCAGGCGGCACGTTGGAGGAGTGAATGCGCATCGGGGTCGATCTGGGCGGTACGAAGATTGAGGCCATCGCGTTGGCTGACGACGGCACGGAGCGGCGGCGCCGGCGCATTGCGACGCCGGCGGGCAGCTACCGTGACACGGTGGCCGCCGTGGCTGGCCTGGTGGGTGCGCTGGAGCGGGATCTGGGGCAGCGGTGCAGCGTCGGTGTCGGGATACCCGGGACCCTCTCCCGGGCCACCGGGCGGATCAAGAACGCCAACTCCACCTGGCTCAACGGCAGGCCACTGGACGCCGATCTGGAGCGCGCCCTGGGCCGTTCCGTGCGGCTGGCCAACGATGCCAACTGCTTCGCCTTGTCGGAGGCTGTGGACGGGGCGGCGGCCGGCGCCGAGGTGGCGTTCGGCGTCATCGTGGGAACCGGGACGGGGGCGGGCATCGTGGTGCGGGGACGGGTGCTGACGGGAGCCAATGGCGTCGCCGGCGAGTGGGGGCACAACCCGCTGCCTTGGCCATGCCCGCAAGAGCTGCCAGGGCCGGCTTGCTACTGCGGGCGCAGGGGCTGTATCGAGACCTACCTCTCGGGGCCGGGGCTGGTCTCCGACTTCTCGCGTGGCGGTGGCGAGCCGGCGCTGCAAGCGGCCGGCCAGACCGCGGCCGACAGTGCCAGCGACGTCGTGCGCCTGGCCGAGGCCGGTCATGCCGGGGCGCGGGCTGCCCTGGAGCGCTACGTCGATCGGATGGCCCGTGGTCTTGCCCACGTGATCAACGTGCTGGATCCGGACGTGATCGTACTGGGCGGCGGCCTGTCCAACATCGGGCACCTGTATGAGGAAGTACCCCGGCGCTGGGGGGGCTATGTGTTCTCCGACCGGGTGGATACCCGGCTGGTGCCGCCGCGGCACGGCGATTCCAGCGGCGTGCGCGGTGCCGCCTGGCTGTGGCCGCCCCATGTATAATCGTCG
>CAYWTP010000372.1:0-3419 GCA_964461215.1 uncultured Ectothiorhodospiraceae bacterium | reverse complement strand
GTAATGGGTCCCTGGTCTTTGTGCAGGGCCAGATCCAGCATGGCGGTCACGGCGTAACGCCCTTTGGTTGTCAGCCTCATAGTTTCGGTGTCCCAGTTTGGTGCTCTACGGGTACTGCAATGCAAAGGGTTGCATGGCCGAGCTTTTTAGTCAACTATATTTTGTGTGGGATTGGTCTCATGTGGTGGCTGTGCTTTGTCGTCATCGATCTCGCACGAATCCAAATCCGGCAGGGGCACCTCCCCGACCCTGCCTCCCAGGCGCTCGATGCTCTCCACCATGAAGTCCATCTTCTGGTCCATGGCATGGATGTGGTCCAGCATCGCATGGATGGCATTGGCCAGGGGATCCGGCATGCCCTGAGTCACCCCGTAGGCGTCGAAGCCGATCTTCCGGGCGATCGCCTGGCGGTGGTCCAACGGCCCTTCGTCCTGCTTGACCACGTGCCCCGGGATACCGACCACGGTCGCTCCCGGCGGCACGTCCTTGACCACTACGGCGTTGGAGCCGACCCGTGCGCCATTGCCTACGACGATGGGACCGAGCACCTTGGCTCCCGCCCCGACCACCACGTTGTTGCCCAGCGTGGGATGGCGCTTGCCCTTCTCCCAGGTGGTTCCGCCCAGGGTGACCCCGTGGTAGAGCGTGCAGTCATCGCCGATCTCCGCCGTCTCGCCAATAACCACGCCCATGCCGTGGTCGATGAAGAAGCGCCGGCCGATACTGGCGGCGGGGTGGATCTCGATGCCCGTCAGCCAGCGGGCCAGGGTGGACAGCCAGCGCGCCAGCCACTTCAGCCCGGCTTGCCACAGCCGGTGGTTCAGGCGGTGCCACAGTAGGGCATGAACCCCGGGGTAGGTGGTGATGACCTCGAAGAATCCGCGTGCGGCCGGATCCCGGCCGAACACGCTGTTCACGTCTTCCTTTAGTCTATCGAGCATGGATACGCCCCGGATTGAAGCTGGCCAGCGGCGGGCCGTCACTACCGAGCGGACATCATATCAGCGAGGAGCATGTGCTGGCAGCGCTTGGCCCGGCACCGTTCCCGACGGCGGCAGGTCACGCCTGCCCCGCTTACTCAGGCCCGGCAGTGGGCGTCCCGGCTCCCGCCCCGGCTGTGCTATCCTGCTAAGTCTTTCCAAATCAATCCGGAGTCAGTCGTGGCTGAACAGCAGAAGGGGGCCGAGGACGGTCTCTCGGTCTGGCGGATCCTGACGAGTGTCGTCGCCGCCTGGTTCGGCGTGCAGAAGAACGAGCGGCGCATCGAAGACTTCTCCAAGGGCAAGCCTCACCAATTCATCATCGCAGGCTTGATCGCCGTCGTCCTGTTCGTCCTGCTCATCGTCGGCGTGGTGCAGCTCGTCATGCACTTCGCGACGGGATGAGCGTGAGGCGTTAGCCTTGAGGCATGAGTAGGCGGGGAGCAGGGAGTCCCGGCCATGGCGGCGGTCCGGTGCGCGAAATTTCACGTAGGAGCGGGCGTTAGCCCGCGAAGGGTTGTCGCACGGCTTGGCGTGTGTTCGTGGCCTACCGGCCGTTCCTGTCCTGTCGGCGACGGGCCGCCCACTTCGCCATGTCCTCCTGCCTAGCGGCTAAAGATCCCTTCAATTTCGTAGGTCCGTCAGCGACGGGCCGCATCCATGCGGCCCCCCTGTCGGGCAGATTCCGCCTTCGGCTGCGATGCTCGGCGCGGCTAACGGGGCAAGAGGGAGAGGCAAGAACGGGATTGCGCTTGGCTGTGTCAACTATCAGATACCTGCGTCTTACGTGATAGCAAATGCTCACTCTCGGGTTAATCCCAAACCCACCGCGGCACAACTCGGAATCCAACGCGAACAGTTCTTTGTGTCCTTTGTGGTGACTTCTTCACGCTTCACGCTTCACGCCTCCAAACCCCAACACGTTGCACAGCAGATCCCGGGTAGTGGCGTTCACTGGGAGCAGATCCAGGTCCGCGGGTGACAGCCAACGGGCCTCCAGGGCATCGTCCTGCGGGGCCGGCTCTCCTTCCACGTACTCACTTTCCAAGTCTGTGATCACGTAGTGGTAGCGGACCCTGCCTTCAGGGTCCCGATCGATGACATCGAAGATGTATACCGGCTTTCCCGCCCGGATCCGTATGCCCGTTTCCTCCCGGATCTCCCTTTCGGCGGCCGTCTGGAGGCTCTCGCCCAGGCGCACGCTGCCGCCCGGGATGGCCCACTGGCCCTGGTTGGGAGGATCCCGGCGCCTTACCAGCAGCACTCGGCCCTCGTGGATCACGACGGCGCCTACGGCAGCGCGGGGGGCTGGCGGGTAGGACTTGGTGGACATAGGCTGGCGAGAGCGGGTGGCCTGGAGAGGCTGCGGGCTGGATGCAGGAGGCGTCATACGCTTGCGCCCAGCCAGCGGGCGATGGCGCGTACCATCTGTCGAGGGGGGTACTTCTTCTCGCCGTGCTGGGCCAGGTAGTCCTGCCAGGCGGCATAGTCGGCCGCCTCGGGGTCCGTGTTGTGGCAGCCCAGTACGCTGATCACGCAGCTTCCGACCTTCCACGGGCCGTCCCCCCGAATCTCTCCCTCCACCACGTGGATGGCCGTCTCCGGCTCGGCATCGTGCCAGTAGAGGTCGAAGTACAGCAGCCCCATGGGATGGGGAAACACCTCGGCTATCACCCGCCGCTCACCGGTGGGCAGGCGGATGAGCAGGGGCGCCTTGACGCTGAACAGGTCGACTGGCATGGATTGTTGTCTCACGAGGGCCGGGCAATTACCGTATGGTTGCGGTCGCTGGCGCGAGCATAGCGAAGCTGGCCGCATAAGGCCATAAACGGCGAGCTTGGCCAGCCCACGCGGGTTTTGGGAAGGCCTCGGCGGGAGCGCCGCCAATATCCACCGCGTAGCCTGGATAGGCCCTCATGCCTTCCGAACGTTGCACGGCTCTCGGCTCACGCCTGAGGTAAAATGGCGTTCTCTGACCTCCTACGCGGTAGTGCGCCAATGCTCGACAAGGTCTCTCCTCCCCTGCGTCACCCCACCGCGCCCGTGCGAGTGGGCCACGTTACCATTGGCGGCGGCGCCCCCGTAGTGGTGCAGTCCATGACCAACACGGACACGGCGGACGTGGATGGCACGGCGGCCCAGATTGCCTCCCTGGCACGAGCCGGCTCCGAGATGGTGCGCGTGACAGTGAACAACGAAGAGTCTGCCGCCGCGGTGCCCCGCATCCTCGAGCGTCTCCAAACCGCAGGCGTGCACGTCCCCCTGGTGGGTGACTTCCACTTCAACGGCCACAAGCTGCTGGCCCGGTATCCCGACTGCGCCCAGGCGTTGGACAAGTATCGGATCAATCCCGGCAACGTAGGCCGCGGCGCCAAGCGCGACACCCAGTTCGCGTCCATGATCGAGGACGCTTGCCGCTACCACAAGCCGGTGCGCATC
>CAYWTP010000371.1:0-3429 GCA_964461215.1 uncultured Ectothiorhodospiraceae bacterium | reverse complement strand
CAACATGCCCCACACGCCCCCCAGCCACCCCCCGAACAGCCGCGAGATGAACACGGCCGCGGCATTCATCCTGACAATCTTCCCCGTCATCCAGGTTGTGACGAGGGGTCCCACGATCACGGCGATCAGCAGCGATGTTCCCGAGACCAGCAACGCCATCGAAAACGAGTCGAATTGCATGAAGGCAGCCATTCCGGTTGCTGCTGCGACGAATGCGGGGCCAAGGTAAGGAATTATATGCACCAGGCCAGCCGTGACCGCCCACGCTCCCGCGTTCTCCAAGCCGATCCAGCGGAACGCGGCCCAAACCAGCAGCCCCAGAAGCAGATTCGTCGCAAACAGCATAAACATATACTTCTGGATGGATTCGTTGATGTCATCGAGGACGGCGACCGTGATCTTCTGCCTCGACAGGGAGGGCCCGGCGAGCCGCACCAGCTTTCGCTTGAAGGTATCGCCTCCCACCAGCAGGAAGAAGACCAGAAAGATCACCATTGCCGCTTGTCCCACGACGCCCGCGGCTCCTACGGAGCTGGCCCACATGAAGTCGCCAAGCTTGAACCCTGGTGTGTCGATGACGACGTGGGCCGCGTGCTGCCGCTGGTCAGATGGAATACCCGCCTTCTGACTGGTCGCCTTTTCCATCTCGCCAACGGCGTTTTGCATCGTCTGCATATTGCCGCCCGGATCATCGCGCAGGCTGGCGAACGCTGCGGACAATTTGCTCGCCGCTACGGGCAGCTGCACGATTATCGTCTGCATCTGCCCACGCAACGAATAGCTGCCTAGAACCAGTGCGCAAACGACGGTCACGATTACCAGGCCTGTGCCCAGTACTCGCGGAATTCTGAGCCGCTCCAGCCCGCCAACGAGTGGGTTCAGGGTGTAGGCAAAGAAGACTCCGAGCAACAGGGGGACGAGAAACTTCTGTGCCCAGTCCAGTGCGAACACCAAGGCGACTGTCGCTATTACCCCAAGCGCCAGGCCCCGCGCGTCTACCGGGAGGTGAACGGCAACCGGATGGCTGGTCTCAGGTACCGGATATGGGGCGTCCTTATTGGCGGCTGCATGCGTGGACTGGGGGTTCATGGAGGGCTGGCGCATCTACGAGAAGTCAAACCAGCATTGTGCCGAGCCCCTCTCGCCGTCTGTCTGCTGGCACACACTGCGGTCATGGCGGCGGCTTCTGCCGCCGGCCCCTTGCGGCCAAGCGCGTGGGGGGTTGGCCGGAAAATGCCCTCCTGCCGGTAGGGCCGCATCTGTGCGCCAACTGTGGCTAAACGCCTCTCGCCCGCCGCTACGGGGCTCGCCCACCGGCTTGCCGAGGCCCACGGAACGGTGCGTTGCACGCCACGTCGGCCGGCTGGCGTGTTATGTGCGCTAGCGCCCAGACAGCAAGTAATCGTTGCACCATACTTCTAACGTGCCCTTCCCGGGGAAGCCGCTCTTCCCGGGTCGGCATCCGACATCGGACGTCCGCTGCTGCTTCTCCGGGCGCCTGTTGTCGGGGTTCTCCCAATACTATAAGAGAGTCTCCGTGTCGCATCGCAAGTCCGTACCGGCTGTCAATCGACTGCTTGCCGCCTTGCCGCGCAAGGACCGTCAGCGCTTTCTGGCCGGGTGCGAGCCGGTCGATCTGGCGTTTGCGGAGGTCCTGGCCGAGCCGGGCGAGCCGGTCCGCAACGTCTACTTTCCGACGGTGGGCTTCATCTTGCTGACGACGCCGACAGAGCGCGGCGCCAACGTGGAGGTGGGGTTGATCGGCGACGAAGGTATGCTCGGGGCTTCCCTCTTGCTCGGGGTAAAGGTGTGGCCACTTCATGCCTTGGTCCAGGGCGCAGGCCCGGCCAGGCGCATGGACGCAGCGCAGTTTCTGCGCGAGGTCGGGCAGAGCCGGGCGCTGGAGGGTCTGCTGAAGCGCTACCTCTACGTGGTGATGAGCCAGCTCGCGCAAACGGCGGTCTGTAACCGCGCTCATGTTGTGGAAGCACGCCTCGCCCGCTGGCTCTTGATGACGAGGGACCGGGCGCATTCCGACGAGTTTCAGCTCACGCAGGAATTCATGGCCTACATGCTGGGCGTGCGCCGCGTAAGTGTCACCAAGGCCGCCAGGTCGCTGCAAGATAGCAAACTCATCCGCTATAGCCGCGGGGACATCAGGATCCTCGACGGCGGCAACCTGGAAGCCGCTGCCTGCGGGTGTTATTCGGCCGACAAGGCGACCTACGCCCGAATCTTGAAGTAGCTCTCTGCCTCGCCGGTATCCTCTACGTGAGGTGTACGTCGCCGCACGTTGCAATGTCCCGCGGGGCACTGGAGTGCTATGTGCGTCAGCGTACAGACAGCGCTTAGTCACTGAAGCTATTGTCACTTTTGTATCGGGAGTTTCAATGCAATCTCGGTAATTGGACCAGGCCGCTGTCACACTGCCCCTTTTGCAGGTCGTCGCTGGGCAAGGTGCACGAACGGTGAAGTATCGGCCGCGACATGAGGTAGGTGTCAGGGGCTATTGGGCCGGTTGGATTCTGCGTGACAGTCAAGACAGATAGGAGCAGCAACATGTACAGCGTACGAGGCAGGCTACTCGCAGTTATGCTCGCGATGGCATCGATCGTCTCGATGAGCGTGATGTATCAAGCAAGTGCGGCAACCGCCGCGGATTTGGACAAGGATTCCCTGCAGGCCTTGCAGACGCTCTATGACGCCGAGCCTCTGGCCAAGACACTTTCGGATACCGCCAAGGCTGTGCTGGTCTTCCCGAATATCGTGAAGGCTGGCCTCGTGTTCGGCGGCAGCTATGGCGAAGGTGAGTTGATAGAGGGCTCGAAGGTCGTCGATTACTACAACTCCGTCACCGGCTCCTGGGGTCTGCAAGTCGGCGCCCAGTCCTACGGATATGCCGTATTCCTGATGACGGACGCGGCGGTCCGCTACCTCAAGACGTCCAGGGGATGGGAGCTCGGCGTCGGACCTACGGTGGTCGTGGTTGACGAGGGGGTGGCGAAGAATCTTTCGACGTCCTCGCTCAAGGACGACGCCTATGCGTTTATCTTCAGTCAGCAGGGGTTGATGGCCGGGGTCAGCATCGAGGGAACGAAGATTTCCAAAATCAATCGGTAGGACGCATCAGGAATCAGGACGGACGCACAATGCCGTCCGTCCTGATTCGTCTGTCGCCCTAAGGTACACAGAGCGTGCTGAGGGCAGCGCTGACCAATCAATTCAAGCGCAAGAGTTCATCGCTGTGCCACGCTAATGATCTGACAGGAGAACCCGCATGCCTTTGATTAACTTGATCGTCGTCTTGATCGTGGTTGGGATACTGCTTTGGCTCGTCAATGTCTACATACCCATGGACCGAAAGATCAAGAACATTCTGAATATCGTCGTCTTCATCGTGCTCGTGCTAAGGTTAATGCAGGCCTTCTG
>CAYWTP010000370.1:0-3439 GCA_964461215.1 uncultured Ectothiorhodospiraceae bacterium | reverse complement strand
CATGTCCTTGGCCTCCTTCAGACCCAGACCGGTGATGGCACGCACGGCCTTGATCACCGTCACCTTGTTGGCGCCGAAGCTGGTCATGACGACGTTGAACTCGGTCTGCTCTTCGGCAGCCGCGGCACCTGCGTCGCCGGCCGGAGCAGCCGCCACCGCAACCGGGGCGGCTGCCGAAACGCCGAACTTCTCTTCCATCGCCGAGATCAGATCCACGACGTCCATGACGCTCATGTTGGCGATGGTTTCCAGAATTTCCTCTTTGCTGACAGCCATGATGTGCTCCTGAGCTTGCTTAAGTTGAATGAGTCGGTCGGCTCATGCGGCCTGCTTCTGGTCGCGGATGGCGGCAATGGTGCGTACCAGCTTCCCATGCGGCTCGGCCAGGGTGCGCACGAGCTTCTCCACGGGCGCCTTCATCACACCCATGAGGATCGCCAGCGCCTGCTCCTTGGTGGGCAGCTTGGCCAGCCGCGACACGTCGGAGGGCTGCAGGAGCTTACCGCCGAGGGCGACCAGCTTGACCTGAAGCTTGTCATTGGTCTTGGCGAAATCCCCGATGACCCGCGCGGCCGCGCCGGGATCCTCCTGGGAGAACGCCAGAACCAAGGGTCCGACCATGCCATCCTGCATGCACTCGAACGGCGTGCCTGCGACGGCCCTTCGCGCCAGCGTGTTGCGCACCACGCGCAGATAGACGCCGTTGTTACGGGCTTGCACCCGCAGCTTGGTCATGTCCGCGACGCTCAGACCCCTGTAGTCCGCCGCGATGGCCGACAACGCACTGCCGGCCACCTCGCTGACCTCGGCAACCACCGCCTTCTTCTGTTCCAGGTTAAATGGCAATCTACTCACCTCCTGGCGAGCGGGGAGTCGGGAGTCCCGCTTCCGCTCGATTCCACCTCGGAGAGGTGTACCACCTCTCCACCCGTACGGCGGCCTGACTCAGGAATACACCTGTTTCGGGCGGCACCGTCTGCGCAGGCCGGCATGGTTCCCATGCCGATTGAGCGCCGGTGTTACGGCACGCCTGCGGTCTTTGACGGCCGCCGGGTCGCCCCGGCAGCCCAAAGCCTGCAACAGCTCCAGCGACTGACCGCTACACGGACAGGCTGGACTTGTCCACTCCAATACCCGGCCCCATGGTGCTGGAGACCGCGACCTTCTGCATATACACGCCCTTGGACGTGGAAGGCTTGGCCTTGTTCAGGTCCGCCAGCAGTGCGTTGAGGTTCTCCAGCAGTGCATCAACCTCGAAGGAAACTTTGCCAATGCTGCAATGAATGATCCCCGCCTTGTCCGTGCGGTAGCGCACCTGGCCGGCCTTGGCATTGTTCACGGCCCCTGCCACATCGGGAGTCACGGTACCCACCTTGGGGTTCGGCATCAGGCCCCGCGGGCCCAGTATCGGTCCGAGCTGGCCCACCACACGCATGGCGTCGGGGCTGGCAATCACCACGTCGAAATCCATTCGCCCCGCCTTGACCTCGGCGGCCAGTTCCTCGAAGCCGACCACGTCGGCCCCGGCAGCCTTGGCGGCTTCGGCGTTGGCGCCCTGTGCGAACACGGCCACCCGTACCGCCTTGCCGGTGCCGCGCGGCAGCACCGTCGCACCGCGCACCACCTGATCGGACTTGCGCGGGTCCACCCCCAGGTTCACCGCCACCTCCACGGATTCATCGAACTTGGCCGACGCCAGGTCCTTGATCAGTGAAAAGGCGTCGCCAATCGGGTACAGCCTCCCGGCCTCAACCTTCTCGCGGAAGCTCTTCTTACGTTTGGTCAACTTTGCCATGGCCGTCAGCCCTCCACTTCCAATCCCATGCTGCGCGCACTGCCGGCTATGGTCTTGACGGCAGCATCCAGATCGGCAGCCGTCAGATCGGGCATCTTGGTCTGCGCGATCTCCTCGAGCTGGGCGCGCGTGACCTTGCCGACCTTCTGGGTATTGGGGTTGCTGCTGCCCTTGGGAAGGCCCACCGCCTTGCGCAACAGCACCGATGCCGGAGGAGTCTTCGTAATGAAGGTGAAGCTGCGGTCACTGTAGACCGTAATCACCACCGGCAGAGGCAGTCCCTGCTCCTGGCTCTGGGTCTGGGCGTTGAACGCCTTGCAGAACTCCATGATGTTCACGCCGTGCTGACCCAGAGCGGGCCCCACCGGCGGGCTGGGGTTGGCCTGACCGGCCGGCACCTGCAGCTTGACGTAAGCTTGGACTTTCTTGGCCATCTAAACCTCTGCTTCGGGTACAAACGCCTCGCGGCTCCCCGGAATATCAAAACCAGCCTGTAGGAACGGCCTTGGCCGCTAATCTTCCCGCTAAGGAGTCGCGAGCAAGCTTGCTCCTACTCCTTTTCCACCTGCCCGAAATCCAGCTCCACCGGCGTGGACCGGCCGAAGATAAAGACGGCCACCCGCAGCTTGCTCTTCTCGTAGTTGACCTCTTCCACCACGCCGTTGAAGTCATTGAAGGGACCGTCAATAACGCGCACCACCTCACCAGGCTCGAACAGGACCTTCGGCCGGGGTTTCTCCGCGCCTTCCTGGACCCGTTGCAGGATGGTCTCGGCCTCCTTCTCGGTAATAGGGGCGGGGCGGTCACTGCTGCCGCCGATGAATCCCATGACCTTGGGTACGCTCTTCACCAGGTGCCAGGTATCGTCGTTCATCTCCATCTGCACCAGCACATAGCCCGGGAAGAATTTGCGGTCGCTGCGCCGTTTCTGTCCGTCGCGCATCTCGACCACCTCCTCGGTGGGCACCAGGATCTCTCCAAACAGATCCTCCATGCCGCCACGCTGAATGCGGTCCTTGAGCATGCGCACGACCTGATTCTCGAACCCGGAGTAGGCATGCACGACATACCACCTCTTGGCCATCGCCATCTAGCCTCCGTGCCCGATTACGCTGTGGACGATCCACGCCAGCAGCATATCGAGCGCCCACATGAACACAGCCACCACGCTAACCATCGCGATAACGACCAGAGTGGTCTGTACCGTCTCCTTGCGCGTAGGCCACACGACCTTGCGCACCTCGGTACGCGACTCCCGCATGAAGCTCCACGCCGCGCGTCCCTTCTCGGTCTGCAGCAGAATGGCTGCCGCGACGCCTGCCGCCACCAGCAGCCCGACCACCCGCAGCAACAGGGACTGGTCCCCGAAATAGTAGAAAGCGCCGATGGCACCACCGGCCAGAGCCAGGGCCAACGCCCACTTGGGTCCGTCGAGCCGGGAGGGAGTAGTTTCGAGTTTCGCGCTCATCCTAGTTCGTGCTTTCCGGAATACCTCGTCTGCGGAGGGTCTGCGGCGTCCCGCGCGCGAGCCCGGATAGCGGGCAGCTCAACACGCTGAAGCTGGAGTATGCAGAAGTTCGCGCAAGCAATACGACATTGGCAGGCCAGGAGGGAATCGAACCCCCAACCTGCGGTTTTGGAGAC
>CAYWTP010000369.1:0-3447 GCA_964461215.1 uncultured Ectothiorhodospiraceae bacterium | reverse complement strand
ACACGTCGATGGCGAACACGGTGGCCAGCTCGCTCAGACGGTCGATGACCCACTGCTTGCGGTGGGCGTAGTTCCTGCCGGTCAGGCTGTCTTCGCCCCAGAGAAAGGCGCGCCGGACGCAGCGGCTGATGCAATGGTAGTAGGGGGTCGCGGCCAGCGAAACCAGCTCTCTGCGAGCTCTGGGCATGGGCTCGTTCTCCATGAGAAGGGTCAGGCATCCATTGAGAACGAGTATAGAACGCTGGAAGCGAAGGTCAACAGAGTGGTGGGTGTCCTGGCTTTCCGTGGGCGTAGTTCCTGCCGGTCAGGCTGTCTTCGCCCCAGAGAAAGGCGCGCCGGACGCACCGGCTGATGCAATGGTAGTAGGGGGTCGCGGCTAGCGAAACCAGCTCTCTGCGAGCTCGGGGCATGGGCTCGTTCTCCATGAGAAGGGTCAGGCATCCGTTGAGAACGAGTACAGAACGCAGGCATCGAAAGTCAACAGAGCGGTGGGTGTCCTGGCTTTCCGGGCTTTCCTTAGAGGGAGAGGGCCGCTTCGAGCTTGATAGTTATAAGATCCGGTTCGCAGCTAATCCACAGCGCGGCGATCCACGGACAACAAAGCTATTCGGCGTTGACGCCGGATCCCAGCCGCATCAGCGGGCACGCGAATCGCGCACAGCTTCAAGGACGTCCTCGGTCGATGCCTTGGTCTTGATGCCAGGCACGTCAAACGGTGATTCGTTTCCGTCCTTGTGAGCGCGCAGGACGAAGACCGACCCATCCTTTCGCTTGATCCGGACCTCCTCGCTCTGGGCGAGCGCCAGCAGCTTCGCGAGGCTCTGGCGAGCTTCCGAATAGGTGAACACTCTCATAGCGGGTCCTCCAACGTCTTGATGCCGAGCTCCATGGCCACCTGTCGCATCCGCCGATCCAGGGTCAGAAGCGGGCAGCTCAAGGCCTGGGCGCACTCCAGAAAATAGGCGTCATAGGCATAAATGCCGAAGCTGAGGGCGGTATCCAGTGCCTTTCCAACGTCAACGGGCATCAGCCTGACCGGGATCCGCCTCGTGATCCGGTGGGCTTCGTGCGCTTCCTGCGGTGTGAGCCGACCGCGTTTGGAAAGCGCCGAGAGAGCGTTGCCGAGCTCATAGGGCAGTATCTCCGGCGCGTTGATACTGGCACCACGGGTCACACGCACAATGGCGGCCTTTTCCGGCTCACTAAGGGCTACGGCCAGGAAGACGTTGCTGTCTGCCACCAGATCCATGAGACAATTGTACAAGTCGTCCTTCGCGGCATCAACAGCCGGAGTGGTGATGGCGCGACGCCTTGAGCCGCGAGCGGGCCCTGGGCTGCGTTCGGGCTCGCCTGCGGAGGGCGAGCCCGCTCATTCGAAATGCTGCAACCCCACGGTATAGGGCCTGATTCGCGAGCCCACTGCTCAAGGGATGTCTGCTAAACTAGCCATTAAATGGTGTCGTGACTATTTTAGTGGTCAGTTTGAGCGGGTCAGATGGCAAGACAGAGAACCTATTCCCGGTACACGCGCGAGGCGGCAAGCTTGCTGGCCAAGCAGATCCGGCTCGGGCGCAAGCAGCGCAGGTGGACCGAGCACGAGCTGGCCGAGCGCGCCGGTATCTCGCGGGCGACGCTCCAGAAGATCGAGAAGGGCGACCTGAGCGTCGCCCTCGGGCTGGTGCTAGAGGCGGCGGCGTTGGTCGGGGTCGCCTTGTTCGATGAGCAGCGCAGCTCGCTTGGCGCGCATATCGCCCGCACCGACGACAAGCTGGCCTTGTTACCGAGCGCGGTGCGCAAGCGCAGAAGGTCGGTGGATGATGACTTCTAAAGCACCTTACAGCGAAGCCTTTGTCTGGGCATGGCTGCCCGGTGCTGTCGAGCCGGTCGTGGCGGGCAAGCTGACGGCTGACGGCGAGCACCTGATTTTCAACTACGGCAAGAGCTATCTTGCCCGCGACAACGCCATCGCGCTCTATGAGCCCGAGCTGCCGTTGCGGCCCGGGCTGATTCCTTTGCTGCCCGGATTGAGCATGCCGGCGTGCATCCGCGACGGCTCGCCGGATGCCTGGGGGCGGCGCATCATCACCAACAGAAAGCTCGGAACCAAAGGGGCGCAGGCGGACCCGGCCCAGCTTGACGAGCTGCGCTACCTGCTGGAATCGGGCTCGGATCGCACCGGCGCCCTGGATTTTCAGGGCTCGGCCACCGAGTATGTGCCGCGCGCGGCGCAGAGCGCCTCCCTCGAGCAGCTTGTGCAAGCCGCCGATTTCATCGAGAGGGGCATGCCGTTAAGCCCGGAACTCGACCAAGCGCTGCAGCACGGGACATCCCTCGGCGGTGCCCGGCCCAAAGCGCAGATCGACGATGGCGACAAGAAATACATCGCCAAGTTTTCATCGACAACCGATCTCTACAGTGTCGTCAAGGCCGAGTTCGTCGCCATGCGCCTGGCCGCCCTGTGCGGGCTGAATGTGGCGAGCGTCTCACTCACCAGCTCCCTGCACAAAGACGTGCTTCTGATTGAACGCTTCGACCGCGCGCATGCGGACGCAGCGTGGCAGCGCAAGCTCATGGTTTCCGCGCTCACCATGCTGGCGCTCGATGAGATGATGGCACGCTATGCCAGCTACGAGGACCTCGCGGAACTCATTCGCCATCGCTTTGCCGATGCATCCGCCACGCTGCGCGAGCTCTACTCACGGCTCGTTTTCAACATCCTGTGCGGCAACACCGACGATCATGCCCGTAACCACGCCGCCTTCTGGGACGGGCAAACGCTTCGCCTGACCCCGGCCTACGATATCTGCCCGCAAAGCCGGACCGGTAACGAAGCCACTCAAGCCATGCTGATTGCCGGTGACGATCGCATGAGCCGGATCGCGTCCTGCCTGAACGCTGCCGGGCATTTTCTTCTGTCCCGCGAGCAGGCTATTGCCATCGTCGAGCACCAGCTCACCCGCATTATCGATCAGTGGGATGCCGTCTGTGCCGAAGCCGGTCTCAGCGATACAGATCGAGCCTTGCTGTGGGGCCGCCAGTTCCTCAATCCCTATGCCTTTGAAGACCTCGATGGCGATGCCGCCCACGTGAAAGCCATGGCCGATACGGCACGTTCGCCGTAGCTCTCCGGACATGATTGGCTGCTTGCCGTTGCCTGCCTCCCGAACAACGCGGCCCTTTGTCCTCCATCGCGGCGCCGCCCATGCCCTGCCCCTGCATGCTGGGGCTGCAGAGATTGGGGTCAGTATTCGGGACCACGGGCGGCTGTGGCGGCGCACGACCCCAGCGGCAAGATGAGGTACCTGGCCGGGCCCGAGCCCCAGGTGTTCTGCCAAATTTCGATGTAGTCGGCTGCAGCCCAATGGCGGCGGGGCTCAGCGGGGCCTCAGGAGGGGGGACGCTCTATCCTGCTGAGCTACCAGGGCGATACGTAACTGTCTGAAAGCA
>CAYWTP010000368.1:0-3474 GCA_964461215.1 uncultured Ectothiorhodospiraceae bacterium | reverse complement strand
GTGTCCAGCCCATTGCGACTCTGTCCCCGTTGAGATGTGGGTAATGGTATGGCTACTGACGACGTTCGAGGAGGAGATCTACGAGCTCACGCTGAAGCCGGGGACGGGCGGCATCTTCGAGGTCCGCGCAAACGAAGCTCTGGTTTGGTCACGCAAAGACCGCGGGAGATTTCCCGAGATCACGGAGCTGAAGCAATTGGTGCGGGACCGTATTGCACCCGACCATGATCTCAGACATGCCGATCGCAAGAAACAGGATACAGGCCAGCGTCCGGGGTGATTCGAACTGTCCCGGTGGATCAGGCGATTTCTGAAAAAACATCTACCAAAGCCGGATCAGTGGAATGGCGCCGAACCAGAGGATAAAGGTCAGCGCCGGCACCATGAGCCCAGTGATCCGCCCCGCCGCCCGTCTGTACCGGAGATATTTCGCCAATTGCCAGATCAGCCAGGCGGCATGCGGTACGGCAAGATAAATCGAGTAGCCGTACGCACCGGCGACGCCAGGCAGCTGCCGGCAGACAAGCGCTGCTGCTATCGTCAGAATCGGCAAAAAGGTTGCTGCACCCAGGGCACCGCGGATTCCCAGCTTTACCACCAGCGTATTCTTGCCGTCCGTAGCGTCGGCGTCGTAATCGGGAATCCCGGACAGGATAATGGCCGGTAATACGGCAAGCCCCAGCGGCAGACTGACCAGCCAGGGGAGCGGATCATGCCAGTCTCCGCCTTGTAGCAGATATCCGGGCAGAACTATGCCGATACTGTGGGCGAGCGCGACCACCGGCTCGCCCAGCCCGCGGTGGCTGAGCTTCAGCGTCGGTACCCTATATCGTAACCGCAGAGGGATTTCAGATGGCTGGCTGTCCGATGCCGCAGCCCATCGACCGGCTGTAACAAGTCAGGAGCGGACATGGTGCCTGTGAGGTCGGTACGACCGCACCGGCTCTGACAGAGACGGTGCGGTAGCCGGTGAGCCTACTTCTGCTTCGGCGGTGAAGGGAACAGGGCATACGGCGTCGTCGGCTCTACTCCGGGGGGCAGGAAGGCGGGAGCCGGCTCTCCCGGATCACCCAGAGAAACGACGAACCTGTAGAGGGCGCGCAGATCGTCCTCGTGCATGATGTTGACCGTATACCAGGGCATGGGCGGGCGGCGCTTGAGCTTGCGGGAGGTTTCGACCCATTGGTCCTCGCTCATGCCCTGCATGAACAGACGCAGGTTCGGGGGATAGGTTGTGCCCCAGGGGCCGCGCCATCCGAAGCTGTCTCCCTTGAGCCACTCCGACTCGGGCACCTTGCCCCCGCTCATCAGGTAACCCGAGGTATGGCAATCGTTGCATCCGGCGACCTGTGCCAGATACCGCCCGCGGTCGAGCAGCGGATCGTCGCTGTTCGATGTGGCGGACCAGAGGGTACCTGCATGGCCGATGAGATTGACGGCCAACAGTCCGGCGACGGACAGCCTGACGGATGTGTAAGCCATGACCCTTTCCTCTCAATTGAAAATCGTTCAGACATTCGACGGCCCCTGGAGCAGGCCCGTTACCGCTGCGGCCACCTGTTCCGGGGTCGGCACCGCGGCCTGTTCCAGTGCCCAGGAGGCGGCGGCGGGGGCATCCGGGCCGGTGAGCCGCAGCACCGGCGCACGCAAGGCGGTGAATGCCTGGTCCGCCGCCAGGGCGGCGATCTCCGCCGCCACGCCGCACAGGCCGCTGGCCTCGGTGACCACCACCAGCCGGCCGGTCTTGCGCACCGAGGCCAGCACCGCGTCCCGGTCCAGGGGCTTGAGGCTGCGCAGGTCGATGACCTCGGCCTCCACCCCCTGTTCCGCCAGGGCAACGGCGGCCTTCTCGCACACGCCCGCGGTCTTGGCGTAACCCACCAGGGTGACGTCGCCGCCGCTGCGGAGTATCTCGGCCCGGCCCAGGGGGATGAGGTGCCCGGGATCGTCGGGGACCTCGCCCTCCCCGTACAGCAAGGCCATGTCGATGAAGAACAGCACCGGATCGGGGTCGCGGATGGCCGCCTTCAGCAGGCCGTGGAAGTCCGCCGGCCGTGAGGGCATCACCACCTTGAGGCCGGGGGCGTGCACGAACACGGCTTCCAGGTTGTGGTTGTGCTGGCCGCCGATGCACCAGCCGGTGCCGGTCATGCCCATGATCACTAGCGGGAAGGAGAACTGGCCGCCGGAGATGGCGCGCAGCTTGCCGGCGCTGTTGATCAGGGCGTCCATGGCATAGGCGAGGAAGGGCGCGAACAGCAGGTCCGCCACCGGGCGCAGGCCACTCGCCGCGGCGCCAACGGCGGTTCCGGCGATGATGGCTTCGGACAAGGGCGTGTTGCGCACCCGCTCGGAGCCGAAGCGCTCCACCAGGTCGTGGTGCTTGGTGGCCGCTCCCTCGCCCATCAGCAGCACCCGGCCGTCGTGCTCCAACTCCTCTGCCAGGGCGCGGTGGATGGCCTGTTCAGCGGTCATCGTGCTCATGATGATACCTCCTCGCCGGCATAGACGTGGCGGGTCAGGGTCGCGGGCTCGGGCCAGGGGCTGTTTTGGGCGAAGGCCACGGCCTGGTTGATGCGCTCCCGGGCGTCGGCCTCGATCCCGGCCAGGGTGGCGGCGTCGCAGCCCTGTTCCCGCAGTCGTTGCTCCAGCAGGGTGATCGGATCGCGGCTGCGCCAGCTGGCCAGCTCGTCGCCGTCCACGTAGGCTTGGTCATCGGGCTCGAAGTGGCCACGCAGGCGGTAGGTGCGCAGCTCCAGGAACTGCGGGCCGTCGCCGGCGCGGATGCGGGTCACCGCGGCCCGGGCGGCCTCGGACACGGCCTGCACGTCGTTGCCGTCCACCACCGCCACCGGCAGCCCGTGGCCGCTGGCCCAGTCGCGGATGGACTCGTCGCCCATGGTCTCCAACCGGTGCACGAAGGCTTGCCACTGGTTGTTCTCGCAGACGAACAGCAGCGGCAGGCGCCACTGTACGGCAAGGTTGAGGGACTCGTGGAAGATACCCTCGCAGGCCGCGCCGTCGCCGAAGAACACCGCGGTGACGGCGCCCGGCTCACCCTGGCCCATGGACTGGGCCAGGGCCACACCGGTGGACATGGACAGCTCGCCGCCCACGATGGTGGAGGTGAGCACTACGCCCAACTCCGCCACCGAGATGTGCAGGCTGCCGCTGCAGCCGCCGCAGTAGCCGTCGGCGCGGCCCAGCACCTCGGCCACCAGCCGGCCCGGATCGGCGCCTCGGGCGAGCAGGTGGGAGGCGCTACGGTGGTTGCTCAGGATGCGGTCCCGGGGCTCCAGGGCCTCCATCACCCCGACGGCGCAGGCCTCCTGGCCCACGCTGGTGCAGGTGCCGGGGGCGCCCTGGCGCTGCCGCTCCACCAGCGCCTCCTCGTAAGCGCGGCTCAAGCGCATGGTCGCGAGCCGCTTCAGATCCCGTTCGTTACCCTTTGTTGTCATAAAGCGCCTCCAGAGG
>CAYWTP010000367.1:0-3481 GCA_964461215.1 uncultured Ectothiorhodospiraceae bacterium | reverse complement strand
CCGAGCCCCACAGTCACCCGGTCAAATTCATTGAGCGGAATACCGAAGTTGACGTCCCCACCCAGCTTGTCCGTGATGTAGTCCGCGATGTTTGCATCCGCCGCGTTGGTCCGGCGCTTGTAGACATCGAAGCCGCGGCTGATTCCGTCGATGGTGTAATACGGATTGTCGTAGGACAGGGAGTAGACCTGCGTTACCTGGCTGTTGTTGAAGGCAAAGGAAACACGCTTGCCGGTGCCGAGGAAATTCTGCTGGGTGACGCTGGCATTGAACACGATTCCCTGCGACTGGGAGTAGCCCAGGCCGGCCAACAGATTACCGGAGGGCCGCTCGGTGACCGTGAAGTTCACATCCACCTGATCCGTGGTACCCGGCACCGCAGGCGTCTCCACGTTCACGTCCTCAAAGAAGCCCAGACGTTCCAGGCGCTCCTTGGAACGCTTGACTTTGGAGGTGGATATCCATGCCCCTTCAAGCTGGCGCATCTCGCGCCGCAGAACCTCGTCGGCAGTCTTGGTGTTGCCCTTGAAATTGATGCGGCGTACGTAGGCCCGCTTGCCGGGGTCCACGAAGAAGGTCAGAGCCACCTCCTTCTTCTCGTCGTTGATATCCGGTATGGCGTTGACGTTGGCAAAGGCATAGCCGTCGTCGCCCAGCCGCTCCACGATGGCACTGGTGGTCTCGGTGACCTTCTTGCGGGAGAAGATCTCGCCCGGCTTGATGTCGATGAGCTTGAATAGATCTGCCTGCGGCACCACCAGATCCCCCGCCAGCCGCAGCTTGCCGACCTTGAAGCGTTCCCCTTCCGTGATGTTGATGGTGATGTACACGCTCTTCTTATCCGGCGTCAGGGAGACCTGGGTCGAGTCGATGTTGAAATTGATGAAGCCGCGGTCCAGGTAGTAGGAGCGCAGAGTCTCGAGATCACCGGCCAGCTTCTGCTTGGAGTACTGGTCGTCCTTGGTGACGAAGGACAGCCAGCCGGTGCTCGATAGCTGGAAGAGATCGCGCAGATCGCCCTCGTCGAAGGTCTGATTGCCAACGACGTTGATCTCCTTGATGCGGGCGACCACGCCCTCGGATACGTCGAAGGTGATGGCCACCCGGTTACGCTCCAGCGGAGTGACCGTCGTCTGTACCTTGGCTCCGTAACGCCCGAGGCTGAAATAGAGCTGCCGCAGATCCTGCTCCGTGTGCTCGAGCACGGACTGGTCGAAGACCTGTCCCTCCGAGAACCCCTTCTCCTTGAGGGCATCCTTGAGCTTGTCGGTCTCCAGTGCCTTGTTACCCTCGAATTTGATGCTGGAGATGGACGGCCGCTCGACCACCGATACCACCAGCACGTTGCCGTCCCGCTCCAAGCGCACGTCCTTGAAGAAGCCGGTCTTGAACAAGGCCCGGATGGCTTCGCCGGTCCGCTTGTCGGACAGAGTCTCCCCCACCTTGATCGGCAGGTAGTTGAACACCGTTCCGGGCGATATGCGCTGCAGACCCTCGACCCGGATGTCCTGGACGACGAACGGCTCCCCCGCGTTGGATGCCGGGATCCAGAGCAAGCCTAGCAGAAGCAGTCCGGCGAGTACCCCAATGCGCGTACACATATTATTGTATGCTGTTCCTTATGGCCCTTGACCCGGAGGCGTCGCGGCCCTGTGCCCGATACACCCGGCTGGTGCATCCCCCCAAGCACGGACTGACGATGTCACGGCAAGCCCGATGCGCCCAGGCTCATCCCAGCAGCCGCGCCAAGTCGTTGAAGAAAGCCAGCCCCATCAGCCCCGCGAGGATAGCGAGACCCACCCGCTGGCCGAGAACCTGTACGTCTTCGGAAACCGGCCTGCCCTTGAAAAGCTCTATAAGGTAATACATCAGGTGCCCGCCATCCAGTAGCGGTATGGGCAGAAGGTTGAGTATGCCGAGGCTCACGCTCACGATGCCCAGGAATTCCATGAAGCGGGACAGGCCGATCTTGGCCGAATCGCCGGCATAACGGGCGATGCTGATAGGGCCGCTGAGATTGTCCACGGAAACCTCCAGCAGCAGCATCTTCCATAGCATGTCCAGGGTCAGGGAGGTGACCGCATAGGTCTTGCCGACCGCCCTCGCAGCCGCGGTCAGCGGCCCGTAGCGCTCCACGGCATAGAAGTCCTCGAACTCGGCGCCCTCGGTGGAGACCGCTGCCCCGATGCGGCCGATGGCGGTGCCATTCTCCTGCACCACATCAGGGCGAAGAAGCAGAGTCACCACCCCCCCCTTGCGCCGCACCTCCACCGGGGTGGTCGTCCCCCCGTGGCTTCTGACGTACTCCACCCAGTCCCGCCAGTCGTCCACGGGCTTGCCGTCGGCCCGTAGGATACGGTCTCCCGGCTGCAGCCCGTCGCGCTCGGCCGCCCCGCCGTGCTCCAGGCGTCCGATGACCGGCGGCAAGGTGGGCCGCAGAGGCTGGACACCCAGCCGTTCGAAGAATCCCCCGCGGGCGATGTCGTCAACCCCGATCCCCGACAGATCCAGGCGCGCCAAGTGCAGGCGGTGGCTGACGTCGCGCACCTGCAGGCTCACCGACTGGCCATCCAGGGCTTTGCGGATCACGGTCTGGACCACGCCCTCCCAGGTTACGGCGGGCTGACCCGCCGCAGACACGATCTCGTCGCCGCGCTCCAGGCCGGCCCGGGCGGCCGGCGAGTCGGGGGTCACCTGCCCTACGATGGGCTTGAGTCCACCGACGCCCAGCATGAACATAACCCAGTAGGCCACGATGGCGAACAGGAAGTTGGCCACTGGACCGGCTACCACCACGGCAGTGCGCACCCACAGGCTCTGCCGGTTGAACGCCCGCGGCAGCTCTTCCTGCGCCACCTCCCCTTCGCGCTCGTCCAGCATCTTGACGTAGCCGCCCAGAGGCACTGCCGCAACCACGTACTCGGTCTCATCCGGCCCGGCGCGGCGGGACCACAGAGGCCTGCCGAAGCCCACCGAGAAGCGCAGCACCTTGACACCCAGGCGCTTGGCGACCAGGAAATGCCCCGCTTCGTGGACCGTGACCAGCAGCCCCAGGGCAACGATGAAGGCCAGCAGAGATTGCAATATGTCCATAGGGTTACAAGCTGTCTACACGAGGATCCACCATGGGGGACACGGAGAGCACAGGGAACACGATTCCTGCATAGGTCACGGCCTGCTCACGGTAGCGCGGGCGATCTCTTCCCAAGCCACCATCCGGGCAGCCGCATCATCGGCCAGGACCGTCTCCATGCTGTCAGCCTCCCGCCACGGCTGGCGCGCCAGCGTGGCTTCGATAATCCGCGGGATCTGGGTGAAGGACAGGGAGCGGTCCAGGAAGGATTCGACCGCCACCTCGTTGGCGGCGTTGAGCACGGTGGGCGCGTTGCCGCCCGCGGCGGCCGCCTCGCGGGCCAGCCGCAGGCAGGGGAAGCGCTGGAGATCGGGAGCCTCGAACTCCAGCCGGGCCACCCTGACCAGA
>CAYWTP010000366.1:0-3481 GCA_964461215.1 uncultured Ectothiorhodospiraceae bacterium | reverse complement strand
ACCGGACCCCAACGTCTTCAGTCATTCCAATCCGCTGAAAGGGCTGAAGAAGGGCGGTGTGTTCATCATACAGAGCGAGCTGACCGATCCGGCCGAGGTCTGGCGCAGCTTCCCCGTGCATGCCCAGCGCTACATGCTGGACCGCGCCATCCGCGTGTTCTACCTGGACGGCTTCCGCATCGCGCGCGAGGAGGCGTCGAACCCCGAGCTGCAATTCCGCATGCAGGGTATCGCCTTCCAGGGCGCGTTCTTTGCCGCCTCCGACATGATGCGCAGCGCCAACCTCACCGAGGACACGCTGTTCGCCGCCATCCGCGATCAGCTTCAGTCGAAGTTCGGCGGCAAGGGCGCGCGGGTGGTCGAGGACAATCTGCGGGTGGTACGCCGCGGCTTCGACGAGGCGCGCGAGATCACCGACAGACCCCTCGGGGCCGTCGCCGTTGCCGCACCGGCGCGCGACAGCATGCTGCCCGGCGTGCTCAAGCTCCAGCCCACCAGCCGCATGCCGGCCACGGACGTGCACCGCTTCTGGGAGCAGACCGGCAGCTTCTACGTGAGCGGCAAGGGCAACGACAACCTGGTCGATCCGTTCATGGCCATGAGCCTGATTCCGGCGGCCAGCGGCGTGTTCCGCGACATGACCCAGATCCGCTTCGAGCACCCGGCCTGGATCCCCGAGAAGTGCACCGGCTGCGGCGACTGCTACACGGTTTGCCCCGACAGCGCCATCCCGGGGCTGGTCAGCTCGATCGACCAGGTGGTCAGCACCCTGCTCAAGCGTCTGGAGAAGCAGGGCCGCAAGCTCGAGCACCTGCCGCGCGCGGCGCGCACCGCGGCGCGCAAGCTGCGTGAGTCGCTCTCTCCGCTGGGCGAAGGCGCGGACGTGGATGCCCTGGTGGACCACGCTATCGCCGACACCGTGGTGGAATCGGGCCTGGAAGGCGAGGCGAGAACGGCCTTGGAGACGGAGTTCGCCTGGTTCCGCGAGGATCTGGGCGGCTTCCGCTTCTCCCTGACCCGGCCGTACCACACGCTGCGCGAGAAGAAGACCCCCGGCAGCGGCGGGTTGTTCTCCATCACCGTCAATCCCTATACCTGCAAGGGCTGCATGGAGTGCGTGGCCGTCTGCGACGACGGTGCCCTGGAGGCGGTGCGGCAGACACCGCAGAGCGTGGAGCGCCTGCGCCGGGACTGGAAGCTGTGGCTGGACCTGCCCACCACCTCGCCCGAGTTCATCCGCATCGACGACATCGATCAGCGCATCGGTGCGCTGGAGACGCTGCTGCTGGACAAGCGCAGCTACGACTCCATGGTCTGCGGCGACGGCGCCTGCATCGGCTGCGGCGAGAAGACCGCCATTCACCTGTTTACTGCCACCGTCACGGCACTGATGCAGCCGCGTGTCAGGAGCCAGGTACAGAAGATCGACAAGCTCATCGCCGATCTGGAGCGGCACATACGCCTGAAGCTGGCCGAAACCTTGGATCTCGGCGACCCGGAAGCCATCCTGGCGGCGGTGGACGCCCACCAGGATGCCGACCTGACACTGGCCCGGCTGACCGCCAGCCTCGATGCGGCGCGCGTATCCAGCCCCATCGATCCGCGCTGGCTGGAATGGGTGACCGGCCTGCTGGCGAAGCTGCGGCACCTCAAGTGGCAGTACATCGAAGGCACGGGCCGCCGCGGCCGGGCCGATATGGGCATGATCAACGCCACCGGCTGTACCTCGGTGTGGGGCTCCACCTTCCCCTACAATCCCTATCCGTTCCCGTGGGCCTCGCATCTGTTCCAGGACGCACCTTCCGTGGCCATGGGCCTGTTCGAGGGCCACATGGCAAAGATGGCCGACGGCTTCAAGGCCATCCGCATGGCCGAGAAGGAGCTGGCCGGGAGCTGGGACCCGGAGCGGGACGGGGAGGCTCTGGCGCGCTTCGCCTGGCGCCAGTTCAGCGACGAGGAGTTCCTGCTGTGCCCGCCTGTGGTGGCCGTAGGCGGAGACGGCGCGATGTACGACATCGGCTTCCAGAACCTGTCGCGCATGCTGATCTCCGGCATGCCGATCAAGGTGCTGGTGCTGGACACCCAGGTCTACTCCAACACCGGCGGCCAGGCCTGCACCTCCGGCTTCGTCGGCCAGGTCTCCGATATGGCCCCCTACGGCCCGGCCTGGAAGGGCAAGGAGGAGATCCGCAAGGAGATCAGCTTGATTGCGATGGCCCACCGCAGCGCCTACGTGCTGCAGGGAGCGATATCCAACGTCACCCATCTGCTGGAAGGCTACATCGAAGGACTGAACAGCCGGCGCCCGGCGCTGTTCAACATTTACGCCGTGTGTCAGCCCGAGCACGGCGTGGCCGACGACGCCTCGGAGCGCCAGAGCAAGCTGGCGGTGGAATCGCGCGCCTACCCGCTGTTCCGCTACGATCCGGACGCCGGCCCGGATCTGCGCGAGGCAGCGAGCTTGGAGGGCAACCCGGCCCCGGACGCCGACTGGCCCACCTATACTCTGGCATACCAGGACGAGCACGGCGCCGGCAGCCTGGAAGTGCCGATGACCTTCGACGACTTCGCGCTGACCGAAGGCCGCTTCCTCAAGCACTTACGCAAGGCGCCGCGCGACACCTGGAACGAGAACATGGTGCCGCTGGCCGAGTTCATCGATCTGGATCCCGAGGAGCGCGAGGATCGCTTCCCGTACATCTGGGCGCTGGACGGCAAGAACCATTTGATGCGGGTGCTGGTCTCGGCCGAGCTGGTGGCCTCCACCGAAGAGCGGCGCGGCTTCTGGCGGCTGCTGAAGTCGCTGACGGGCCGGGATGCCGCGGTGGACGTGGACAGGATTGCCGACGACGCGCGCCTGGAGGCCGCACAGCGCATCGCCGCGGGCCTGGTGGCCATGGCCACGGGCGGGGATGCCGGCGTCGCCGGCGCGTCCCTGGCCTTGCCATCGGCCGCTACCCCCGCGGCGCCGGCGTCCGCCGCGTCCGGCGAGGCAGCGGCGGCCGCCGGCCCCTTCGAGCCGGCCTGGATCGAGACCAACGAGTGCACGAGCTGCGACGAGTGCGTCGAGATCAACCCGAACATCTTCGCCTACGACGAGCACAAGCACGCCTATGTGAAAGATCCGCGCGGCGGCCCCTTCGCCGACATCGTACGCTCGGCGGAGAAATGCACCGCCGGCGTGATTCACCCCGGCACGCCGGCCAATCCCGCGGAGAAGGGACTGGAGAAGCTGGTCAAGCGGGCGGCGAAGTATCAGTGAGGACGTGAAGCGTAACTCGTGACTCGTGATTCCGGATTCGTGATTCGTGAACCGTAAAGGGTGAAGGGTGAGCAAGGGCGAGAAGATTGACCGTTGGCCGAACGCAACCCGTGGCCCGGATGCAGCGCAGCGGAATCCGGGGCCATCGCATGCAGAACGCCTCGGCCCCAGCCGGATTGCACTGCGTTTCATCCGGGCTACATCGATTCCACCGCGATC
>CAYWTP010000365.1:0-3484 GCA_964461215.1 uncultured Ectothiorhodospiraceae bacterium | reverse complement strand
CCGACACCATCCTGCGGCGCATGTACGACTACGTGCACTACATTACTCCCCAGTTCTCCCGCACCGACATCAACTTCCAGCGCGTGCCCACGGTGGATACCTCGAACCCCTTCATCGCCCGGGACATCCCTACACCGGACGAGAGCTTCGTGGTCGTTCGCTTTCAGGATCCGAAGAAGTTCAATGTGGACTTTCCCTATCTGCTGAGCATGCTGCACGACTCGTTCATGTCCCGGCGCAACACCCTGGTGTGCCCGGCGGGCAAGATGGGGCTGGCCATGGAGGTGATCCTGGAGCCCATCATCGACGACATGCTCAGGACTAAACGCTCCCTGAGCTGAGCCGCAGCCGGCGTTCCCCCGCGGGGGAACGCGCCGTCCCCACCCGCGCTCGTCTCCCTGCCTCCAGGCGGCTGCCCGCGTCGCCGGCATCGGGCTGCTATACTAAACGCCCGAGAACACCAACAGCTGTCGCCCAGGCAGCAAGGGGGGAGCAAGCGTGCGTTCGATCATGGTGCTCAACGCCAAGGGCGGAAGCGGCAAGACCACACTGGCAACCAACATCGCGTCCCATTACGCGCTGCGCCAGAAGTCGGTGGCCCTGGTGGACCTGGACCCGCAGGGGTGCAGCACCGACTGGCTGGCAGCCCGGCCCGAGACCCGGCCCGTGATCCACGGGGTTGCTGGCTGGGAGGGACACGCCCGGGTGCCTCGCAGCACGGATGTCGTGGTCATGGACGCGCCCGCCGCCGTGCACGGCTCGGCCCTGAACGATCTGGTGCGCCGCGCCGAGACCCTGGTGGTACCGGTGCTACCCTCCCCCATCGACCTGCGGGCCGCCCACCGCTTCATCGAGGAGCTGCTGCGTCTGGGCAAGATCAACCGCAGGCAGCTCCGCGTCGCAACGGTGATCAACCGGGCACGGGAGCATTCCCCCGGGCGTTTCGCCCTTGAAGAGTACCTGCGCAGCCTGAAGCTCCCCGACGGCCACAAGCTGCCCTTCGTGGCCGCGCTGCGAGCCAGCCAGAATTACCTCAAGGCCGCCGAGCGGGGTCTGGGGATCTTCGAGATCGCTCCATCGGCAGTGGTCCACGATGTGGAGCTTTGGCAGCCTCTGACGCGCTGGCTCAACAGCAAGGCGAGTCAGCCAAGATAGGCTGTGGGCTGTGGGCCGGAAGCTGCTTCGCCGATAGCCGGCCGCTAGCAGCCGATTGCCGCGCCGGCCAGCGCGGTCGACGGCGGAGTCTGGGCCATGTCCCAACCTCCTATCCCGCGACTCCTGCGATGCCCGACAAAGCGCCCCTGAAGCCTGCGGCCTAAGGCCCTCGGTCTACCCTCAAAGCCCCCAGCCTCCCGGGGTTTTCAGGACCGGTGCCACTCGGGCAGGATCCAGTATTCTAAGAGCCGAGGTGTCCTTATCACACACATGCGACACTTGGTCCGCATCGAACCCAGCGGGCACGGGTTTTTTGCCGAGGAGGACGAGAGCGTGCTGGCGGCCGCCCTGCGCCAGGGTGTTGTGCTGCCCTATAGCTGTCGCAACGGAAGCTGTGGCTCATGCAAGGGCCAGATAGTGGATGGCGAGGTGGATTACGGCACGGGCCTGCCGGAGGCGCTGAGCGCGCAGGAAGCCGCCGCGGGGCAGGCGCTGTTCTGCCAGGCCAGGGCGCGCTCCGATCTGCGCATCCGGGTGCGCGAGATCGAAGCCGTCAAGGACATCCAGGTGCGGACCCTGCCGTGCCGGGTGGCGCACATGGAGCTGCTGGCCCACGACGTCATGCTGCTCCAGCTCAAGCTGCCCGAGAGCGAGCGCCTGCAGTTCCTGGCCGGCCAGTACATCGACATACTGCTCAGGGACGGCCGGCGGCGTGCCTTCTCCCTGGCCAATGCGCCCCAGGACGACCGGCTGCTGGAGCTGCACATCCGCCACGTGGAGGGGGGCAGCTTCACCGACCAGGTGTTCTCCAGCATGAAGGAGAAGGCGCTGCTGCGCCTGGAGGGTCCCCTGGGGACCTTCTTCCTGCGCGAAGACTCGGACCTACCCGTCATCTTCATGGCCGGCGGCACCGGTTTCGCGCCCATCAAGGCCATGATCGAGCACGCCCTGGCCGAGGGGATCCGCCGCCCCATGCACCTATACTGGGGTGCGCGCGCCCGGCGGGACCTGTATCTGCACGAGCTGGCGCGGGACTGGGCGGCCCGGCCTACGGGTCTTCAGTACGTGCCGGTGCTCTCCGAGCCGTCCCCGGACGATGCCTGGGATGGCCGTACCGGGCTGGTCCACGCCGCCATTCTGGCAGACTTTGCGGATCTGTCCGGCTTCCAGGTGTATGCCGCCGGTCCGCCCGTAATGGTCAAGGCGGGCCGGGAAGCGTTCCTGACCCGGGGCCTGGATCCGGCCAATCTGTTCTCCGACGCCTTCGAGCTTGCCCACGACGCCGGCAAGGGCTGAGTCGCAGCCCGGCGTGCCCATGGCTGGTTAATTCCAAGTTTGTCACACTCGGGGCTGGCGGTCCGGAGAGTCTTTCCGGGACACGCTTAGTGGGCGGAGTTCAGGGGACCTGCCAATACGGCCGGGCGTTCCCACGCCGGGCCGTTTGGACGACCAAAGGCGCCTACGGTATCCTTCACCCCTTGTTCACACCTGCTATTGCGCGCCCGATGGACGATCGCTATCTGCCCGACCAGGTCGAATCCCGGACCCAGCGTGACTGGGACGAGTCGGCCGCCTTCAAGGTGACCGAGGAGCCGGGCCGGGAGAAGTTTTACTGCTTGTCCATGTTCCCGTATCCCAGCGGCCGGCTGCACATGGGCCACGTGCGCAACTACACCATTGGCGACGTCATATCCCGCTACCAGCGCATGCACGGGCGCAACGTATTGCAACCCATGGGCTGGGATGCATTCGGACTGCCGGCCGAGAATGCGGCGATGGCCAACGGCGTGCCGCCGGCGCGATGGACACGGGAAAATATCGACTACATGCGCCGCCAACTTCTGGCGCTGGGGTTCGCCATCGACTGGGACCGGGAGATCGCCACCTGCGACGCACGCTACTACCGCTGGAACCAGTGGTTGTTCCTGCGCCTGCTGGAAAAGGGCCTGGTCTACAAGAAAACGGGAACGGTCAACTGGGATCCCGTCGATCAGACCGTGCTGGCCAACGAGCAGGTTATAGACGGTCGCGGCTGGCGTACCGGCGCGGCCGTGGAGAAACGCGAGATCCCCATGTATGACATGGCCATCACGCGCTACGCCCCGGAACTCCTGGCGGCACTGGACGAGCTCCCCGGTTGGCCGGAGAACGTGCGCACCATGCAGGCCAACTGGATCGGCAGAAGTGAAGGTGTGGAAATCGCGTTCCCATGGACCGAGGGGGACGGCCTGTTGAAGGTGTTCACCACGCGCGCGGACACCCTGATGGGAGCAACATTTGTGGCGGTGGCCGCCGAACACCCGTTGGCGCAGCTTGCCGCGGAATCCAA
>CAYWTP010000364.1:0-3499 GCA_964461215.1 uncultured Ectothiorhodospiraceae bacterium | reverse complement strand
AAGCGTCCGGCGAACTACCGGCTTGACGCTATAGTTTGAGGTCTTCGGGTTTGAGTGCTTGGGGCAGGAGCGCCTGGATGGCCGCGGGCGTCGTAGCCTCGGGCAGGCGCTGGAACAGGAAATTGAGGTAGGCGCGGGGTTCGAGGCCGTTGGCCTTGGCCGTCTCGATGAGGGAATAGAGCGTGGCGCTGGCGCAAGCGCCACGGGGGCTGCCGCTGAATAACCACCCGTTGCGACCGATGACAAAGGGCCGGATGGCATTCTCGGTGACATTGTTGTCGATGGGGATGTTGCCATCTTCGAGGAAGGTGGCGAGCTGCGGCCACAACCCAAGCGCGTAGCCGATGGCCGTGCCAAGCAGTCCCTTGGGCAGGACCATGCCGACCTGCTCATCGAGCCAAGCCTTGATCTTCTCCAGGATAGGGCGGCTATGGGCCTGCCGTTCGGCCTTGCGTTCGGCTGAGGAGCCGGTGCGCAGGCGGCGCTCCACAGCATAGAGTTGGCCGATCAGCGCCACCATCTGGTGGGCGGCGGCGGTGTTCTTGCGCCCCTCGGCGGCCTCGACGAACTTGCGCCGCACGTGGGCCCAACAGGCGGCGTGCCCGCGGATACCGACCTCGAGGGCCAGAGGGCGCTATAGCCGCTGTAGCCATCGGTCAGGAGGTACAGGCCCTGAGGCGGCGGATCGCAGCCTGCCGGGGGCACCCCGCCGGGGAAGAGAAATTGCCTGGGCACCGTGCCGCTGCGGGTGTCGGCATACTGGAACCACACGACCGGCCGCTCGGGCGCACCGCCGCGATAGACCCACATGAACGACTGTTGGCTGGCCTCGCGCCCGGGTTCTTTGAGCACCGGCAGGCGGGTCTCGTCGATGTGGATGACCGGACCCTGGTAGAGCAGGGCCTTCATCGCCGCCATGAGCGGGCTGAGCCGTTGGTCGAGCTGGATCATCCAGCCAGCCATCGTCTGGCGGGACAGGTCGATGCCCTCGCGGGAGAAGATCTTCTCCTGGCGATACAGCGGCAGGGCGTCGACGAACTTGCCGACCACCACGTCGGCGATCAGGGAGCCGTGGGCGATGGACTTGGGCAGGATCTGCGCTGCCCGCGGGGCGATGACGACCCCTTGCTCGGCCCCGACGACGTCCTCGTTGATGGGAACGTACTTGGCGCGCTTGAACAGGATCACATAGGGCTGGCGGGGAATTACCGCCAGTTGCTCGGACTCGTCGTAGCCGATGAAGGTCCAGTCCGACCCCATGGCCTGCTTCTGCGGCTCAGGCAGGTCGATGATGCGCTCTACCCGCGGCAGGTGCTCCGGCAAGGGCCGGCGTACGGGCTTGTCCTTGGGCTGCTCGGGGTCGGGTTGGCGGGGCGTCGGTGTGGCAGGCGGCTCGACGGCGATTTCCGATTCCGCGATCAACGCCTCGAGCTCGGCCTCGTCGAACAACTTGAGTTGGTCCGGGGAGATACGGTCTGCACTGGGGCCGAAGCGCTTGCGCTTGAGGAGCGTGATGGTGTCGAGCAATTGCTGGATCTGGCGCTCGGATTCGGCCACTCAATCGCGCAGCCGGAGCACTTCGGCGTGCAGTTCGATGGGGTCTTCCGGGAGCTTGGCAGCAGCGCTTTGCATGGCCTGTATTTTACCTGCATTCGCCAATGAATTCAGCTAGATGATGCGTATCAAAGGAGCCGGAAATCCGCCTTTCGATGGCCCTCCACCTGGCGGATATCCAGCCCGTCGAGTAGCCAGCGCAGCTCCCGCGCGGAGACCTCGATGGCGGCTGCTTCGGACTGCGGCCAGCGAAAGCGCTCACGTTCCAGGCGCCGGTACCACAGCCAGAAACCGTTGTGCTGCCAGAGCAGCACCTTGAGCTTGTCGCGCCCTCGATTGCAGAACACGAACAGGCTCTCGGAGAACGGATCCTGTTCGAGGACATCCTCGACCAAGACCGCCAGGCCGTCGATCTGCTTGCGCATGTCCGTGGCACCCACGGCCAGATAGACCCGGGTATGCTCGCTGGGGACCATCATGGCGCTGCCTCCAGGGTCGCCAGCACCCGAGCGAGCGTTCCAGCGTCGAACCCCCGGGCGATCTGAACGCGCACCCCACGCGGCGAGACCACCACTAGGCCACTGTCGGCCAGTGCCGGAGCATCGTCGGGGACCTTCAGCGCGACCAACCGCACGCCCGGCGAGGCTTGCGCGTCCCCCGCGCCCGCTCTCTGCTCCAGGCGCCGCCTCCAATAGCGCAGGCTGCTCTGCCCGATCCCGTGCTCGGCACAAAACCGCCGCTGGCTTTGCCCGCTTGCCTCGTACTCCTCCACCAACCTCGCCCACTGCTCCGGCGTCTTACGCTCCGGGTTCTCTGCTTCTCCCACGTTCGCCCCCTGTCGCTGCGGTTCGTCGTGGGGCAATCATCTCGGTTCCGCTGGCGCCGCGATAGATGTAGTTCGCAGGACGCTTACGGCGCACCAGTGCGCCCCACTGCTCGCGCGGGATCCCGAAATGACGAATTCCGTTTTAACGGGCTGTGCATCAGAAACTCAATGAGTTACACAGCAAAACGCAATGAAAATGGCTCAAAACCAAGGGGCTAGTGTCAAAGACGGGTTAGGCCGCGCCTTCCGCCTGCGTGTGCAGCGCCGTCAGCGCCGCAGCGACGGCGCAATCAGCCTGGAGGGCAAACGCTTCGAGGTCCCGGCACGGTTCGGCCATCTTGAGAGTTTGCACGTCGCCTATGCCCGCTGGGACTTGCGTGCCGTGGAGTTGGTCGACCCCCACACCGGCACACCTCTGTGCCCCCTCTATCCGCTGGACAAGGCGGCCAATGCCTCTGCCGAGCGCCGACGCCTCGCCCCAGTGAGCGAGCCGGAACCGACACCGGGCGGCGGCACGGCGCTGCCGCCGCTGCTGCGCAAGCTGCTGGCCGAGTACGCCGCCACCGGTCTCCCGCCGGCAAATCTGCCCACAGGCAACGACTCGGAGCCGACTGCATGAACAAGACCTTGCTCGCCCTCTACGGCCTGAAAATCAATCCCTTCTCCTCGCAGCTGCCGACCGAGGCGCTGCGCATCACCGCCCCAGTGGAGCAGTTTTGCTGGCGTATCGAGCACGCCCTGATCCGTGAAGGGGGCTTTGCCCTGATCCAGGGCGATCCCCGGTACTGGCAAGAGCGCGGTGCTACGCCTGCTCGATGAGCGTCTCAGCAAGCTGCCCGAGCTCAGCGTCGGGGCCATCAGCCATCCGAGCTCGAATCTGGCCGATTTCTATCGTGAGATGGGCGATCTGTTCGCCGTCGAACTCAGACCACATAACCGTTGGGGCGGCTTCAAGGCCCTGCGCGAGCGCTGGCTGGCCCATCTGCAGGCAACCCTGCTGCGCCCGGTGATGCTCATTGACGAGGCCCAGGAAATGGTACGTGCGCGGTCTCCCCACGGCTTTCGTCAGCAATTCCCGCCGAAAATAAAAATCTAATCAAACCAATAGGATGGGGCCGT
>CAYWTP010000363.1:0-3527 GCA_964461215.1 uncultured Ectothiorhodospiraceae bacterium | reverse complement strand
CATCGACACCGTGGCCGTGGACCTGGCGTGCGGCGATGACAACAACTTCCGTGCGACCGGCTCCACCATCGTGGATCCCGGCTTCATCAGCGTCTATCAGGAAGGACTGGACGACGCCACCCGTGAGGACGAAGGCGGGATGCTGCCGCCGTTGACGGTCGGCCAGGTCGTCGACGTGGAGGCCATCCGTCCCGAGCAGCACTTCACCGAGCCGCCGCCCCGCTACACCGAGGCCACCCTCGTCAAGACGCTTGAGGAATACGGCATCGGCCGGCCGTCGACCTACGCGTCTATCATTTCCACGCTGCAGCAACGCGAGTATGTCGTGCTGGAGAAGCGCCGCTTCAAACCCACCGACGTGGGACGCGTGGTGAACCGCTTCCTGACCGAGCACTTCTCCAAGTACGTGGACTACGACTTTACCGCCCGCCTCGAAGACGACCTGGACGCCATCTCACGGGGTGAGACGCAGTGGATTCCTCTGATGCGGGGGTTCTGGTCGGAGTTCAACCGGCAGGTGGTGACCAAAGGCGAGACCGTTAGCCGCAAGGACGTGACGCAGGAGGTGCTGGAAGAGCGCTGCCCCAAGTGTGGCGAACCTCTGGCCATCCGTCTGGGCCGGCGCGGCCGGTTCATCGGCTGCACCGCCTACCCCGAGTGCGATTACACCCGCAACCTGGAGGACGACGCCGAGCGGCCGGTAGCGGAGGTGGAGATTGTGGAGGGCCGCGCGTGTCCGGAGTGCGCTTCGCAGCTTCTGGTGCGTACCGGCCGCTACGGCAAGTTCATCGGCTGCAGCAACTATCCCCAGTGCAAGTACATCGAGCCCATGGAAAGGCCAGCCGACACCGGCGTGAGCTGTCCGCAGTGCGGCAAGGGTACCCTGCTCAAGCGCAAGTCCCGCCGGGGCAAGGTGTTCTACTCTTGTTCGACCTATCCGGAGTGCTCCTACGCCGTGTGGAATGAGCCGGTTGCCGAGCCCTGTCCCCAGTGCCACTGGCCAATCCTCACCCTGAAGACCACCCGGCGCAGCGGCACCGAGAAGGTCTGTCCGCAGAAGGACTGCCACCATGCGGAGCCCTACGAGCCGCAGGAAGCGGCGCAGCACAAAGGGGCCGCTGCCAACTGATCACCGGCCCCTGCTGCCCGGCGCTTCCAAGTTTGACAACCATTCAGAGCAGAGCCGTCATGAGTGAACCCTTCGTAGCCATCATGATGGGATCCGACTCGGACCTTCCCGTGATGCAGGCGACCATCGACATCCTGCGCCGATTCGAGATCCCCTTCGAGGTCAAAGTCACCTCCGCCCACCGGACCCCGGCCGCTACCCACGAGTACGTCAAGGACGCCGATCGGCGCGGCTGCGGCGTGTTCATTGCCGCCGCCGGCCTGGCCGCACATCTGGCCGGCACGGTGGCGGGGCTGGTGGTCAAGCCCATCATCGGTGTGCCGATCGACGCCGGGCCGCTGCGCGGCCTGGATGCCCTACTCTCGACGGTTCAGATGCCGGGTGGGATCCCCGTGGCCACCGTGGCCATAGGCAAGGCGGGTGCCAAGAACGCCGGCTATCTGGCGGCCCAGATCCTGGCAGTGGCGAACCCGGCCCTGCGGGTGCGCCTGGAGCAGGAGCGCCGGGAGAATGCCGAGGCAATCCTAGCCGGCAATGCAAAGCTGCAGCAGCAGCTGGCGGCGGGTAGCGATTGAGACCCTGGCGGGTTGCCGCGGCTGCCCGGGTCCTGCGGGACGGCGGCATTGTGGCTTATCCCACCGAGGCGGTATTCGGACTGGGCTGCGACCCGGCCAATGCTGAGGCGCTGGCCCGGCTGGTCGCTCTGAAGCGTCGCGATGCGGCCAAGGGCCTGCTTCTGATCGCCGCCGATTTCCAGCAGCTCAAGACCTACCTGGCGCGGCCGGCACCCGAGGTGATGGAGCGGGTTGCCGCCACCTGGCCGGGATTCGTGACCTGGGTTCTTCCCGCTCGGCGAGGCCTTTCGCGGTGGCTTACCGGGCGCCATGCGGGCTTGGCGGTAAGGGTGACCGCTCAGCCCTTGGCCGGCGCCCTGTGCCGCGCCTTCGGCGGCGCCCTGGTGTCCACCAGCGCCAATGTGGCGGGCCGGCCACCGGCCCGGGACGCCCGTGCCGTGCGCCGGCTGTTCGGCCGCCGCGTGGACCTTATCCTCCCCGGCGCCGTCGATGGCGAGGCCCGGCCAAGCCCCATCCGCGACGCCTTGAGCGGGAGGGTGATCAGAGAGTAGGGGGCAGGGAGAGTGCCCTGGAAGCTCAGGGTGGAAGTAGCCGGCGGCCGCGGCTATTCTCGCTGCCAGGTGGTAGCCACCATTGACCCCTAACCAGGCACTCAGTACCTTTTCACCCTTCACGAACCACGAATCACGAGTCCCCTATGTCCGTCCCCGACGTAGAAGCAGTACGCACCTACCTGCTGGATCTGCAGGACCGGATCTGCACCGAACTGGAGGCCGAAGACGGCCATGGCGCCTTCAGCGAAGATGCATGGGAGCGCGAAGGCGGCGGCGGGGGACGGACCAGGGTTATCACCGGCGGCGGGGTGTTCGAGAAGGGCGGGGTCAACTTCTCCCACGTGCACGGCCAGGGCCTGCCGGCATCGGCTACCGCCCACCGCCCAGAGCTGGCGGGTCGCTCGTTCCAGGCTCTGGGGGTCTCGCTGGTCATGCATCCTGAGAATCCCTACGTCCCTACCTCCCATGCCAACGTGCGCTTCTTCGTGGCGCTGGCCCCCGGCGCCGAGCCGATCTGGTGGTTCGGCGGCGGGTTCGACCTGACTCCTTACTATGGCTTCGACGAAGACGCTGTGCACTGGCATCGCAGCGCGCGGCAGGCCTGCGAGCCCTTCGGGCCAGAGGTGTATCCGCGCTTCAAGACCTGGTGTGACGACTACTTCTTCATCAAGCACCGTGGTGAGCCCCGCGGGGTGGGGGGGCTGTTCTTCGACGATCTGAACGAATGGGGCTTCGAGCGCAGCTTTGCCTTCATGCGCAGCGTGGGCAATCACTATCTTCCGGCCTACCGGCCCATCGTGGCTCGCTGCAAGGATATGGCTTATGGCCGGCGCGAGCGTGATTTCCAGCTCTTCCGGCGAGGCCGCTATGTGGAGTTCAATCTGGTCTACGACCGGGGAACCCTGTTCGGACTGCAGTCCGGCGGCCGTACCGAATCCATCCTCATGTCGCTGCCGCCGCTGGTGGCCTGGAACTATGACTGGCACCCCGCTCCTGGCACACCCGAGGCCCGCCTGTACGACCACTTCCTCAAGCCCCGGGACTGGGTTTGAGTCGCGATCCGAAGGCGGCGCGCCATTCCTGCCGCCCCGCCGATTTCCGAGTTTCCACCGCCAGCTCAGCAACCTGCTTCGGCCCGCTGCCAACCTGCTGAGATGCGGGGGCTACGGTTGACAGGCCGGGGTGGCTACTGCACAATGCTCCGCTTACGTCTGGGAGGGGTTCCCGAGCGGTCAAAGGGATCAGACTGTAAATCTGACGGCTCAGCCT
>CAYWTP010000362.1:0-3545 GCA_964461215.1 uncultured Ectothiorhodospiraceae bacterium | reverse complement strand
GAGGGTGTGCGCTTCGTGGACTGCGGCACGTCCGGCGGCGTATGGGGTCTGGAGAACGGCTACTCCCTGATGGTCGGAGGCGGTGCGGAGGCAGTCGGCCTTATCGAGCCGGCCCTGAAGACGCTCGCTCCCGGGCCGGACAAGGGCTGGGGCCATGTGGGACCCGTGGGCGCCGGGCACTATGTGAAGATGGTCCACAATGGCATCGAATACGGCATGATGCAGGCCTATGCCGAAGGCTTCGAGCTGATGCAGGCCAAGGAGGAGTTTGGCCTGGACCTGCACCAGATCGCCGGCGTCTGGCAGCACGGCAGCGTTGTGCGCTCCTGGCTGCTGGATCTGACCGCTGACGCCATGGGGCAGGATCCCACCCTGGGGTCACTGTCCGACTGGGTCGACGACTCGGGAGAGGGACGCTGGACCGTCCACGACGCGGTGGACGCCGCCGTGCCAACGCCGGTGCTCACGCTGGCGCTGATGATGCGTTTCCGAAGTCGCCAGCATCCGTCTTTCGCCGGACGCGTGCTGAATGCCATGCGCGCGGGCTTCGGCGGCCATCCCATCAAGCCGGCGGGAGAGGAGTAGAAGGATTCACCACGGGGAGTATGGGGAGAGAGCAAGCCACAAAGGGCGAAGGTCCTGACCGTAGGAGCGGCCAAGAGGCCGCGAACATACTCCAGAGCAACTTGCCAAGGGGACCACGGGGAGGCCACTGGGACAAGAACCGTACCGCTGACAGACAGAAGAGAATTAACCGCTAAGGCACTAGCGAAGCGGAATCCGGAGAACAGGACCGGGCTTCACCCGGCTTGCACTGCGTTCCATCGGGCTACGGCATCGTAGCCCTTTGTGCCTTCGTGGTCGGCTTTTCCTACAGCCCACGGCACACGGCCTGAACCTTCACGCCGCGAAGCGGCTGACGATCTTCTCGGCGTCGGTGTCCCATACTTTTCCCCAGTGCCGGTAGGCATCGCCTACGGCGAAGCCCCAGCCTCCTCGGACGTTGGGGCAGTAGACGTCGTCTACCTGTTCCTTCAGTGCGTCCAGGGAGGCCTCGTAGCCTGTGGGCACCGCTACCACGATCTTCTCCGCCGGGGTCTTGCGCATGGCTTCCACGGCGGTGCTCATGGTCATGCTGGAAGCAATCCCGTCGTCGATCAGGATAACCGTGCGTCCCGTCAGATTGGGGAACTTACGTTTGCCCCGCAGGAGCTTGACCCGCTGCGCGACGTTTTCCTGCGTGTGTCGCGTTCCGGCGCTGATGTCCGGCTCGCGCAGGCCCAGTTCACTGGTCAGTCCCTTGTGCACCCGGACGGTTCCGTCGAAGGCGACCGCCCCGTAGCCGGCCTCGGGGTTCCAGGGGAACGGGATCTTGCTGACCACCACCACGTCCAGGGGCAGTGCCAGGGTTTCGGCCACGACGGCTGCGACCACCATGCCCCCGGGGGGTATGGCCAGAATCGTGGCGTTCGTATCTCGGAGTGGCTCCAGCATCCGTGCCAGTACCTGCCCGGCGTCCTCGCGGCTGTCGAAAACCTGGGTCTTGTCGCGCAGTTCGGGAATGTCATGGATGGCCATGGTGGTGATTGCTCCTGTTGTCGTTATCGACCTGCTTAGTATATGCACACAGGCTGAAATTTTGGCCCCGCGAGTGGGAATAACCGCTGGCACACAAGCTGGAAAAAGCATATAGTGCGCGCAGTACAGTGCTGTATGTCGGTTATCTGAGAAGTTCCCTTCGGTTCTATCCTGCAGTATCCCGTTCATCCGCTGTACGTAAACACCGTGTTTGACAATCTTTTAGAGGTATTTCTGTAATGGCGACAGGCACTGTCAAGTGGTTCAACGATTCCAAGGGCTTCGGCTTTATCGCTCCCTCCGACGGTGGTGATGACGTGTTCGTCCACTACTCTGCCATCCAGGGCAGCGGCTTCAGGTCGCTGGCCGAAGGCCAGACCGTGAGCTTTGATGTGGAGCGCGGCCCCAAGGGCCTGCAGGCGACGAACGTCGTCCCACAGTAAGCGACGGTCCCAAGGGCTGGGCTAGAGAGGAACCCGCCTGATGGCGGGTTTCTTTTATTCCGCGGATTCCGTGGCCAATCTCTTGGCGTTGTCGGCCTCAGCTAGTCCCCCCGCCGAAAATTTCATTTAAGAACAGCTCCATCTGCGCCCAGGAACGCGTGTCGGCCTCCTTGTTGTACTGAAGGTTCGGTATGCCGAACTTTGCCGCGTCCGGATTGGTGAAGCTGTGGCGGGCACCGCCGTAGATCACCATGAACCAGTCGGCTCCGGCCTTGTCCAGGGCGCCCTTGAACTGTGCGATCTGTTCGGGGGACTCGAAGCTGTCGTCCTGGCCGTGGGCTACCATGATCTTGGCCTTGATCTTGGCTGCCTGCTCCGGCGTGGCCACTGGCAGGGAGCCGTGGAAGCTCACGACCCCTTTCAGATCGGCGCCGCTGTACGCCATTTCCATCACGGTGGCTCCACCGAAGCAGTATCCGATCGCCGCCAGCCGCGTGGGGTCGACCGAGTCCTGCCCGCGCAGGATGTCGAGACCAAGCAGGGCCCGCCGCTGCCAATTGTCGATGTTGGCGGTGATCTGCTTCATCCACGCCCCGGCTTCGTCCGGATGCTGCGTCACCTTGTGCGCCCCATACATGTCGGCGGCGAATGCCACGTAGCCCAGCCTGGCCAGCATGTCGGCCCGCTTGCGCGCATAGTCGTTCAGCCCCCACCATTCGTGTACGACCATGACGCCGGGACGCTTGCCGCTGAAGGCGTCGTCCCAGGCGAGATAGCCTTGCAGCTCCGCCGCGCCGTCGTGGTACGTGATGGTTTTGCTGTGTACCTCCGCCTGCGCCGGGATACTGGGGAGCAGGGTGAGCAATAGTGGCACCAAAGCCATGCTGATTCGTGTCATCCGGGTTCTCCTTGGTTTGGGCCGGGCCGGAATGCGGGTGCAGCCCCGGCATCCGTTAAGTGTACGCATGCCGGGTGCGGATGAGGAGTGCAGATTAGCCACAAAGCCACCAAGAGCAAGAACTTCTCCCGCAAAGGCGCAAAGGACGGATTCAACCGCAAGACGGGCTTGGGCGTGCATCTGCCTTGAGGTCAGGGCCCCCGGGGCAGACGAAGGAGGTCTCAAACGTTTTCATGCCAATTGTCGTTATTCTCTTCTCTCTGCGCTCTCTGCGCCTCTGCGCGAGATAATCTTCCGCCGACAGCCCACGGCCCCCTGTTGTCTTTGTGCCCTTTGAGTCTTTGTGGTTAATCGTGGCCGGCGTTGGCATAAACTGGTGACCTATGTCCCATCGACCAAGGCGGGAGAGCCGGTATGTTCATGATTGGCAAGAGGACCCAGCTTCCGCGGCCGGAGGAGGCGCTACCCGGGCGGGTGGAGAAGATGCCAGTTCCCGAGCGTCACTTCGTTAATGGGAACCGGCTGGTACCCCCGTTTCCCGGTGGGGTGGAGATGGCGCTGTTCGGCCTGGGTTGTTTCTGGGGGGCCGAGCGCAAGTTCTGGCAGATGCCGGGGGTCTACACTAC
>CAYWTP010000361.1:0-3564 GCA_964461215.1 uncultured Ectothiorhodospiraceae bacterium | reverse complement strand
GGCGCTCGCCATGACCGAGAAGCACGAGAAGGCCGAGCGCGCAGCCATCATTCAGGAGAAGGGCTGCTGCGAGCTGGAGGCGGTCTATTACATGGCGGAGCGGATTGCCGAAGGCCAGCGCCGCTGATTCCACGGCCTGGGCCCTCACTGTCTAGCTGCTTCCGCAGGCTCCCGAGATGAAGTCCGCGGATAGCCCGGTGCTTGCCGGCATGCCAATATCGAAGCATCCGCAAGACAGGCAGAAATCCACGAGGCGATCCAGGTGTGCGCTGCCGCCGTGGCATTTCTCGTATTTCTTGCCACTGCCGCAGGGACAAGGGTCATTACGCCCTACCTTGGCGAAGGCGCCCCTCTGCGGTACGGATCTCCGGGGAGGGTTATGGAAATAAGGCCGCAACGGTTGCCATCGGCAGGAACAGGCGCATCGGGTGCGCCTGCAGCTCGATGAAGCCGAAATGCTTGTAGAAGGCCGCGGCCGCCGCGTCCTTAGCGTCGACGATTACAGCCATCGCCGCGATCTCGGCAGCCCCGGCGAGGCTGCGGTGGAGCGCGTCCATCAGCAGCAGCTCGCCCAGTCCCTTGCCCTTGTGGCTTTGAGCGACGGCCAGGCGGCCGAGCAGGACGGCGGGAAGCTGCGGGTACCGCGGCAGCTTCTTGGCCTGCTCCGGCGGAAGCTCCTCCACACTCAGGACTGAAGCCGATAGCGTGTAGTACCCCAAGACTGCCGGGCTTGGAGGTTCCACAAGAACGAAGGGGGCAGCGACGCGCTTGTCGGCGTCTTGCCGCGCCTGCTGTTGCAGGTAGCGGTCGAGTACGGGGCTGGCGCAGCTGAAGCTTTGTCGGTCGTGGCGCTTGGTGAGGGGTTCGATGCAGTGTTGCGTGCTCAAGGTGGGCTACAGGCCCATCCGCTTGCGGTAGCTCGCGGCTGCCTGGCGCAGCCTGGTGCTGGGCTCCGGCGGAGCCAGCAGGGCCGAGACGAAGGCGAGCTGTTCGGAACGGGACAAGCGGATGGTCTCATGCTCTTGGATGATGCGGGTGGCGGCTTCTTGAGCGCTGGCGACGACGAACTCGCTCAGCGTGCGGCCCGAGAGCGCAGCCGCGCGTTGAAAGAGCGTCTTCTGCGCGTTGCTCACGCGCGCTTCCAGCCGGGCCCCTCGCGTCTTGGCCGGGGTTTCAGGGGGGGTATCTAACATGGCTTGACTCGCTTAACTGGTTACGACTAGCTCGCCTGATACAACAGGCTTTTTTGTACGACATTTGTCCGTACATTTCAAGGGATATCGACCTTGGCATCTACGTCCGTGTCCGGACATTGGACGCAGCACGTCAATGTGAGGGCTTTACACGGCATGCTGAAGAGCTTGCCGAAGCCATCGACCAAGCGCGTTGCTGGAGGGTCAGCGGAAGAGGGGCCGCGACGATGGGCAATGGGGTGCGTCGTGGTGGGCGTCGGGTGACTGGCGCGTCCTGTGATGGAGCCCATCAGACCACGCGTGAGCCGCTGCTCTACAAAGGCGAGGACTTCTCCAGGACTGACGTCGAGGGAGCCCTCGGCCCGACGGCGCCCTGAGCTGCTCGCTTGCGTCCCGCCGCACAGGCGGGCGGCCGTATCCATCCAGGTGAGACAGTGATGGCGGATTTCAGCTCCGAAGCAAGCGCCTCGTGCGGATACGCGTGAGGGGTGCGGGGGGAGTCGCGGGAGAGAACCCCCCAGCGACAAGGTTAGGTCGCTCTCGTCTTGAACTGTGCATATATCGTAGCCGGGGCTGTCTCAAAATACTTGAATAAGGCGGGGCAAAGCCAGCCCTCCATGTCGAGCTGTTTCACGTAATACCAATTTCCGCCGTCTTCTGCACGGCGCCACTCAAACTTCGCGTTGTGGCCCGGAAAGGGATCCGCGGAAAAGAGCAGGACGAATCCTTCGTCGGCACCCTCTATGTTCGCAACCAGTGTTTCGATGATGTCGTCGGCGCCGGAGACAAACGGCTCCTCGATGAGGCCAACTCTCTCATCGTCGAACACCCACAAGCCGTGGTGCTTGTAAGGCTGGATCGCAAATATCGAGTTCTGTGCCATATCTTCTCTTCAAGATCCTTAACGATACCCATGACGCGCTCGGTCTAGCGCGTCGCTGTTCAAGCGACTGTGTGCGCCCGATATGGACATGTACTTATAGGGTGAACGTCCCCCGGAGGAGTACCCGAAATCTCGCTTGGGAATGATAGACCTCCTAGCCGTTGCGCGGCAGGGAAGCTGAATGGACGCAGTGAGTCCGGAAGACGACGACCAACAATGGTCGTTGTCACCGATTGCGCTCCCTGGGCTGGTCAGAGCACTATGGCGAAGGGGATACGCCGAGGTCAACGGGCGGCGATCCATACTGCGGTGGCCCACGGTGGCCACGGGCGTAAGGTCGTCGGCCTTCAGAGAGTGGCGCGGCAGACAATAAGGCCTGGCAGAGGAGCTGCCGGGTGCTGCGCGACCGGGACGAGGACTTCCCCGGGGACTGCCACCACGGCGTCGGCCCCACAGTGCGTGAGGTTGGCCCGAGTCGCTCGCGTTCTCTTCCACCTCGGTAGCCTGGTGGCCACATCCCATACCCATTCGTAAGTCCGGCACCGTGCTGCACGGGTTTCCCCTGGGCATGTGGTGCGGCCGCCGCCACCCTGTGCAGCCATGAACGGGTGCACACGCGCTGCGGCAGGATCGCCGGCGGTACTTGGCCGCCTCTGGCTGCTGCTCGTTCTCGCCACGCCGGCTGCCAATGCTGGGCCGGGTGAGGCGCCACCCGTCGTCGAGGTTTTCACCACCACTGATCATCGGGTAGCGATCGAGGACGCTCGAGGCGCAGCGGACGTGCACGGGCATGAGCTGGACGGCATCCAGCGCCTCCAGGCGGAGCTGTCGCAAAGTCTCCCGAGCCAGTCCGAGGGCGCCTTGCCCGTCGTCCAGGCGCGTATCGCCGCGATCGATGGGGCGCGGCGGCGCCAGATCCAGGACAGCGCCGTCGCGCTCGCGCGCGCCGCCCAGCTTGGCATCGACCGCTTCCCGGCGATTGTGTTCGACGGCCGGGTGGTGGTGTACGGCGTGACCGACGTAGTAGAGGCACTTGACCGGTACCGCCGGTGGCAGGAGGCCTCGGGACGTTGAAGGCTCAGAGACGTTCGCACCGGTGGCTTGGTGTTGCTCTCGCTCTGATTTTCCTGCCAGGCGCCGAGGCGGGCGTCACCACGACGCCCCAGATCCTCGCCCACACCACGGCCGCGGCGCTGACCTGCATGCGCTGGATGCCCATTGGCTTGTGCTTCTGGCTGCGCTGCTCGTGGAAAGGGTGCGGGGTGCGCACCTCGGTCAAGGTCGGTCACTACAACCCGGATCTGGTGGTCAGCGCCTACAACGAGCTGGGCGGCAATCCCTGGCTAGAGATCCGCGCGACCCTGGGTCTGGCGCAGAAGACCGCGGCGACCGGGCTGCTCGGTGCCCTGCTGCCGGTACCGTTGGACAGCGCGGGCAACCGCACCGAGGGCAGCTTGGAGCAGCGCGACCACAAGAACCTGGTGTTCC
>CAYWTP010000360.1:0-3566 GCA_964461215.1 uncultured Ectothiorhodospiraceae bacterium | reverse complement strand
CGTGTCCGGCGGTACCGACAACCACCTGTTCCTGGTGGATCTGATCGACAAGCGCATCACCGGCAAGGATGCCGACGCCGCTCTCGGGCGGGCCAACATCACCGTGAACAAGAACGCGGTGCCCAAGGACCCCCAGTCGCCCTTCGTAACCAGCGGGATCCGGATCGGCACACCGGCCGTCACCACCCGGGGCTTCGGCGAGCTGGAGTGCCGCGAGCTGGCGGGCTGGATGTGCGACATCCTGGACGACATCGCCAACGGGAGCACCATCACCCGGGTCAAGGCCCAGGTCCTGGACATCTGCCGCCGGCTGCCGGTCTACCAGCGGTGAGCCAGCCACGCCTTTGAACGGCCAAATCGAACCATTTGCCCTGTCTTGGCGTCCCCGGCGCCCTGGCGGTTAGCGCTCTTCCGCCGTCATGCGCTGTCCGTTCTGTGGAGCCGAGGATACCCGGGTGGTAGATTCCCGGCTGGGCGGCGAAGGCGATCAGGTGCGCCGCCGCCGCGAATGCTTGAGCTGCAAGGAACGCTTCACCACCTATGAGACCGTGGAGCTCACCCTGCCCCGGGTGGTGAAGAGCGACGGCAACCGCGAGCCATTCGACGAGGACAAGCTGCGGGCCGGGATGGGCCGGGCGCTGGAGAAGCGGCCCGTCAGCAGCGAGGACGTCGAGCGGGGCATCAGCCACATCAAGGGCAGGCTCAGGGCCTGGGGCGAGCGCGAGGTCCAGAGCCGCATCGTCGGAGACTGGGTCATGGACGAGCTGCGCGTCCTGGACCAGGTAGCCTACGTGCGTTTCGCCTCCGTCTACCGCAGCTTCCAGGATGTGCAGGAGTTCCGTGAGGAGATCGAGCGCCTGGAGAACGAGCTCTCGCCCGAGCTGAAGAAGCACCAGATCCCCCTGATTCCGGAGGACTGACCCGGGCCCAATGTGACAAGTTGGAATTGAGCAGGTCCATGTTCGACGCCGACGATCATCGGCACATGGCCCACGCTCTGCGCCTGGCGCAGCAGGGCCTGTACACCACCGACCCCAATCCGCGGGTCGGCTGCGTGCTGGTGCGCGATGGCCGGACCGTGGGGGAAGGCTGGCACCGGCGCGCCGGGCAGGCCCATGCTGAGGTCCACGCGCTGAGCCAGGCCGGGGAGCTTGCCCGGGGCGCCACGGCCTACGTGACCCTGGAGCCCTGCGCCCACCACGGCCGCACTCCACCCTGCTCGCTCGCCCTGGTGGCGGCGAGGGTAGCCCGCGTCGTTGTTGCCATGACCGATCCCAACCCCCTGGTGGCCGGCCGGGGCCTCGCGCAGCTACGCGAGGCAGGGCTGCGTACGGAAGAAGGGCTGCTATGCGCCGAGGCGCAGGCGCTGAATCCGGGCTTCGCCATGCGCATGAACGCCGGGCGTCCGTTCGTGCGCCTGAAGCTCGCCATGAGCCTGGACGGGCGCACCGCCATGGCCTCGGGCGAGAGCAAGTGGATTACGGGGCCCGACGCCCGGCGGGACGTGCAGCGCCTGCGCGCTCGCAGCTCGGCAATCGTCACGGGGATCGGCACGGTGCTCGCCGACGACCCGTCGCTGACCGTACGCGAGGCGGACATCGGGCAGCCTGCGCCGGAGGGCGGCTGGCGCCAGCCGCTGCGCGTGATCATCGATCCGCACCTGACCACCCCGCCTGGGGCCAAGATCCTCGGCGAGCCCGGCCATGTCATGGTCGCCACCTGCTGCCGCGAGGACGAGGACGCCGTGCCCCTAACGGACAGCGGTGCCGAGGTGATACGATTCCCCGGCTCCGGAGATGCCGTGGCCCTGCACGCGCTCATGGAGTATCTGGCCCAGGAGCAGATCAACGAGGTTCTGGTGGAGACCGGCGCAACCTTGAGCGGCGCGTTCCTGCGCTCGGGCCTGGTGGACGAGTTGATCATCTACGTGGCCCCTAAGATCATGGGCAACGAGGCCAGGGGACTGTTCCGGCTGCCGGGGCTGGACTGCATGGCCGACGCCCTGGACCTGGAAATCAGCGACGTGCGTGCCGTAGGACGCGACTGGCGGATTACCGCAAGCCTGAAGGTGAGGGGTGGGGCATAGCGCCCTTCCATGGCCCGAACGAGTGACGAATGAGCGAGTGGTTACCGTGCCGACCTTGCGCAACACTGACGCGCACGAGCCCCTGCCTGGAGTGTCGTTGGACAGCATAGAAGACATCCTGGAGGACCTGCGCGAGAGCAGGATGGTCATCCTCATGGACGACGAGGACCGGGAGAACGAGGGCGACCTGATCATGGCCGCGTCCCGCATTCGCCCGGAAGACATCAACTTCATGGCCCGCTACGGACGCGGGCTCATCTGCTTGACCCTGACCCGAGAGCGCTGCCGGCAGCTCCGGCTCCCGCTGATGGTCAGCGACAACACGGAGAAGCACGGAACGAATTTCACCGTATCCATCGAAGCGGCCAGGGGGGTCACCACCGGCATCTCGGCGGCCGATCGGGCCACCACGGTGCGCGCCGCCGTGGCCCCCGACGCCAAGCCGTCCGACCTGCTCCAGCCCGGCCATGTCTTCCCCCTGATGGCCCAGCCCGGGGGCGTGCTCACCCGCGCTGGTCACACCGAGGCTGGCTGCGATCTGGCACGGCTCGCGGGTCTGGAGCCCGCCGTAGTCATCGTCGAGATTCTGAATGAGGACGGGTCCATGGCACGGCGCGCGGATCTGGAACGATTCGCCGCCGAGCACGGGCTGAAGATCGGCACCATCGCCGATCTGATTCACTACCGCACGCTGCATGAGAAGACCGTGCAGCGGGTGGCAGAGTGCGAGCTCCCCACCGGCTTCGGGCAGTTCCGTCTGGCAGCCTTTCAGGACACCATAGACGGGGCCGTGCACTTCGCCCTGGTGATGGGCGAGATCGCTGCGGACGATCCCACCCTGGTCCGGGTACACGTCCAGGACAGCTTGTGCGACCTGGTCGGCAGCCGGCGCACCGAGTGCGGCTGGCCCCTGGCCGACGTCATGCAGCGGCTGGCTCAGGAGGGCAACGGGGTGGTGGTAATCCTGCGCCAGCGTGAAGAGTCGGCGGATCTATTGCGCCGGATCCGCCGCTGCCAGGCCCGGGACTCGGGCGAGGATCTACCCCGGCAGTCCTCCGGAGAGGACCTGCGCACCTATGGACTGGGCGCTCAGATCCTGCTTGACCTAGGCGTGCACAAGATGCGCGTGATGAGCGCGCCCAAGCGCATGCATGCCATTTCCGGCTTCGGGCTGGAGGTGGTGGAATACGTGGCGGACTAGGCGGGCTGCGCCCGCCGGGATATAAGACTTGAGGCTTGGGGGCGAGTTGGTCGGCGGGGTGTGGAGCCAGCGACGCGACAAGAGACTGGAAGGCCTTGCGCATTTTGGCCTCAGGTCCAGAGCCTCAGGCCTTGAGCCACAAACCAGGAATGAGACATGGCGACAATTACTACCATTGAAGGCGACTTTCTGGCGGCGGATGCGAAGTTCGCCATCGTCGTGGGGCGCTTCAACAGCTTCGTGGGCGAGAGCCTGCTGGCCGGGGCCGTCGACACGCTG
>CAYWTP010000359.1:0-3574 GCA_964461215.1 uncultured Ectothiorhodospiraceae bacterium | reverse complement strand
ATACCGAGACAGAGCAGGTGTACGTGGATGCCGAAGTAGTCGCCCGCGGCCCCACTGTTACGTCCCGTCCTGAACGGGCCTTTCTGAGCTGATTTTTCCCCCGGTCCGTCAGGACCGTTCTGTTGCATCCCCCGCCGAGAGCCCGGGACGCGGGCGCAAGAAGAGAGGCCGGTACTCCTCTGTTATCGTGGGAAGTTGCGAAACCAACCACGACGACAGGAGAGCCCGGCCTATGGGTCGTATCGTGCCAGGGGTGTGTTCCCTGAAGCAACACCGAGAGGCCCTGGCCGAGGAGCCCGGGCGTTACCGGCCCGAGCGTTGCCCGCGCTGTGGCAAGGCGGGGCTGTGGGCCCACGGGGCCTACCCCCGCAAGGCCGACCGCGAGGGCGTCGCTGCGGCGTCGCACAACCCGGTGGCCATTCCACGGTTCTTCTGTCCCTGCTGTCGCGGCACCTGTTCGCGGTTGCCCGAGTGTGTGGCCCCGCGGCGCTGGTATGGGTGGGCGAGGCAGCAGGGGGTGCTGGTAGGGTTGCTGGCCGGGGTCTCGATCCGCTCGGCCAGCCGCCGGGCGGCGACGTGCCGGCGCACGGTGGGGCGCTGGTGGCACTGGCTACAGGGGCGGGCGGACCTTCATGGCTTTCACCTGCGCTCGCTGGAGCCCTCGCTGGGGCGTGGCGCTCAGGGGTTCGGGTTCTGGTTGGCGGCACTGGGGCGCCGGCCCCTGTCGGCCTGGATGGCGGCCCTGGATGGGCTGGGGGTCGTTGTCCCGTGATCGGCGCCTCCCAGGGCGGTGGCGGACAGTGGCGTGAGCGGGGGTGGGGCCACCCCACAGAGTGTGCCCCTGCCGCCGCGGGGGGCGTTGGGGTCTGCTGGAGCTTCCTGATTCCACGATGAGGAAGTCCCCATGCACGAGATCCATCCCCTGGCCCTGTTTCGCCTGTCGGTGCTCGGCCCCCTGATCAGCCGCGAGCGGTTGGAACGCGGCGAACTCAAGCGGCTGATCCGCGAACAGGCCGCGCGCCACTATGACATCCCAGGCTCGCGCCGCTCGCAGGTGAGTGAGAAGGGCATCGAAGCGTGGTTCTACGCCTATCGGCGCGACGGTCTCGACGGCCTGTTGCCCAAGCCGCGCACCGACCGCGGCACATCGAAGATCCGCCCCGAGGTGCAAGAGGCGATCCTCGCCGCCAAGCGGCAAAAGCCACGCCGCTCCATCCGTGCCCTGCGCCTGCTGCTCGAGCAGGCCGGGACGGTGGCCCGCGGGGAGCTGTCGCGCTCGGCCATCCATCGCCTGCTCCAGGCTCATGGCCTGTCCCGGCCCACCGGCGCAGCCAGCGAGCCCGAGGAGTACCGCAGCTTCGAGGCCGAGCACGCCGGGGCCATCTGGTACGGCGACGTGATGCACGGGCCGCACCTGCCGGTCGGCGGGCGACGGCGCAAGCTCTACCTGGTCTCCCTGATGGACGACGCCTCGCGGCTGATCACCCACTCGGCCTTCTGCCTCGGGGAGACAGCGCTGGACGTGGAGGGGGTGCTCAAGCAGGCGGTCTTGAAGCGCGGGCTACCCAAGAGAATCGTGCTTGACAACGGATCGGCCTACCGGGCCAAGACCCTGCAAGGCATCTGTGCCCGTTTGGGCATTCATCTGGTGTACTGCCGCCCCTATGCCCCAGAGGGGAAGGGGAAGCTCGAGCGCTGGCACAGAACCCTACGCGATGGCTTCCTGAGCGAGGTGGATTTCGCCCGAGTACGCGACCTGGGGGACCTCAATGCGCGGCTATGGGCGTGGATCGAGACCCTGTACCACCAGGCGCCCCACAGCGGACTGAAGGGGAGCACCCCCCTGGCCCGCTACCAGCGCGACCTGGTGCACGTCCGCCCCCTGGGACCGCTGGCCGCCCGGCTCGATGCCCTATTCCACCACCGCCTCCCCCGGGTGGTGCGCAAGGACGGTACCGTGGGCTATCGGGGCGAGCGCTTCGAGGTGCCCTATGAACTGGCCGGCAAGCGCGTGCTGCTGGTGGTCGACCCCCACCAGGGCCGGGTCGTCGGGGTGGAGGATGCCGAGGGCCGGCCCCTCGGGGCCGCCACGCCCCTGGATGTGGTGGCCAATGTGCAACGCAAGCGGCGCAAACCCGGCACCGGCTCCGAGAACCCCCCGGCCGCCACCACCACCCTCAATGCCGTGGAACTGGCCTATCGCCGGTATCACGGCTTGCCCCTGGACGAGCCTCAGGAGGACACGCCATGATCTGCCAGCACTTCGGCCTGTCCCATGAGCCGCTCGGCAAGCAGACCCCCGCGCTGTGGGACGATGGTCCTCTGATGCAGCTCAAACAGCGTTTCACCTGGCTGCTGGAGCGCCCCGGCATCGGGCTGCTGACCGGCGAGCCCGGCGCGGGCAAGACCGCGGCGCTACGCGCCCTCTCCGCCAGCCTCAATCCGCACCGCTATCAGGTGCTCTATCAGCCGGAGACCGACTTCGGCCGCCTGGATCTGTACCGGGGCCTGGCCCTCGCCCTAGGGCTGGAGCCACCCCACCGCCGTGCTGCCCTGTGGCGGGCGCTCAAGGCCCGTATCCTGGAGTTGGCCGACGCCAAGCCGCTGTTGCCGATCTGGATTATCGATGAGGCGCAGAACCTGCCCCCGGAGTTCTTCCGCGATCTGCCCGCCTTCCTCAACTTCGCCTTCGACTCCCGGGATCTGATGACCGTCTGGCTCGTCGGCCATCCGATACTCGCCCGTACCCTCGCGCGCGCCCCCTATGCGGCACTGGCCGGCCGCATCCAGGTGCGCATCGAACTCTCCCCCATCCTCGAGCGCGAGCGCTTCGCGGCCCTCGTCCTGCACGGCCTGCAACAGGCCGGCTGCCAGCAACGCCTGCTCTCCGACTCCGGGATGGAACTGCTGCGCCAAGCCTCCCAGGGCCTGCCTCGCAAGGCGGCGCTGCTGCTGAAGACCGCTATGCAGTTGGCCGCCCAGGATGGCCTCAATCATCTGCCCGACGAGCTGATCGGGCGCGCCATCGAGGAGTTGATGCCATGAACCTGCCCGATCACCTTTGCCCCAAAGCCGCCATGGCCTTGTTCGACTTCGTCACTGACCTGGAGCACGCCATCTGGGAGAAGTATGAGCATCTGCTGATCCCCCTGTGCCTGGAACAGCTCCAGCGCGAACAGCAGGTACACAACCCCGACGAGGCCATCGCCACAACAGCGGACTTCGACGACCAACTGCCTCTGTTTTGACCCCTTTCGTCCCAGACTGGCCCAGGGCACCGAACCCTCTGGGTCAGTCTGGGACGGCCCCCTCTGTCTCACCCACAATAGGCCGGGACGACGTCCCTAAACCAGCCCGGCACGTAACAGTAACGAGTGGTTACGTACAAGATTGCTATAACCGAGGATATCGCAAACTGCGACAAGACGATCATCAGACATTGGGAAAACTCCTTAGTCCTCCTTGCTTGGCTGAAACCTAACGTGCGCTTGAGCCGCGCCTTACCCTGGAGCGTAGCAAAGCGGAGCGTAAGGGTAAGGCGTCGGACTCGAAGCGGTTGTTGGGCATCGGTGCG
>CAYWTP010000358.1:0-3585 GCA_964461215.1 uncultured Ectothiorhodospiraceae bacterium | reverse complement strand
GTATCCCGCCCGGGCACACTCCGGACTACGTAAATGATGGGTGTCCTCGTTCTCTCTTCCCGAGCTGGGCCGCTTCCTCTCGGCCGACCCGGTGGTCCAGGCACCGTTCAACCCCCAGACCCTGAACCGCTACAGCTACGTCCTCAACAACCCCCTGAGCTTCACGGATCCAAGTGGATATTTCTTGAAAGGGTTATTTAGGGGGCTAGGAAATCTCCTTCATAGCAAGGCTGTCAGAATCGTGGTCGCCGTTGCTGCCTTGGCCTTTGCACCTAAAATAGGCACAGCGGTCACGATCACCGGAATGACCGGTCACCTTCGCCGGAATCCGCAGCGGGAGTGCGGGACCGTGAATGGTGTGCTGGCTGAGAAGACCGTAAGGGGCTATGGCTCTAGCCTATAAACCGCGTCAAGAGAATATGAACGCTACTCACTGCCGTAAGCCCACTCGCGGATTTTGGTCCAAGTCCACGATGCCTGAGCTGGCCGCAGGTTCGTTGCCCATCATCCGGTGCCTCCCGTGGGCTTCCAGTACTTGATCGGCGCAGCACCTCGGCGCATCGCCGGAGTACTCCCGATGGGACAATCCCCATCCGCCACCTTCCAGTACCACGTATCAAGATGGAGCAATGGCACCGGCCTCATCAGGCATTCGCTCTTCGTCAATGGATGGCCTAGGTGCAACAACAAATGCCCCAACTCATGTGCGAGGACGGCGCCGGCAAACAGGGCTTGCTCCCGCGGCGAATACGACTTTCCACCACGCAGCTCAACCAGTGGCGGAAAGCTTTCCGTAAATGGGAATGTACTAAAGAAAATGAAGGCGCCATAAGGACTGGATCGGCTATACGCCGTGGTGCCGATGGTAATTCCACCTCTTAGCGCGGTCGCGACCGAGTCCGTGTAATACTCCGCGCTGGCTATTAACTGATTGGTCAATACAAGTTCGTACGAAAGGTCGCCATATCCCACAGCATTCCAGACCAACCACTCGTTATATGGCAAGTCATCAATAACAGGCCGGCCATCGGCAGCAGGCACAGTCGTCCATGGCCTGAGCCGCGCCAGCAGCGTCTGGGTAAGCGCCTCTGCAAGTGCTTCTGGCGTCTGGGCAGTCATGGGATGTACCAGGTACGGCCGCGCATAGGTTATCCGGTCATCAAGCGACTCTCCCGCGTCTCCCAACGCCCGCGCAATCGACGTTTCCAGCATAAGTGGGTCCGCCGTCTTATATCGAAAAGGATAGGCATACTTCATGTGCGCCTTCACTGCGACCTCCGGGGCTATGTTCAATAGCGTGTTAATGTACATCTGATCAACATCGCTAAAGTTGACAGTCACCCCGAAATGCTCCCGTGCCAGGGACTTTGCTGTGCTAAGCATTAGATGGATTTGGGAAGGGGACATACGACTAAAGCGGGGATTCACGGCGTAAACGACCCGCAGAGACACGGGCCGTTCATCAAGCTTCGGGAGCGGCACAGTTCCTTGTCCTTCAACGGCCGCTAGCGTATACGGGACGAAGGACAGCGCCCCAATGACGGCTACAATGAGGGCGAAATATCTCATGTTAACGGCCGCGGAGTAGTCTCGCGCTGATTTCGAATCCCGCCCCCGGGAAACGGCTGCGGAGGCAGAGGGCCCGTAGGTGGCGTGATACTCCGAAAGATGTCTTTGAGAGGCTCCAAGTACCCCGGTTCACCCCGGGGCTCAACTGGTTCAATCCACGGAAGGGGCTTTGGAGGAATCGGCGGTGTCGGAAAGTCTCCCGGTGAGGTGCCTTCAGGACAGTCAGGCCAAGCAGCGCACCGCGACTGCGGGGGCACCAGCCTAGGTTCCCCACCATCGCAGGCAGATGGCAGCAAGCCTAAGCGGTCGATATAGCGAGAGGGATTATCCGCAGCATACTCATAGGTGCTCATCCCACCGCGCGCTCCAATCGGATCACTCTCGATGTACCCCCCGTCTGCGGGTCGTAGTCCCTGAAGTAGTTGTAAAGAACTCAACCATACGACAAACTCGGCTTAGGATCCGGTTTTTCCCTTTGCGTTCCGGCACTTAGCTTCGGGTTCTCCCAGGCGAGGCGGGACCTGAGCCGTTTTTCGCCTAGAGGCGGTTTTCGGCCTAAGTTTTCCGCTTCCGGGTTGAGCTTGAGCGCAGCGGACATGGACCGATTGTAGCGTAGCCGGCCAGGGGTGTCCGCCTATTAGCCGCTGATCCGGGGCACGCCAGTACACCGAAAATAAATCTGTCACCTTTTTCTAGTCGGAGCGCAAGGCCAAGACCTTGCTGGGGTTCTTCGTAAGCGGTAATTCTACCCCACCCCTCACCGGCTGGCGGCCAGGGTGGTCAGGTGGCGTCGGGGTCGAGGTTGTAGGGCAGCAGTGCGGCGACCTGCTGTACGGTCTGGGCCTTGGGCAGCTCGGTGAAGACGTGGCGCAGGTAGCGGTACGGCTCATGACCGTTGGCCTTGGCGGTCTCTACCAGGGAGTAGAGATTGGCGCTGGCCCTGGCACCGTGAACGGTGTCGGAGAACAGCCAGCCCTTGCGGCCGATGACGAAGGGCCGAATGGCATTCTCGGCGGCGTTGTTGTCGATGGGTAGACGCGGGTCATCGAGGTAGCGCACCAGCCTATCCCACTGCCCATGCAGATAAGCCAGCGCCTTGCCGGTGGCCGAGCGTGGCGGTACCTGAGGCAGGGACTTCTCCAGCCAGTCCTGCATCTGCGCCATCACGCGACGGGCATCGGCGTCTCGGCGCTGGCGCCGTTGCTCCGCGCCCAGGTCCCTTATCTCGCGCTCAATGCGGTAGAGCTGACCGATGAAGGCCAGGCCCTGATGAGCCTTGCCGGTCTTGGCCTGCGCGGCCTTGCCCTGGGCCTTGATGGCCTCGTCGAGCTTGCGCCGGGCATGGGCCAGGCAGCCGACCCGGCGGATGGCCGGATTGGCGCACACCGCGTTATAGCCCTCGTAGCCGTCGACCTGGAGATAGCCGGCGTAGCCGGGCAACAAGTCCTTGGCGACCTGGCCTGAGCGGGTCGCGGCATAGTGGAACAGCACGATGTCGATGCCGGGCGGACCGCCGCGCTGTACCCACATGTAGGAGGTGCTGGTCGGGGGCTTGTCCGGCTCCTTGAGCACCTGCACGGTAGTTTCATCCATCTGCACCAGCGGTCCCTTGAGCAGGCACTCGCGCATCAGGTTCACCAGCGCCTGGAGCAGCTGCGTGCCCAGGCGCACCATCCAGCCGGCGAGCGTGGCACGCGGGATATCGACCCCCAGGCGCCGCAGGATGTGCTCGGTGCGGTGCAGCGGCAAGCCGTCGACGTACTTGGCGCTGGCCACATAGGCCAGCAGCCCCGGCGAGGCGATGCTGCGGGCAATCGGCTGCGGTGGCAGGGGCGCGAGCTTCACCCCGGCACCCTCGCACACGGTGCAGGCATACTTGGGTCGAATGTGGCGGATGACCTGGACCTTGGCCGGAATGATGTCGAGCTGCTCGGCGCTCTCCTGACCGATGCGGATCATCGGACCACAGCCACAGGGGCACTGCTTGTCCTGCTCGGGTAGGTCGTGGAGCACCTC
>CAYWTP010000357.1:0-3603 GCA_964461215.1 uncultured Ectothiorhodospiraceae bacterium | reverse complement strand
GAGCTTCCCAGCTTCTTCGCTGGCCGGATCCTTCCGATTGACACCGCCGTGGCCGACAGGTGGGGCCGGCTTCAGGCGGAGCTGCGGCGGCCGCTCGCTGTTGTCGACAGCCTGCTGGCGGCTACTGCGCTCCACCATGAGCTTCGGCTGGTGACCCGCAACGACAAGGACTTCAGCTATCTGGGGCTCGCAAGCGTTCCCTTTCGACGCTCGGAAAATCAACTTGGCCTGACCGGATCCCCCTCCAGTGCGCGGGGCAAGTCACTGACCCATACCCCGTGGCGCCACTCGTAGGGCACATCGACGGGGGCGATGACCCGGGCCTGCTCCGGCTGGAGCTCCGTGACCAGTTGAAAAAACCCCCGGGACGGCCTGGGAGCTTTGGATAGCTTGATCTCGAACAATCTCAACCGGCCGGCGCGTTCCATCACCAGATCGACCTCGGCGCCATTGCCGGTGCGGAGAAATGCGGGCCGCCATCGCGGCAGGGCCGCGATCAACTGCTCCAGGACAAATCCCTCCCAGGACTCACCGGCCGAGGGATGACCGAGCAGCTCGTCGTAACCCTCGATCTGCAATAGGGCATGCAGAATGCCGCTGTCCCGCAGGTAGAGTTTGGGGGAGCGGACCAGGCGCTTCTTCAGGTTGGCCTCGAAGGGCGGCAACAGCCGGACCATATAGGTCTGCTCCAGCACCGCCAAGTAGCGTTTAAGGGTTGGTACCGCCAGGTCCATCGAGCTGGCCAGCTTGCTGTAGTTGAGGGTTTGACCGTGGTAATGGGCCAACAGCCGCCACAATCGGTCCATGAGAGGCATTGGGATGCTGAGTCCCAAGGACGGGATATCGCGTTCCAGAAAGGTGCCGATGAAGTCCTGGCGCCAGTCGAAGCTGTCGTCGTTGTCCTCTGCCAGGAGGCTGTCCGGGAAGCCACCGCGTACCCACAGGGTGCGCCAGTCCGCTCGCCGTTCTACCTCGGACAACAGGAACGGGGTCAGCTCCAACTGGGCAATGCGTCCGGCCAAGCTCTCATTGGCCTGGCGTATCAGATCCCGCGAGGCGGAGCCCAGGATGAGGAACCGGCCGGGCCGCCGGTCCTTGTCGATCTCGCTGCGCAGGGTCGAGAAGAAGTCCGGCAACAACTGGATCTCGTCCAGACAGACCAGGTGATCGCGGTGATGCTCCAGAAACAGCTCGGGCTCTGTCAGCCTGACCCGGTCCGAACGGTCCTGGAGGTCCAGATAGACTGATTCCTGGCCCCGCAACCACTCCCGGGCCAACGTCGACTTACCGCACTGCCGGGGGCCGAGAAGGACAACGGCCGGAGCCCTGCCCAATGCGCGGGCCAACGCAGACTCCGCAGATCTCGGGATATATCCATGCATTTTCGTAATATGAGTTACCAATATGCATGGTTTATACCCCTCGGCTTTGATCCGGTCAAGCAGCCGAATCCGGCTGGCGACACCGGTTCACGGGGCGGCTGCCCTACCGCTTCCTACCGCCGGCAGGCTATCCCTAAGACAAGCTTGCCGTTCCCTCTGCCTCGCCTTCCCTGTGCTCAAATCAGTGTGTACCCCATCAAGGGCGTCGACCGAAACTCGCTGAACAGGAGCACCCATGGAAACCTGGTTCTACCGCCTGAGCTGGCTTGGGCAGCTTGCCGCCGGCTTTCTGCTCTTCGGGATCTCGTTCGTGCTGGAGCAGCAGGTGCTGGTCCGTTATCTCGGGAGTGTGTCCCTCGCAACGGCACTTGCAGTGAGCCTGGAGAGCAGCAAGGTGCTCACCATCGTGCTGCACCGGTGCAGTTCGTGTTTGTCTTCTCTCTGTTCCTCAGCGTGATCCTGGAGCTGGGGATCCTGGTCAGCTTCGAGAACGTGACCGGCGCGCGGCTGCCGGTGCTGGCCGCCGAGCACAAGGTGAGCTTGCACGTGAAACGGCGCCGGATCGAGACCGACGGCGAGCTGGAGGAGGAGCGCATTCACGACAAGGCCCGGCGTGCCCGGACGCAGGCATGGGTGGACGACGCCGTCGACGACCTCGGCGCTGGCAGGGCCTCCCGGGGCGGCAAGCTTGCCGAAACAACCGAGGGCATGCGGCCACAGTAGAGTGTTCCCCGAGAAACCTGCGGAGGCAATTCACGATGACCCGTCGAGACGAAGACAAGACCGCCCAGGCGGTGAACTACAACCCGGAGCTGCTGCGTGCCCCGGTGGCCGAGAGCAACGCGCTGGTGGAGGCAGCCATGGCCTCGCACCGCGAGGGGTTCCTGCGCCGGCTGTTTCCCAACGAGGAGGAGCGTACGGTCAGGGCGCACGAGCTTGCACAGCTCGGCACCGGCTTCGAGTTCCGGCGCCGGGCGCTCCAGATGGCCGTGGAGACCAAGCTCCAGGCCATGGAGGAGATGTGCAACCACGTCCTGGTCACCGGCAAGAGCGAGATCCGGCGCCAGCGCCAGGAGTTCTTCGCCGACCAGCGGCTGCGGCTCCAGGCGGCCATGAACGACTGCGCCGACCGCTTCAACCAGGATCTGGAGCGCCGGCTCGGCGATCTGGACCGCTACAAGAATGCGTACCTGCGCGAGCGCGAGGAGCAGCGGCTGCTGCGGGCCGTCGAGCAGCTCCATGCCATGCTGGAGCAGCTCACGGAGGACTTCCTGTCCATCATCGAGGAGGGCGTGCACCGCTGATCGAACGGTGAGTGCAAGCCCGCATATCTCACCAGGTATCGTGGATCCTGGCGCCACGCAGGCGTGCCTGAGCAAGCCAGGGCCGTGATAGGCACCGGGCCGGAGACAGCATGTCATTCATAACTGCCAATCCATTTCAGGTATTCCACTGCCAGCTCAGTGACCTACGCCGGCCCGGTGCCGGCCTGGTGAGACATGCGGGCTAAACCCGCCATCGTCGCCTACGACATCGCCTGCAACCGGCGGCGGCGCCGTGTGCGCGCGGTGCTGGCCGAGTGGCGGGTGGACGGCCAGCTCTCCGTGCATGCGTGCCTGCTGACGAGCGTTCAGGCCGAGGAGCTGTTCAGCCACCTCGCGGCCGAGATCGACCCTGCGCAGGACCGGCTCCTGCTGGCTTGGGTCGTTCCAAAGCGCCGGGTGCTGGCCCGCGGCCGCGGCCGTGCCGATGCCTTTGAACGCCGCCTCTGCCGGGTGGGGTAGCGATGGACAGCGGGAGCTGGTACCTGGTGGCCTATGACGTGAGGTGTCCCAAGCGCCTGCAGCGGGTGCATCGCCTGCTGAAGAGCCGCGGACTTGCGGCGCAGTACTCGGTGTTCTTCGTGTTTGGAACCGAGGCGGTGCTTGAGGGCTTGCTGGACGAGATGGACGCGATCATTCACACGCGGGAGGACGACCTCATGGCCTGGCCGGTCACGGCGCCGGGCGATGTCTGGGTGCACGGGCGCGGACAGCCACGGGCGCTGGTCCTGCCTGATGCCCGTCAGAGCACGCAGCGCGAGCCGCCCGGCTGGCTCGCACGGCTGAGGAGCCTGGGCCGTGGCCGGTGAGCTGCTGCTGGTGCTGGACCGCCGCGACAGCAGCGTGCGCCTGGAGGGGCGGGCGGTGCGGGTGGACACGCCCGAGGGCTTCGAGCGCGG
>CAYWTP010000356.1:0-3609 GCA_964461215.1 uncultured Ectothiorhodospiraceae bacterium | reverse complement strand
GCGCAGTTCCCGGAGCTGCTGGACCTGCTGGAGCGGGCCCTCATCGAGGTCCCGCCGGTGATCATCCGCGACGGCGGCGTCATCGCCCCGGGCTACGACGCTGAGCTGGACGAGCTGCGCCGGCTGTCGGAGAACGCCGGGCAGTTCCTGGTAGAGCTGGAGACCCGGGAGCGCGAGCGCACCGGCATTCGTACCCTGAAGGTGAGCTACAACCGGGTCCACGGCTACTACATCGAGATCACCCGTGCTCAGTCCGAGAAGGCCCCGGCAGATTACACCCGGCGCCAGACGCTCAAGGGAGCGGAGCGCTACATCACGGCGGAGCTCAAGCGCTTCGAGGACCGGGTCCTGTCCGCCCGGGAGCGGGCCCTGGCGCGAGAGAAGGGCCTGTACGAAGCGCTGCTGGACACCCTGTGCGAGCAGCTTCCGGCGCTCCAGGCCACCGCCGAGGGGCTGGCGGAGCTGGACGTGCTGGTGAACCTGGCCGAACGGGCCGGGAGCCTGGACCTGGTGTGCCCGGAGCTCAGCGAGCGGCCGGGCTTCGAGATTGCCGCCGGCCGCCATCTGGTGGTGGAGCAGGTGCTGGACGCCCCCTTCGTGCCCAACGATCTGGACTTGCACGAGGATCGGCGCATGCTCGTAATCACCGGCCCCAACATGGGTGGCAAGTCCACCTACATGCGGCAGACGGCACTCATCGTGCTGCTGGCCCACACCGGCGGCTTCGTGCCGGCACGCCGGGCGGTGATCGGGCCGGTGGACCGGATCTTCACGCGTATCGGCGCCGCCGACGATCTGGCAGGGGGACGATCGACCTTCATGGTGGAGATGACCGAAACTGCCAATATATTGCACAACGCCACCGCCTCCAGCCTGGTGCTGGTGGACGAGATCGGGCGCGGCACCAGCACCTTCGACGGCATGTCCCTGGCATGGGCCTGCGCCGAACACCTGGCCCGCGGAATCCGCGCCTTTACCTTGTTCGCCACCCATTACTTCGAGCTGACCACGCTGCCCGAGCAGGTGGACGGCATCGCCAACGTGCACCTGGACGCGCTGGAGCATGGCGAACGGATCGTATTCATGCACAGCGTGAAGGAGGGGCCGGCCAACCAGAGCTATGGCTTGCAGGTCGCCGCCCTGGCGGGCATTCCGCCGGGGGTGATCGGCCGCGCACGGGAACGCCTGCTGGGGCTGGAGTCCAATCGGGTGGCCGCGGAAAATGCGCGCCATCAGCTGGACTTGTTCCAGCCCCAGGATCCCGAGCCAGACCCGGTCCTACAAGCGCTGGCGGGCACCGATCCGGACGCGTTGACCCCCAGGCAGGCCCTGGACGTTCTGTATGAGTTGAAAGGGCTTGCCGGATCCGGGCACTGAGCTGGGCGGAATCGACCGCATGGACAGGACAGAGGCCTTCGCGCACGAGTCGGACGAGGCTTTGATGCTGCGTTACCAACAAGGCGACACCGCCGCCTTCGACGCTCTATACGGGCGCCATCGCGGCCCCCTGTACCGCTATCTGCTGCGCCAGTGCCATGCCCGCGAGCTGGCCGAGGAGCTGTTCCAGGATGTGTGGCTGCGGGTCGTGCATGCCCGGGAGCGCTATCACCCGTCGGCCAGGTTTACGACCTATCTCTACCGCATCGCCCACAACCGCTTCGTGGACCACCTGCGAGGTCGGCGAACCCGGCCGGCGCCGAGCTCAGACGTGAGCAACGACCCGGACACCCTGCCCGCCTCTTCGACGAGCTCCCCGGACCGGCGCGCCCACCTGGACCGCCAGCTGGATCGCCTGCTCGGGCTGCTCGAGGCCCTGCCCGCCGAGCAGCGCGAGGCCTTCGTGCTGCGGGAGGAGGCGGGCCTGAGCGTCGAGGCGATCGCCGAGGCCACGGGAGTCAACCCGGAGACGGCCAAGAGCCGCCTGCGCTACGCGGTCCAGAAGCTGCGCCGCGGGCTGGGAGAGGCACCATGACGCCCCAAGAGCCGGAGCGCGACGAGCTGGAGTCCTACCTGGACGGCCGCTCGCCCCTTTCGCGGCTGTACCGGGAGGTCTCCCGGGAACAGCCACCGCCGGCCCTGGACCAGCGGATCCGGGACGCAGCGCGGCAGGCCAAGCCCGTCCGGAGCCGTTCGCGCCTGCCGTTCAGCCCCTTCTCCGGGGACTGGATGCTGCCCGCCGCCCTGGCGGCGGTGGTGGTGGTGTCTGTCAGCCTGGTGCTGCTGACCAAGGAAGCGTCGACCGAATTTGACAGGCTCCCCACCGGCGTGCCGCCCCAGACTGCGAAGGATGAGCAAGCCGCCGAGCCGGCAGCGACCGCTCGCACCGAAGAGCTGCGTGCCAAAGCGACTACCGGAGTACGCCGGCAGGCCCCGGCGCGCGGACCGGCGGCCGGCAGCCTTGAAAGCCAGAGCCGCGAGCCGCAGCCCTACGCCGCACCGGCCCCCGTTCGCACAATGCCCGCACTTGCGGCACCGGTTCCGCAGGCAACCGGGGCGACCCCGCAGGCCAATGTAACGCGCCGGGGACTCGCAGCCGACGCGCTGGAAAAGAAGGCACGCCTGCGGGAGCGCGCCGCCCCCATGAGCATCGGGACCGCGGCGTCCAAGTCTCTCAGCGAAGCAGCGGGCGAGGAAGCTCAGGGGGACGCCGTACAGCCCGCCGCCCCTGCGGCAGAGCCCGAATCACCCGTTCTGTCCCCCGAGGCGTGGCTGGCGCGAATCGCCGGATTGCGCCGCATCGGTCGCACCGCCGAGGCCGACGCCGAGCTGGCCCGCTTCCGAGAGCACTACCCGGATTATCCGGTGGAAGCGTTCCTGAAGACCCCGTAGAGCCGATGACGCGTCAGCGCGTAAGTGGCCGGTACTTGATCCGGTGGGGCTGGTCGGCTTCGGCACCCAGGCGGCGGTGGCGGTCCTCTTCGTAGTCGGCGAAGTTGCCCTCGAACCAGGTCACCTGACTGTCGCCCTCGAAGGCCAGGATATGGGTGGCGATGCGGTCCAGGAACCAGCGGTCGTGCGAGATCACCACCACGCACCCCGGGAAGGCCAGCAGGGCCTCTTCCAAAGCCCGCAGGGTCTCCACGTCCAGATCGTTGGTGGGCTCGTCCAGCAGCAGCAGGTTGCCGCCGCTCTTGAGCAGCTTCGCCAGATGCAGCCGGTTGCGCTCGCCGCCGGACAGATCGCCCACTCGCTTCTGCTGATCCGGTCCCTTGAAGTTGAAGCGGCCCACGTAGGCACGGGACGGCACCTCGTACTTGCCTACCGTGATGATGTCCTGGCCGTCGGACACCTCCTCCCACACTGTCTTGCCGGCGTCCAACGCCTCGCGGCTCTGGTCCACGTAAGCGAGCTGCACGGTGTCTCCCACGCGCAGCTCGCCGGCATTGGGCTGCTCCTGGCCCGTGATCATGCGGAACAACGTGGTCTTGCCCGCGCCGTTGGGGCCGATGACGCCCACGATGCCGCCCTTGGGCAGGCTGAAGCTGAAGTTGTCGATGAGGACTTGATCGCCGAAACCCTTGCACAGGCCCTTGGCCTCCACCACCAGATCCCCGAGACGCGGACCGGGCGGAATGTAGATCTCATTGGTCTCGTTGCGCTGCTGGTATT
>CAYWTP010000355.1:0-3641 GCA_964461215.1 uncultured Ectothiorhodospiraceae bacterium | reverse complement strand
TGATCTTGGTGGGGGTGTGGAACAGGGTGTAGGCCACCTGACAGGCGATCATATTGGTCTCGTCGCTGTTGGTGACGGCGATGATCATGTCGGCGTCCTCGGCCCCGGCCCGGGCCAGCACCTCGGGATGGGAGCCCCTGCCTACCACCGTGCGCAGGTCCAGGTGGTCGCGCAGGATCTGCAGGCGGGCCGGATCCAGGTCCACCACCGTGATGTCGTTGGCCTCGCTGGCCAGGTTCTCCGCCACGGAGGTTCCTACCTGGCCGGCGCCGAGGATGATGATCTTCATCGCCCTATCGGTTTCCCTGCAGCTTCTTGGTGTCTATTCCCAGGGCCCGCAGCTTGCGGTACAGGTGAGTGCGCTCTACCCCCACCCGGTGGGCGACCCGGGTCACATTGCCGGCTTCCTCCTGAAGTTGATGCTCCAGATAGGCCTTCTCGTAGAGCTCCCGGGCCTCGCGCAGAGGCATGTCGAAGCCCGGTAACTGCCCGGGAGGCACCTTGCGGGGCTGCGAGCCCAGGGCTGCCTGCACCTCGTCCAGACCAACCTCTTCGGTGTTGCCCAGGATGAGCAGGCGTTGGACCAGGTTCTTGAGCTCGCGCACGTTGCCGGGCCAGGGATAGTTGCGCAGATAGTTCTGAGCGCCTGTCGTGAAGCGCCGGTAGGGCAGGTTGTCCTGGGCCACGAACAGGTCCACGCAGAACTCCAGCAGCTCGGGCACGTCCTCCACGTGCTCGCGCAAGGCCGGAACGCGGATGGGAACCACGTTAAGGTGGTAGTAGAGATCCTCGCGAAAGCGTCCCGCGGAGACTTCCCCTGCCAGATCCTTGTCCGTGGCGGCGACGATGCGCACGTTGATCTGCACCGGCTCCCTGGCGCCCACCCGCACCAGGGACTGGTGCTGCAGGGCACCCAGCAGGCGGGCCTGGGTCGGCGGGATCATGTCGGCGATGTCACTGAGGAACAGGATCCCGCCGTTGGCCTGCTCCAGCCAGCCGTAGTGCACCCTGGAGCCTTCCTCGCTGCCGAACAGCTCCACCGCGGCTGCCTCGCCGGCCAGTCCTCCAACGCCTACCTCCACGAAGGGCCCGCCGCGGCGGGCGCTGTTGGCGTGCAGATATCTGGCGAGGACCTGCTTACCGCTGCCGGATTCGCCGAGCACCAGCACGGCCGTGTCGTGCTGAGCCACCCGGGCGACCTGCTCGCGCAAGGACTGCATGAGCGAGCTTCTGCCGACGGGCTCGGAGACCGGCTGGGCGTGGCGCCTCAGGCCGATGTTCTCGCTCTGCAGGCGCGAGGCCTCCAGGGCATGGCGCACCGTGAGCAGCAGCTTGGCCGTGGACAGGGGCTTCTCGATGAAGTCGTAGGCGCCGAGGCGGGTGGCCTCCACGGCGGTTTCCACCGTACCGTGCCCCGATATCATGATCACCGGGGTCTCTAGCTGGCCGCTGTCGGACCATTCCTTGAGCAGGCTGATGCCGTCGGTATCCGGCATCCAGATGTCGAGCAGGGTGACATCGGGCCGCCGCGAGCGGCGTGCCGCCCGGGCCGCCGCAGCGTTCTCGGCCACGCTCACGCTGTAGCCCTCGTCCTCCAGGATTTCCTGAACGAGCTGGCGGATATCGGGCTCATCGTCCACGACCAGGATGTGATGGGAGCTCATGGAGCCTCCTTGAGACTGGTTACCGCAGCGCTCAGGGGTGCGGCGGCAGCGGGGAAGCGCAGGCGCACGCGGGCACCACCTTCGGGCCGGTTCTCGGCCCGCACCATGCCCCCGTGCTCCTCGGCGATGCGTTTCACGATTGCCAGCCCCAGGCCACTGCCTTTGGTCTTGGTGGTCACATACGGCTCGAACACGTGTTCGAGGACTTCCGGAGAGAAGCCCCCGGCGGTGTCCTCCACGCACAGGTCTACGTAGCTGCCGCCGGCCTCCTGCACGCGCCGTGTGCTAACGCTCACCGTGCAAGGTGCCTTGGATTCGCACGCTTCGAGGGCGTTCTTGACCAGATTGTGCAGCACCTGGCGCAGGCGCCCCGGATCCGCCTCCATGGCCGGCAGCGCCGGATCCAGGTGAGCCTCGATAGGCGTGCTGCGGTGATTGTACCGGTAAAGCTCCAGCACCTCCGCCGTGAGGTCGTTCAAGGCCAGGATCTCCGGGCGCATGTGGGGGCTGCGGGCGTAGCTGGAGAAGGCGTTCACCATCTCCTTCATGGCTTCCACCTGTTGCACGATGGTATGGGTGAGCCGGTCCAGCACCTCGCGATCCTTGCCCTGCATCTTGTCCAGGTACTTGTGCCGCAGGCGCTCGGCCGAGAGCTGGATGGGCGTCAGGGGGTTCTTGATCTCGTGGGCCAGACGCCGCGCCACCTCGCTCCACGCCGCGTCGCGCTGGGCCTGGATGAGGGCCGTGACGTCATCGAATACCACTACGTGCTCGCCCAGGCCGGTCAAGGGGGTGCCGCGGCACATGAGCACCTGCCGGCCCTCCGGGCCGAACAAGCTGATCTCCTCGCGCCAGTCTTTCGAAGTATTGTCCAGGTGCCGTTGCAGGACCTCCGCAAGGCTGACCAGATATGCATACTGGCGGCCAATGCCCTCCAGGCGCCGGCCGAGGTGCGCGCCCAGATCCACGCCCAGGATCTGGCGCGCGGCGTCGTTGGCGGTGTACAGCCGGTGCTCGTTGTCGAAGGTGATGACCCCGGAGGACAAGCGGGCGAGCACCGCCTCCAGATAGGTCCGTTGCTCCTCCACTTCCTGCTGGCTGCGGCGGGCCTCGTCCCGGGCGATCGCGAGCTTGCGGGTCATGTCGTTGAAGGACCGGACCAGAAACCCCAGCTCGTCGCTACCCGAGGCGGGAAGCTGGGTCTCGTAATCCCCTTCGGCCACCGCGCGGGTACCCTCGGCCAAGTCGCGCACGGGCGCAGCCAGACGCCGGGCCGAGAAGAAGGCCGCCCAGACTGCACTGAGCAGGCTGAGCAGCAGGACCAGGGATAGCGTGAGCGTGAAGCTCTGCTTGAGGGGATTGCGCAGGTAGGCCAGCTCTTTATAGTGGGCGAAGGCCGACTGCACGCTGGCTGCCAGGGTGCTCATGCGCTCGGTAATCGGAAACAGCCCTTGCAGGATCATGGACTCGCCGGCAGGTGCGAGGTCCGGGACCCTGACCACTACGCGCACATGCAGCCCGGAGTCGCCGATGGGATCCAGGCCGATGTAGCTGCCGGACTGACGTACCTGCAGCAGCATCGCGTCATCCGGGCGGTTGGGCACGATCGCTGTGGAATCGGCCGTGCTGGAGGCCACGATCCTGCCTTTGGATGAGATCAGGGTCAGCTCCGAGGCGCCGCTGCGCTCGCGCAGACTGTTCAGACGCAGAGCCATCGTGTCGTCCGGCGTCCCCGGCAGCTCGGCGGCCAGCAGCTCCGTCTGCCGGTGCAGCTCGCGCATGCGTACGTCCAGGGCGGTTCGGCTCAGCTCCAGGGAATCCGTCAGTGCCCGGTCCACGCGCACGTCGAACCAGCTATCGATGCCACGGTGCAGAAACTGTATCGAGAAGTAGTACACCACCACGACCGGCGTTACGGCCAGGATGACGAACATCACCAGCATCCGGGCGGTCAGCCGCGAGCCCGCGACCCGGGCG
>CAYWTP010000354.1:0-3675 GCA_964461215.1 uncultured Ectothiorhodospiraceae bacterium | reverse complement strand
GGGAACGGTATTCCTTCCGGCGTCGGCACCGGGCTGCTGATCAACTTCGACGTCCAGCGGCTGGCAGAGGGCATCAAGCGGTTCGAGCGTTGACGCTCTGTGTCCTCTGCGCTCTCCGTGGTGAGAGAGAATGCAGTTCAAGCCTGAGACGCTAGTGGGTACCTGTGGATTCGCGGAGCCCCACGGGCGGACGACGCAATGCGCTTCCTGCGGCTGCTCCGCCCCTCAGCGTAGCCGGATGAAGCGAAGCGTAATCCGGGGTCAAGTTCGGGAGGTGCCCTGGACGCCACACCTGCCTGTGCGCTATCAGCGCAGCGGCAGCGTGCGCAGCCGGACTCCCGTCGCCGCCGCCACGGCGTTGGCAACAGCGGGGGCCAGCGGGGGCAGCCCGGGCTCTCCCACGCCCCCGGGGGGCTCCTCCGATTCGATGATGTGAACCTCCACCTGAGGCATCTCCGCAAACGTCAGGATTGGATAATCCGCGAAGCTGCCCTGGGTCACGCGCCCGCCCTCGATGGCGACGGCCTCCTTGATTGCCGCCGACAAGCCCATCGCCACGGCGCCCTCCACCTGAGCGCGGATGATGTCGGGATTGACGATCCGACCACAGTCGATGGCGCACACGACCCGCTGCACGCGTACGGTCGCCCCGTTCACTGCAACCTCGGCGACCTGGGCCACGTAGCTGCCAAACGACCGGTAGACCGCGACGCCGCGGTGGCACCCGGCGGGTGCCGCGTCGCCCCAGCCGGCTGCATGCGCGGCGACCTCCAGCACCGTCCGATGGCGTGGGGCGTCGCCTAGCAGCGCGCGCCGGTACTCGACGGGATCCTTGCCTGCCGCACGCGCCAGCTCATCCATGAAACACTCCACGGCGAAGGCGTCCTGTCCGGCTCCCACCGCGCGCCACGCGCCCTGCGGCACTGGCAAATCCACCGCAACGAACTCGCTGTGGACGTCCGGAATTGCGTAGGGCAGCTCCGCGCACGCCTCGCCGGCCACACTCTGGCCGGCGCTACGCTGACTCCACCCCAGCGGCCAGCCTTCGGCATCCAGCGCGGCGCGAAGGCGAACCACCTGCGCCGGCCGATAGTAGTCGTGCTGGATGTCGTCGGCCCGGGTCCAAACCACCTGGACCGGGTCGCCGACGGCCTTCGCAATCGCCACCGCCTCTTCCACCATGTCGGTCTCGAAGCGCCGGCCAAAGCCTCCCCCCAGAGTCTGCGAGTGCACCTGGACCCCCTCCAAAGGCACGCCGCTCACCCTCGCCGCCGTTTCCCGCGAGCCCTCCTGGCTCTGGGTGCCTACCCAGACCTCGCAGCGTTGCTTCGTCACCCGTGCGGTGCAGCTCATGGGCTCGATCGTGGCATGGGCCAGGCTGGCGGTCGCGTACTCGGCCTCGACGGTCCTGGCTGCCTGGCTGAAGGCCCGGCCAGTGTCCCCCGCGCTCTGGCGCACCGCCCCATGGTTATCGAGTGCCGCCGCCAGCCGCGCGCGAATGGCGGCGGTGCTCAAGCCTGCATTCGGCCCGTGGTCCCAGGTCACCCGCAAGGCCTCGCGTGCGCGCAGCGCCGTCCACGTATCCCGCGCGAGGACGGCAACTCCGCGGCCGATCTCGACGACCTGCTCTACGCCGGGCACCGACAGAGCGCCGCTGGCATCGAGTGACTTCACCTTGCCGCCGAAGACCGGACAGCGCAGCACGGTAGCCACCCGCATGCCGGGCACTGACACGTCCATCCCGTAGACCGTACGTCCCGCCACCATGTCCGGAATGTCCAGGCGTGGCAGGGTGCGCCCCAGCAGGCGGCATTGTCCGGCCCCCTTGAGCGCTACCTGCTGCGGCGGCTCGATCCGGACGGCCGCCGGCGCCAGCACGCCATAGGCCACACGGCGCCCACTGGGCCGGTGGACCACGGTGCCGTCCACGGCCATGCAGTCCCCCGGTGGCACACGCCAATGCCGTGCGGCCGCCTGGACGAGACGCACCCTGGCCCGGGCACCAGCCAATGACAGGCGGTCCCACTCCCCCCGCACGCTGGTGCTGCCACCCGTGCTCTGCTCGTCGAACAGGGGATTGCGGTAGCGCACGTCTGCGGGGGCAAACTCGGCTCGCACCCGGTGCAAGCCGACCTCCAGCTCTTCGGCGACCAGGGTCGCCAGCGCCGTAGTCACCCCCTGGCCCATCTCCGAGTGATTGATCATCACGGTAACCGTGCCATCCGGCCCAATCCGGATCCAGTCATCGAGCGCAACAGCCGGCTGCGCCGGCGGTGGGTTGCTAGGCAGCGGCTGCTCCGTGCCGGAGCCGCCTCCGACCGCCGTGTGGATGGCGCGGCGGATACGCTGGTAGGTGCCACACCGGCACAGAACGCCGGCCATCGCCGCATCGATCTCGCCGTCGACCGGTTCCGGATGTTGTCGCAGCAGCGCGGCGGCGGTCAGGATCTGACCAGGCTGGCAATAGCCGCATTGCGGCACCTGCTCCTGGATCCAGGCCGCCAGCAGCGGATGTCCCCGTTCGGCCAAGCCTTCGATGGTGACGATCGCGCGACCGTCCAGGTCGCCGACGGGCACCACGCAGCTACGCAGCGGCTGACCATCAGCAAGCACCGTGCAGCTTCCACAGATGCCCACGCCGCAGCCGTACTTGGTACCCTTGAGCCCCAGCGTGTCACGCAGTACCCACAGCAACGGCGTATCGCCGCCGACCGCCAGCTCGCGTGCCACCCCGTTGATGCTTATGCGCTGCATGCCTGACTTTCCCCCTTGCCTGAAACGGGGCGAGTCACATCGGGTCCGAAATCGGCTCTTGGCCTGCCCCTACCCGCAACCACCCGCCCCTTCAGCCGCCGCCCAGCTCCCGGTGCCTGAAGCAATGAACCAGGAAGAACGCATAGCAGATGATCGTGGATCTTCATGGCGCTTCCATACAAGAAGAGTCGAGCACGCAGACCTCATCACCGACCCGCACCGCTCCACTCTCGACAACTCTCAAGCCAATACCGGCACCCCTGCCCAGAGCTTTGACGGTACCCGTGCCCGCCAACCGTTCCCGATAGCCGCATGAGGGGCGCAGACGGTGGAAGACGAAGAGCGCCTCGCCGATGCGCACGTGACGCCGCCCGAAGGCATCCAGGGGGATGCCGCGCACCACCAAATCGCGCCGGTGTTCGCCGGCGCAGAAAGTCGGGCCGCCGCGCCGCGCCGCCAGATGCAGATCCTCTTCGCGGCTACAGTCGACTCAGGTCCCCGCCTGAAGCACCGCGGCGACGTCCAGCTCGTTGCCGTCGCGCCAGATGTGGAGGGTGACACGATCGCCGATATGGTAGTCGTCCAGACGCGCCCGGAAAGCCGAAACGCTGTCGACCGGCTTGCCGTCCACGGCCAGGATGATATCCCCGGGGGTGACATCACCACTGCGGCTCACCCGGGTGCCCAGCAATCCGGCCGCCTGCGCCGCCGAGCCCGGCGCGACCTTGAGCACCAGCACACCATGCACCCCCAGTTGCCCGGTTACGGCGCGGTTGATATCGGCGTCCACCGAGATCCCCAGAGTAGGGCTGATGTATTTGCCCTGGGCGATGAGCTCCGGCACCACGCGGTTGACCGTGTCCACCGGCACCGCGAACCCAATGCCGGCGCTGGCCCCCGAGGGACTGTAGATGGCGGTGT
>CAYWTP010000353.1:0-3687 GCA_964461215.1 uncultured Ectothiorhodospiraceae bacterium | reverse complement strand
CACCTTGGTACCCACCGCTGACCAGATCATGATGGGTGCGGGATAGGGCTTCTTCAGAAAAAATCCCTTGCTGCGCGAGATGAACAGCGTCAGATGGCCGGCCACAGCCATTTTCAGGAACACGAAGCTCTGTACCTGGGCGATGTCCAGGTGCAGGACATCCACAGCCAGGTACAGCATCAGGAAGCTGCCGGTGACCCCGGTCAGGCCCATCACCGTGGACACGAGGATCACCCGGTGCATCTCCCAGCGCACCGGTTGGGGATCCAGCGCCGTGTGGTCGTAGGCGATGGTCATGATCGGCACGTCGTTGAAGAAGGCCAGCAGGATGATCATGATCGCCGTGATCGGATAGAAATTGAACACCAGCATGGCGAGCACGACGAAGACCATGATGCGGATGGTCTCGGTGATGCGGTAGATGGCATAGGAGTTCATGCGCTCGAAGATGCGCCGGGCCTCCTCCACTGCACTGACGATGACCCCCAGCCCTGGCGCGGTCAGCACCAGATCGGCCGCGGCGCGCGCGGCGTCGGTGGCACCTGACACGGCGATACCCACGTTCGCCTGCTTCAGGGCCGGCGCATCATTGACGCCGTCGCCGGTCATGCCCGCGATGTGGCCCTCGGCCTGCAGTGCCTGTACCAAGCCGTACTTGTGCTCGGGATAGACCTGGGCGAAGCCGTCGGCGTCTTCGATCTGCGCGCCGAGACTCCGCGCCGCCGTATCCCCCGGCCCCAGGGCCAGGCTGTCCGCCGCCAGGATGTTCCGCCCCAGGCCCAGCTCCCCGCCAATCTGCCTGGCAATGGCGAGGTTGTCGCCAGTGACCATCTTGACCCGGATACCGTGGGCCGCTGCGCGGGCGATGGTGTCGGCGGCGTCTTCTCGCGGCGGGTCGAACAACGGCAGCAAGCCCAGAAAAGCCCATTGCTTTCCGTCCTCGCTGCGCGCCACGCCCAGCGTTCTGTAGCCCTTGGCCGCCAGCTCATCGACCAGGGCTTGGGCGCGCTTGCGGTCCGCCGCCTTGGGACGGCACAGATCGAGAACCACCTGGGGCGCCCCCTTGGAAACGTGAAAGGACTTGCCTTCGGCGTCCTCGACGGTGGCCTCGGTACGCTTGCCCACCGGATCGAAGGGCACAAATCGGGATTGGTGAAATCCCTCGCTCGCCGCCGGGTCCTTGAGCCCGTCGATGACGGCGAGGTCGATGGCGTCGCGATCCTCGGCCTTGGAGGCCAGGGCAGCGGCCAGGATCAGGGCCTGCTCATCGGCCGCGGCGAAGACCGCCGGCTCACCGAGGGTCAGCTTGTTCTGCGTCAACGTGCCGGTCTTGTCCGAGCACAGAATGTCCATGCCGGCCATCTCCTCGATCGCCTCCAGGCGCGAAACGATGGCCTTCATGCGGGAGAGCACGAGGGCGCCCACAGCCATGGTGACCGAGAGCACGGCAGGCATGGCCACGGGGATCGATGCCACGGTCAGGATGAGTGCGAACTGCGCCAGCTCGAGCAGCGGCAGGTGCCGGTGCAGGCCCACCAGAACCAGCACCGCCACCAGCGCCACGGCCAGGTAGATCAGGTAGTCGCCGATGGCCAGCACCGCCTTCTGAAAGTGCGACACGCTCTTGGCCGAGCCCACGAGCTGGGCGGTGCGCCCGAAGTAGGTATGCATGCCGGTAGCCGCTACCACACCCACCATCTCGCCCTGCTTGACGGCCGAGCCGGACCAGGCGGCATCCCCCGCCTTCTTGTCCACCGGCAGCGACTCGCCGGTGAGCGCCGACTGGTCGATGCTGAGATAGTCCCCATCCATGAGCTTGATGTCGGCGGGTACGATATCGCCCAGCCTCAGGCGCACCACGTCGCCGGGCACCAGCTCACGGGCCGGGATCTCGCTCCATTGCCCGTCGCGCAGGACGCGCGCTTTCAGGGCCAGCTTCTTCTTGAGCTGCTCGATAGCGTTGCCCGCCTGGTACTCCTGCCAGAAGCCCACACCGGCATTGAACACCAACAGCACCAGGATAATGATGAGATCGGCCCAGTGCCGGACGATCGCCGAGAGCACGGCGGCGACCTCGATCATCCAAGGAATGGGTCCCCAAAAGTAGCCCAGAAGCTTCAGCAGAGGATTGACGGACGCCTCGGCTAGCTCGTTGTAGCCATGCTCCTGGCGTCGCCTGGCGGCCTCGGCCGCCGCCAGTCCGCCGGCATCAGCGTGCAGACGCGAGAGCAGGTCCTCCAACGGGATCTTGTCGACCTCTGCGGCCTGTTGCTGTGGCATAGGTTGGCTCCTTGAAGCAAGTGAATCCACCGTCCCCTCAGGGACACCGACCCGGAGAGGCTGCGTACCCCCCTGGCCGAAAATTGCGTCGAGTCTGAGCGGTGCGCTCAGAACCAGCAGAGCGCAGACGACGTCGCAAGAAGGCAGCGAGGTGCTCTTCCGGCTTACTCCGACGGGGACTCAGGTCCCAACCGTCAGGCGCACCCATGGAGCGTTCGAAGGGCCTTGTGTGACTTGCGACAACGAAGAACGGCGAAATACTCCGCCGCATTCCAGGGGAAGGAGCTGCCAGCGGCCAGCAAGCAGCTCAGCTTTGTCTGGCCGACGTCCCACGGCTACGAGCCCTGCCGGCGGACATCGGCTGGCGGGCACCACGCGGTGCCCGCACCTGCCTTACTGCCCCTGACCCGGCAGCATTCCCTTGGCGGCATCCATCGGCGAGGCCGCCTGGGCGGACTGCTTGGTCTGCAGCAGCGCTTGCAGCTTATCGATCTGCTGCTGCAACGACTCGGGCAGCGCGTCCTTGAGGTCCGTCAGGGAGTCGAGCGCGCCCTGGGCGAGATCAAGGTTGTTCTCCTGCACGTAGGTCATCGCCTGGTCCAGCAATTCCTTGGCCTTGGTCACCGCGGGCTGGGCTGTATCAGACGCAGAAGCCGCGGCCTCGGACATACGCTCCTCAGCCGTGTTGACGGCCGACTCGACGGCACTGCGCACCCTCTCGGTTACGGGCTTGTCCGCCGGCGCAGAGCCTTGCGGCACGGCCGGGGCCGCCTCCGGAGCCTGCGCAGTACCGGTGTCCTGCCCACACCCCCAAAGCAGCGCGGCGACCACCAGCAGACTTACGGAAACAACTGTTCTTTTCATGACACGCTCCCGTGAAGGAAACGTTAGTATGGTACGCCTTGCCGTCGGTGGGGGATGTGCGCGGAGCCGGTCGCATCGGTCTCCGGATCTGGACTCAGGCCGAATGAGGCCGCACAATCGAAGCCTCCGATTTCGGACGGGACGCAGCGCCGCTGCACCCACAGAAGGTGCTGTCGGCACCCCGAATCCGCCTTCCGCCACCTCTAGCGAAATTCCATGGAACCCTACGCAAGCGAAGCGGCCGCCACGAGCAAGCACCATTTCCTGCGCCGCCTCTACAACTGGACCCTGAGCTGGGCCGAACGCCCCGGAGGTGCCTGGGCGCTGTTTGCGCTTGCATTCGCCGAGTCGTCCTTCTTTCCCGTACCACCCGACGTGCTGCTGCTAGCCCTGTGCGTGGGGGCACCCAAACGGTCGTTCCGCTTCGCCCTGATCTGCTCAGCCGGCTCGGTGCTGGGGGGCATGCTGGGGTACTGGATCGGCTTCGGCCTGTGGCAATCGGTGAAGGACTTCTTCATCCCGTACGTATTCTCCCAGGGCGCC
>CAYWTP010000352.1:0-3701 GCA_964461215.1 uncultured Ectothiorhodospiraceae bacterium | reverse complement strand
GGGGGACGCTCTATCCTGCTGAGCTACCAGGGCGATACGTAACTGTCTGAAAGCAAGTGCGTCAGTATTCGTGCTTGTACGCGAAAGGGGGCTCTTGCACTCTATTTCTTGCCACTGGCATGCCGCCAGCGCGGAGAAGATCATGCCGCGACTCGCCCATCCCCTTCGCGCAGACAACTGTCGACCGGGCCCAGGGCACTGGCAAGAAGTACGAGCTGAGCGATGGCGAGGACACGGACCTTATTCTACGTGTTTCTCAGACCGGTCGGAAAGTCTGGGTGGTGCACCTGCCCGAGGGGCGCCGGCTCGTGATTGGACCGGCTGCGGCCTTCACCCTCAAGGGAGCGCGTGACACGGCGCTGGCCTATATTCGCCACAATGGGCCGCCGCCGAAGCCAGAACCCGAGTCGGACCCGCACGAGCCGGCTGGTCCGCTCACGCTTGGCCACTTCCTCAAGCGCGCCTATGTTCCTGACTTCGAAGAGAGGCATCCTGACCCAGGCAAGCACCTGCACAACCTCAAGGCGTTCGCAGACCTGGAGGGGCTTCCCGTCGACGAGATTACTCCGCTCACGCTTGACGAGTGGCTGAAGAAGCGTTTGCGGGCCGTCAAGAAATCCACCGCCAGGCGCAATTTGGCCGCGCTGAAGGCTGCTCTGGCATGGGGGCATAGGAAAACGCTCGTATCGGCAGACACGCTCCGAGGTTATCGCTCCGACAGGCTGAAAGGATACGACACCAAGAGGCTGCGGTTCCTGGATGCCGATGAAGAGAAGCGGCTGCGACTGGCCGTGCGCAAGTTTTCGGCACACTTCCAGGCATTGGTCCTAAGCGCATCAAACACGGGCATGCGCAAATCAGAGCTGTACGCTCTCACTTGGGACGCCGTTGATCTGGCGCGCAAGCAGAGTACCGTAAGGGCGGAGACGTCTAAGTCGGGGCGTTCGCGGGTGATCCCCATGTCCGCGGAGCTTGTACGAATCCTTTCGGGCCAGCCTGGCGGCTGTTCCAATTCGCTCCAGGCGAATTGGTCGCTCCAGAGCGGCGCCCAGACGCACCTGCGCTGCGCCAGGATCCACGATAGCTGGTGAGATACGCGGGCTAGCCCGCCAATGAGGCCGAAGAGTCTTGGGTTGCACACACTGGCACGCGTAATGACAGGGCGGTGGTCGTTCGGTATCCGGACCTCTTTGCTCGAGAGACCGTCTTGCGGGCACGGGAAAGAATCGAAAGCTGGCCGTCTTCGTCGGAGAGCAGGTGAATTCCACGCTCGCATGGCTTGATCGCGACAGTGCTGCGCGCGACCGCAGTCTGCGCGTCCTCGCGCTTTTCAAGGAGACGGACACGCGGGACGAGCTTGGCCTCGGCGCGATCCGCGACGCGATAGCCGACCAGCTCTTTCCCGGCACGAGCACCATCCAGACCCGGCTGCGCTATTTCCTGTTCGTGCCGTGGATCTATGGATCTATCAGCGGCTGGAGACGCAAAGGGTTCCGGTAGAGCAGTTTGCGGCCCGAGCGAGGAAGCTGGAGCTTGATCTGGTCGGCCGTTGCTGGCGAGCGACGATCAGGGCGGCGTGTTCGGCAAGCAGGCGGGGGGCGGGCTCAAGCGGCTGCCGGGCTCCGTGTATTGGGCGGGACTGGGAACTTGGGGGATCCGCCGTTTCAACCGCCGCTATTTGCTCCTACGAGGCGGAGAGCCGGGCGGTTTCTCCCCTGAGCGACGGCTGGGGACGTGGCGAGCTTTATGACCGCCTGAAGCCGCCCCTGCGCTTTAGCGTCGGCCGGGAGGGGCCCCTGACAGGGATGCCGGTGCTGGCCTTGCTGCTCCCCTTTCCGCAACTTGCATCGCTCTTCGATCCGATCGCTCTGGCCCTTGTGGACTGCGATTGCGAGCCGCCTTCACGTGAGCTGATCATGGCGCGGGCTGTAGAGCGGGTCCGGTCATCTCCCGGCCCCGCCCGCCTGATGCGAACTTCGTGGTGGACCTCAGCCACGGAGCAGCGCTTTCAGTGCCTCCGGTCGGACTGTCCCAGGCGGCGGCCGCCGAACGGCTGGGGGTGACCCGTCAGACGCTTGCGAAGGTGGAGCGGGGCGAAGCCGCCGTAGACGGCGCCCAGCTCGTGGCGCTGGCCCAGCTCTACAACCGGCCCATCACCTACTTCTACGACCAGCGGTCGGGGTGCGAGTGCAGAGGAACTCATCGCCAACACCTTCGCGGGAGAGCTCCTGGTGCCCGGAACTGCACTGCGCCAGCACGTCAGCGCCGCCGACACGCTGGGAGCAGGGCCCTTACCTGCCTGTCAAGGAAGTGGAGCTGCGCCACGCAGCGTGGGGAGCTTGATCTCCCGTGGCAGACCGTGCAAGGTCCTGCCAGACTGCAGATTACATTCCTCCAGGGACTGGGAAGCGGCCATGAATATCGACGCGTACGCCTACAACATCACCGTTCGCCGTGATCGGTTTGGCGGCGAGCTGCTCTTCGAAGCGCGCGTGTCAGAGCTTCCGGATCTGATCGAATACGCGGAGACGTTCCAGGGGTCCTACGAGCTTGCCGTGGACGCAATCGAGACTACGGCCCGGATTCTTTCGGAATGCGGACGGCGGATGCCTGAACCCCTCACGGCGGACGAAAGGTGACGCCGGCTGACGCCTTCCACCACGAAGGGTCGGCCTTTGCGGGCCAACTCCCTTAGCGCACGCTCATCGAGAAGGCCGGGGTCGATACCGGTTTCGACCGTCAGCCCCGCCGGTCGGAAGATACGGTGCTCCTGTCGTCCTCGCATCACAGCCAATGGGTGCTAAAGAGGAGCTTCAGCCTAAGATAACTCGCTCTTCCCCGAGAGGAGCTTCGGCCTAAGGTTTTCCCCGTCGCTCACTGGACCCTGGTCACTTAGGCTCAGGGCAAGATGGAGAAATTGCGTCTGTAAGGCAGGATCCCCCGGATTTGATCGGTCCCCCCGAATGGCACTTACATAAGCGGAATAGCTTTTATATACAATATCTTACGTCGACCCTTCTGGGGCCTGCTCCACCGCCGCAGAGCTACTGACGCCGCGCATTTAGTGGGACAGCGGCGACGGCTGAGCAAGTTGGTCCAGTGCTGATGAGTTCGTAACACACTGAAATAGCAAGGCATTGCTTCTTAAGTAAGTGCCATTTCTATCCCTATCCCTCTTCCTTAAGTGCCGAAAGCAAATTCCTATCCCTTGTCCCTCGGCGACACTGGGCAAGGCGACTTCATTTCGATATCCTTTGCCATGTGGACCTGATAATCCAACTCTACAATACGAACAGTTAACACCACATCAACCAATAAAATTAAGGATGCCTGATGAGCCGCTACGCATCGATAGCTTGTCTGCTTTTTATCTTCTGCACAAACAGCTGGGCGGGTGATGCCGCGCCATCGGACCTGGAACAGGCGTACAAGCTCGGTGAAGAGGTCAAGGCCTATACCGATAATCGCGCGACCCTTGTCGCCGAGCAGCGTCAAACACTCACCGCCGCAAGAGCACCTTACGATGCACTCGTTGCAAAACGAAAAGCATTGCACGCCGAGCTGGCGGCACTGTTCAATATTTATCGATCGGATCGCAAGGCGCAGCATATTTTAGCCGGCAAGGCGCCGGGACCCGGCAATGTTTCTGCTCAAGACTTGCAGCATGCGGCTGAGCTGCGCACGGAAATTGCAACTGAGAA
>CAYWTP010000351.1:0-3716 GCA_964461215.1 uncultured Ectothiorhodospiraceae bacterium | reverse complement strand
TGGGAGCGCGCTTTCGAATCACGAGGAGATAACATGGGATTTCTCACCGGCAAGCGCGCGCTCGTCGTCGGCCTCGCCAGCAACCGCTCCATCGCCTGGGGCATCGCCAAGGCCATGCGCCGGGAAGGCGCGGAGCTGGCCTTCACTTATCAGAACGACAAGCTGCGCGAACGGGTTGAAAAGCTCGCGGGTGAAGTCGACTCGCGGCTCTGCCTCCCGTGCGATGTTGCCAGCGACGAAGAGATCGACGCCGCCTTTCAGGCCCTGGAGAAGGAATGGCAACACCTTGACATCATCGTCCACTCCGTGGCCTTCGCCCCGCGCGAGGAGCTGGAAGGCGAATACCTGGACTCGGTAACCCGGGAAGGATTCCGGGTGGCCCACGAGATTAGCGCCTACAGCTTCTCCGCCCTGGCCAAGGCCGGACGCCGCCTGATGCAGGGCCGCAACGGCGCCCTGCTAACGATGAGCTATCTGGGTGCGGTGCGTTCCGTGCCCAATTACAACGTCATGGGGCTTGCCAAGGCGAGTCTGGAAGCCAGCGTCCGCTACCTGGCCACGAACCTGGGCCCCGAGGGGACCAGGGTCAACGCCGTCTCGGCGGGCCCGATCCGCACCCTGGCGGCCTCCGGCATCAGCGATTTTCGCCGGCTGCTGGAATACAGTGAGCGCAACACGCCCCTGCGCCGCAACATAACCATCCGCGAGGTGGGGGATGCTTCGGCCTTCCTGTGCTCGGACCTGGCCTCCGGGATCACTGGTACGGTGGTCTACGTGGACGGCGGCTATCACATCACCTCCATGGGAACATGACGGACCGCCCAGCATCCGACTGCGCCTTCAGCGCGGTGCCGGCCTGAGCGGATTAGTCCCAACCCGCCAGAAAATTGGCTTCGGCCTTGCGCTGCGCCGCAGTAAGCTGCCGCGAATAAAACTGCTTGTCTAGACGCTTGCACAAGTCGTAGAAGCGCAGCTTGATCTCGCCGATGGACTTGCCGCAGGGACCCGCCGGGAGGTGATCATCTTCCACCGGCACCAACGGCGTACCGTCGTAGGTGCCGAAGACGATGATGCGGAACTCATTCTCCTTGCGCTCGCTGCGTGACTCATCGAAGGCGGCGAAAGCTTCAAGCAGCAGGCTGCGGTTTGCCAGCAGCTCGCGCACGGAATGCCGAATCTTTTCCCGGTGGGCGAGGAAATGAAACACAACCTCCACGCCAGCGTGCTCGTCGCGGGAGATGTGATCCGCAGGGCCGATATAGAGGTTGGCATCCATGTCGAGGACAAAAGGGTTCTCCTTGAAGCTCCCTTCGAACGTCCTGCTGACAAAGGAAAGACCACCCAGCAGTGTCTTGGCAGATTCCATCGACAGACCCTATTCGTACCAGTACCCGACTACGCCCGAATAACCTACCCGCAGACATGCCCCGATGCAACTGATTTGCGTGCACCCAGGGGACTGCGCCCAGACCCTGCCGCCGCCCCCACCCACTCCACATGGACGTCCTGGAAGCGCCTGTGGGTAATTGTGGCGTCCGGCTCCGAACGCTAAGATAAGTTACAGATTCTTCTGAAGTATCTTCACTTCCGCCGCATTGCGCAGAAACCGCTCAAAAGCACTGTAGGCCTCCTCTCCGTAACCCTTCGCCAGCTGCTTCTTCAAGGCCTGTCTCACCCCGCTATCGGCAGTCCCGGGCACGCCATCGGTCACGCCCTCCAGGGCGATCAGGGCATAGTCGCCGGAAGGCAGGCGCACGCTGCCATAGTCCAGCTTCCCGTGCTCCGGCCGTGAAATCTGGAAGGCCGCGTTGAGTACTTCGGCGGGCGCATGGGTGTCGGTGCGCTCAACGTCTTGCTGCTTGGACCATTCGAGCTTGTCCGCGGCCGCCACGTCGGCAAGCGTGGCGCCACCGCGCAGGCGGGCAAGTGCGGCGGCACCTGCCTCGGCGGCCTTGGCCTTCGCTTGCTCGTGCTTGAGGATGTCGACAATGTGGCCCTTGACCTCTTCCAGGGGCTGTTGGGACGACGGCTTGTGGTCGATCTCGCGCAGAACTACAACGCGGTTCTGGGGCAATTCGACGGGCTCGCTGTTCAGTCCCTGCCCGAGGACCTCATCACTGAATGCCGCCGTAACCACCTTAGGATCCGCCAAAATGCCCTCCCCTCCTTTGCGGCCGAAGAATCCGCTCTCCTTGATCTCCAGGCCCAGGGTCTGGGCCGCCGTCTCCAAGGAATCCGGGTGTTCGAAGGCCAGGTTCGCCAGCCGCTCCGCCTGATCAAAATACCGCTGCTCGGCACGGTCAAGCTGGATCTCGCGGCGCACCCGCTCCTTCACCTGGTCGAAGGGCGCCGTCTTTGCGGGGCGTATATCGTCGAGCTTGATGATGTGTACGCCGAAGGCGCTGCGTACCGGCTTGCTGATCTGGCCCTTGCTCATGGAGAAGACCGCATCTTCGAACGGCCCCACCATCATGCCACGCTGGATCCACCCCACATCCCCGCCCGCTTGAGCCGAGCCCGGGTCCTGCGAGTATTTCTTCGCCAACTCCGCAAAGGAGGCGCCGGCCTTCAACTGTTTCTCGATGTCCTGCGCCTTGGCCATGACCTCCTGAACCTTGGCGGCCGGGGCGTCCTCGGCAAGCGTGAGCAGAATATGGCTCGGCCGCCGCTGCTCCGAAGTAAGAAAATTGGCCTTCTCTGTCTCGTAACGAGCCTTGACATCGGCATCGGATACTTGAATCTTCGACGCGATGCTCTCCTTGGACAGCTCGACGTATTGAACTTTTATCTGCTCGGGACTGACGAAGTCCGACAGATGCGCCTCGTAGTAGCTCTTTGCCGCCGCGTCGTCCACCTTAGCGTCAGACAGGTAGCGGGAGGTCGGGATTAGGGCATACGAGAAGGTACGTGTCTGATTCTGCAACTGAATGGCTGTATCGACGTCATGGCTGGTGACGATGGCCGATCCCACCACCGCGACGTTGACCTGGGCGCGGATCAGTGAGCGCCGGAAAATGTGCTCGAAGCCCGCGGGCAGGTATCCCTGGCTCCTCAGCCAGCCATCGTACCGCTCCTGCGAGAATTTGCCACCGACTTTGAATACGTCCATGGAGCGGATGATCTGGGCAAGCTGCGCGTCGCCCACGGTCAGACCGTTGTCCATGGCATCCTGCAACACCACCTCGTCGGTAATCATGCGATCCAGGGTCTGGCGCTTCAGGGCCGCTTCGTCCAGCTTGCTGACGTCGAAGCTGGACCCCAGAACACTCTGGAGACGCTGCCGCTGTTGCTGATAGGTGGTGTGGAACTCCCGCACGGAAAGATCGTGACCGTTTACGCTGGCCACCGGAGCTTCCGCCTCCGGCCCGAAATACTGGTGCACGCCCCAGAGGGCAAAGGGGATGGTGATCAAGATCACGATGATCCACATGATCCATGACTGGGCGCGATCTCTGATGCCTTGCAACATGGCCAAATACTCTCACTTGGTTAGGAGGATGGCGTTACGCCAGCGTGGTGGACGCCCGCCCGGTTCCGGAACCTGTGTACGAGGCTCCCGGCAAGTTACCCCGCCAGGTAGCAGAGCAGGACCCCACCCTCAGCCCGCGCTTGCGGCAGGCACAAAAAAGGGCGCACCGTCAGGCGCACCCTTTGTCATATTGATGGCGGAGTGGACGGGACTCGAACCCGCGACCCCCGGCGTGACAGGCCGGTAT
>CAYWTP010000350.1:0-3749 GCA_964461215.1 uncultured Ectothiorhodospiraceae bacterium | reverse complement strand
CGAAGCCGTCCTGAAGGATTTCCAGGACCCCGTCGCCGTAGATGTCTTCACCCTTCTTCGCATGTGCCTTTAGGATGGCGAAGATAACGTCCTGTTTGCGCAGCCGGGCCATCCCTTCGATACCCATGGATTCAGCGATTTCAACGATTTCGGACGCTGGTTTCTGCTTTAGCTCGGTGAGGTTCATGGCGAGTGAGTGTGTGGGGTCGTTAAAGGGGTGGACGCGCGTACCCAAACGGGAACCCTCGTGGTGCGCGGGAACGCCTGGAAAAAACTACCGGGGTTTGCCTAGAAGGCGAGGTCGCAAACAGATACTGTTAACTTAGCACGGACGGACCGGAGCGTCCAGCTTGCGGCGCGGACAACTTCGGTAAGGATAGCCTAAAGATTGCTGTCGATAAAGGCCGATAGCTGCGACTTCGACACGGCGCCCACTTTGGTCGCCTCCACGTTGCCGTTCTTGAACAGCATCAGGGTGGGAATGCCGCGAATACCGTAACGTGGGGGGGTGGCGGGATTCTCGTCAATGTTCAGCTTCGCCACGGTCAGCCGGCCGGCATACTCCTGGGCGATCTCTTCGAGGACGGGAGCGATCATCTTGCACGGGCCGCACCACTCGGCCCAATAGTCGATCAGCACGGGCTTGTCGGACTTGATGACGTCTTGTTCGAAGCTCTCGTCGGTGACCGAGACAATGAGATCACTCATTGGCGCAGGAGTCTCCTTCAGTGATGCCAAAACGACATTTGAGCCCAATTGCTGGCGCATTTCAAGCCCGGGGGGAGCTGTTTTAGGGTATGCTACGTATACTATGAGCGACTCACATCTGACGGATATTCCTTTTTCGGACTTCGATCTGGCCCCTGAGCTCCAGCAGGGTCTGAAGGACGCAGGGTTCCACTACTGCACCGAAATCCAGGCCCAGTCTCTGCCGCTGGTGCTCGAGGGCCATGACGTGGCAGGCCAGGCCCAGACCGGTACCGGCAAGACTGCCGCCTTCCTGCTGGCGGCAATGAACTACCTGCTGCGCCGTCCGCCGCTTCCCAAGCACCAGCCCGGCCAGCCCAGGACCCTAATCCTGGCCCCGACCCGCGAGCTGGCAATCCAGATAGCCAGCGATGCCGAAACTCTGGGGCGGCACACGGGCCTGAGGCTGCTGGTGGTCTACGGTGGGGCCGGCTACGAGGAGCAACGAGAGGCCCTGCGTCAGGGTGTGGATATTCTGGTAGGCACCCCGGGCCGGCTCATCGACTACTTCAAGCAGCACGTGTTCCGACTGGACGGCGTCCAGGTAGCGGTTCTGGACGAGGGCGACCGCATGTTCGATCTGGGCTTCGTCAAGGACATCAGGTATCTGCTGCACCGGCTGCCACCACCCGAGCAGCGGCTCAACATGCTCTTCTCGGCCACCTTGTCGCTGCGGGTCAACGAGCTCGCCTACGAGCACATGAACGCTCCGACCCCCATCAACGTAGCCCCTGACAAGATCACTGCCGATCGGGTGACGCAGGTCCTGTACCATGCGGACTCCGACGAGAAGATCCCGCTGTTGCTCGGCGTGCTCAAGCGCATCGATCCCACCCGCAGCCTGATCTTCGTCAATACCAAGCGGACTGCCGAAAGGATCCGTGCCTATTTGGTGGGCAACGGCTTCGATGCCGAGGTGCTGTCCGGGGATGTGCCCCAGAAGAAGCGTCTGCGGCTGCTGACCCGCTTCCAGCAGGGTGAGCTGCCGGTGCTGGTGGCGACCGACGTGGCGGCCAGAGGCCTGCACATTCCCGATGTAAGTCACGTGTTCAACTACGATCTGCCCCAGGATCCGGAGGACTACGTGCACCGTATCGGCCGCACGGCGCGCGCCGGTGCGGCCGGTGACGCGGTGAGCTTTGCCTGCGAGGAGTACGTGTTCTCCCTGGGGGAGATCGAGGCGTTCATCGGCCACAAGATCCCGGTGGCGCCGGTTACCGCGGATCTGCTGGTCAAGCCGGCCCCGCCGGTTCGCATCGAACGCCCCCCGCGGTCAGGGCGGCCCCAGGGTCGGGGGCAGCGCGCCGATGCCAAGGGTGCGTCGCGGGGGCGGTCACGCCGGCGTGGTGGTGGCCAGCCCCGCCCATCATCAGGGTAGGGCCGTCCACAGCCAGCGGTCGATATCCTCAAGCTCATCGATGCACACGCTATGGGCCATTGGGTAGCGGTGTATCTCCGGCCGGTAGCCGAGCCCGCTCAACACCTTTGCCGATTGCTCCGCTTGCAGCAATGGGATAAGCGGATCACCGGTGCCGTGGCCCAGGAATATGGGCACCTCCCGGTTGCCTGCTGCCCCCTCCTGCTCCAGGGACTCGGGCAGTGGCAGGTAGGTGGACAGGCCCATGATGCCGCCTAGTCTCTCCGGGTAGCGCAGCCCTGCATGCAGGGCGATGGCGCCCCCTTGGGAGAATCCCGCCAGCACAATGCGTTCGGCCGGGATGCCCGATGCGCGCTGTGCCTGCACCAGGCCGGTGAGCTGTTCGGCGGATGTCCTGATGCCCGTGGCGTCGGGACGGCGCCTCAGATCCTCTTCCACGACGTCGTACCAGGCACGCATCACGCTGCCGCCGTTGATGGTGACCGGACGGTACGGGGCGTGGGGCAGGATGGCTCGGATCCCGCGTCCGGGCAGGCCTAGCTGCCGGACGACGGGCGCGAAATCATTACCGTCCGCCCCGAGGCCGTGCAGCCAGAGGATGGCTGCCGTCGCCGTTGTTTCCGGAGCGATGACGATGGCGTCGAGCAGTTGCGTCATGGTGTCTGAATCGGATGGAAAACCCCGGCGCCGCTTTGTCAGGTCCGGCCGACCGCATCTACGCACAAACGGCGCCGCCTGGCGGCAGGAGTGCCACGACGATGCCACTCCAGTATAGCCGCGATGGCCACGTGCCCGTTAACCTTGTCCAGGCTGGCGATGTTATCAGCCCGGCCGCGGGGGGCGGTGGCATAGTGGCGCGGGACACTTGAGCCGCCCGGCACGGTATACTCCGCTCCATTGCCCTGGGATGTCGCCGTGGGCCGTGCTGCGTGCGGCTCCTATGTGAAGCCCATAGCTAAGATCTTTAGGCCGTGGCGTCCATGTGAGGCCTGCAGGACACGCCGTGAACACCCTCGGCGCTACGCAGTCGTGCTCCGCTTGTGGGGCCGGCCCATGCCATCCGGGCACGGGCGCTCACCGGGCTGCGAAGGGCTACCGGCCCTTCGGTCCGGGTTCGCCCCTGTGGGCTCGATCGCAGCATCCCTGCTGCTCACGGTCCTGCAAACCTCACATGGACACCTCGTACTTGGCTTGAGAACTAACCTATGAACAGCTCTTTAAAGAATAGCGCGGGCGACGCACGCGCTCTTGTAGAGGGATACCTCCTATGAACACCAGCGGCACGCGCCTGGCCGGCCTCCTGCCTCTGCTATTGCTGATGACCTGGCTGCCGGCGGGCTGCGGCCAGAAGGGGCCCTTGTATCTGCCCGAAAAGCAAGTGGAGAAGGTGGAGAAGATCAAGAAGAAGCAGGAGTCGGAGCAGGAAAAGGAGCACCGGTCCGGGTTGGCGCCGGCTTTGCCCGCGGTCTGACATGGACCATTTCCATTATCGCGACGGGCGGCTGTGGGCCGAAGAGGTGGACCTCAGCCGCCTGGCGGGCGTTCACGGCACGCCCTGTTATGTCTATTCCCGCGCCACTATCGAGCGCCACTGGCAGGCGTTCGATGCGGCCCTGGCTGCCCA
>CAYWTP010000349.1:0-3761 GCA_964461215.1 uncultured Ectothiorhodospiraceae bacterium | reverse complement strand
CGAGTACCCCCTTGCCGTGCTGGAGGACGGGCTGGCCGAGGACGACTGGGATGGGTGGAAGATCCTCAACCGCGAGCTGGGCGGCCGGATCGAGCTGGTGGGCGATGACCTGTTCGTCACCAACGTGGAGCGAATCCAGCGTGGCATCGAGGAAGACGTGGCCAACGCAGTGCTCATCAAGCTCAATCAGATCGGGACCCTGAGCGAGACCGTGGCGGCAGTGAAGCTGGCCCAGGGAGCCGGCTGGGGCGCGATGGTGTCGCACCGCAGCGGCGAGACGGTGGACAGCTTCATCGCCGATCTCACGGTAGCCCTGGATACGGGTCACCTCAAGACCGGCGCACCGTGCCGCGGCGAGCGGCTGGAGAAGTACAACCAGCTCATGCGCATCGAGGAGGCCCTGGGAAGCTCTGCTACCTATGCTGGAACTGGAGCCTTCGTGCGCTGACGGCACGCTACGCCGGGTCGGCAGGCGCCCCCCGGGGCGCCTGCATCCGTGATCGCTTAAGGGCTTCGGTGACGGTGCTGCCGTCACCCAGGTGCTTGCCGTCGCGTTCGTCGACCAGGAACTGGTAGCCGTTGATGGCGACGATTTCGCTGACACCGGGGCCGGCCCCTCCCAGAACATTCTGCGGCAGGCCATTCTCCAGCGTACCCGTCAGCCCGGACAGGTCGGTATTCGGTCCGGCCGCGTTGCCGGTCAGGCTGCCGGCGGCGATCTGATTGCAGGCTACCGATGGTTTGAGGGCCAGGAACGGCGACTGGCGCCAGCAGAAGCGAAGAAGGTGGGATACTACAAGGCGAGCGAAAGACTCCGGACCAAGAGCTCCTGCCGGCCGTCGAACGTGCCGGCACTCACACTAAACGAACGCCTGCCGCCTCGCTCACCAGCGCCTAGTCGATAGCCGGAGGCACCAAAGCCGTCGAAGAAGCGGCCCGGAACCACGGCAAACAAAAAGCCCGCCACCGCGGGACAGCTCATGCCGCCGTCGGGGCGCCGAGGGTCGGCAATAAAGCGTTGGGAAACAGCCCCACCCCCAGCCCTACCGGCCAAGTCTGAATCGCCGAGCGGCGCTGTCGACGGCGCCCCCTGAGGAGAAATGCCACTCGCTTCACCACTCCCTGTCCCTCTCCTCCCGCAGCTCGCGCTCGTCCGCCTCGATCAGCGCCTCGAGGTCCCGCCGGGCCTCCTGCGAGATGCTGATGCGCTTGCTCAGATCCTGGTGATGATTGGCGTAAATGCGGTCGTTGGTCTGCTCATCGTAGGCGCGGAAGCGGTGCGCCGCCTGCTTGGCTTGGTAAGCCCCGAGGCCCAGCTCCCGCAGCGCGGCCTCGCCCATGCGCAGAGCGCCTTCGAAGCTCTCGCGCTCCGGGCGCTCCACACCGTGATCGCGCAGGTCGAAGGCATGCACCAGGTCCCAGGCGCGGGCCAGGACGGCCAGGTTGGGAAAGTGCTGTCGCACCAGGTCGACGATTGCCGCGGCCTGCTCCCGGTCGTCCACCGCCACGACCATGAGCTTGGCGTGCCCGGCTCCTGCCGCGTGCAGCAGGTCCAGCCGTGTTGCATCGCCGTAGAAGACCTTGAAGCCGAACTTGCGGATGGTCTCGATGAGCTTCGGGTCGTGGTCCAGCACGGTGGTGCCGATACGATTGGCGTGCAGCAGACGCGCCACGATCTGCCCCACGCGCCCAAAGCCGGCGATGATGACAGGGTTCTGCTCGTCAATGGCGTCGGGCGGGCGCGGGGGACCCGTGTCGGCGAAGCGCGGCTCGATCAAGCGCTCGTTGACCAGCAGCAGCAGAGGCGTCGTCAGCATGGACAAGGCGACGACCAGCGTCAGGGTCGCCACGAGTGTCGGCGCGACGACGCCGGCGGCGCCGGCAGCCGCGAACAGCACGAAGGCGAACTCACCACCTTGCGACAGCAGGAACGCAAGCAATGCCCGCTGGCGCGCCGGTATGCCGGCGGCGTGCGCCATGCTCCCGAGCACGGCGATCTTAAGCCCGAGGAGCCCCAGCACCGCCGCGATGATGGCCGCCGGATGGGCGAGCAGCAGCGAGAAGTCCACCCCCATTCCGACGGAGATGAAGAATAGCCCCATCAGCAGCCCCTTGAACGGCTCGATATCCGCCTCAAGCGCCCGCCGGTATTCGGATTCCGCGAGCAATACCCCGGCCAGGAACGCGCCCAGGGCCATCGACAGTCCGGCCGCCTGCATGAGGTAGGCGATCCCCACTACGATGAGGAGCGAGAAAGCCGTGAATATCTCGCGCAGTCCGGAATCGGCGATGAAGCGAAACAAAGGCCGGGTCAGCAGGCGCCCGCCCACCACCACCGCCACGATGGCGCCGATCCCCTTCGCTGCGCCCAGCCAGCCCGGCCCCCCGCCGTGGTCCGCGGGCACACCGCCCAGCAGCGGCAGCAAGGCCAGCACGGGAATCACGGCAATATCCTGAAACAGCAGGATGGAGAAGCCGGTGCGCCCCGCCGGCGTTCCCAGCAGATGCCGTTCCGTCAGTGACTGCAGCGCGATAGCGGTGGAGGACATGGCCAGGCCTACGCCGGTCACCGTTGCACTGCGCACGTCCAGCCCGAGTGCCAGAGTGGCCATTCCGATCAACGCGCCCGTGATCAGCACCTGTACGCCGCCGGCACCGAGGATCGGCCGGCGCAGCGCCCACAGCCGCCGCGGCTCCAGCTCCAGCCCGATGAGGAACATGAGCAGCACCACGCCGAATTCGGCGAAATGCAGGATGCGCTCCGGGCTCTGCACCAGCCGCAGGCCCCAGGGGCCGATGGCGATGCCCGCGGCGAGATAGCCGAGTACCGAGCCCAACCCCAGACGCCTGGCCAGCGGCACCGCGAGCACCGCCGCACCCAGGTACACCACGGCACTGTCGAATACACCGGGATCGCTCATCTTTAGATCTCCACGACTCCAGCCGGGGCAAGCGGCGGCGGGCGTGTCCGCGGATAGCCTGCCAGCAGCTCACGGTAAGCGCGGGCATGGCCCTGCAGGGCCTCGGCGGCCAGCTCACGTCCGGCATGAATCACCAGCGGCCGCAGGTAATGCATGCCGCAGAAACGGGCGGTCTGCTCCAGGGGCCGCAGCAGCTCGGACAACGCGTAGCCGTGCCTGCCGTCCGGCGAGTACGCATCGGCGCAAGCGCCGGTGGATACCACCTGAAGTAGATCCTTGCCCACCAGCGCGCCGCCTCCCTCGCCGTAGGCGAAGCCGCGCACCAGCACCACGTCGATCCAGTGCTTGATGATGGCCGGCGCGCTGTACCAGTACAGCGGATGCTGGAGCACTACCAGTTGCGCCGCTCGCAGCCGCCTCTGCTCGGCGGCCACGTCGATGTAGAAGTCAGGGTAAGCTTCCAGGAGGTCGTGAAAATGCACCCCGGGAAGGTCCCGGACGGCGTCGGCCAGCGCCCGGTTGACTCGGGATGCCCTGAACGCCGGGTGCGCGAAGAGCACCAGAACCGGCGCATCTTCCTGGGGTACGGACATGACGTTGCTCCAGAGGAATGGCGCTATCGAGCCGGCGCCGCCCGCCGGCATTAGGTGCAACAGAGTAAGGCAGGCCCGGGTCCACCCGGAAGCCCACCTCAAATTACCATGGTCGGAAATGTCCTAACGTCAGACAAGTACGCCCTGGGTAAGCTGCCCCTCCCCTCACCGCCCGCGCAGTACGTGCCCGACCGCATGCAGAGCAGCGGCGTAGACGCGCTCCCCGTCAGGCCGGAGCACGCGCTTC
>CAYWTP010000348.1:0-3793 GCA_964461215.1 uncultured Ectothiorhodospiraceae bacterium | reverse complement strand
CGTGTCCTGCGGGCCTCACATGGACGGCACGGCCTAAAGATCCTACGTATGAACCGCGCTTGACCTGTCCCGCGCTCTACGCTTCCAATAGCCCGATGGCACAGAGCATTCTCCTAGTTCTGGGAGCATACCTCCTGGGTTCCATATCGACGGCGGTGCTTACCTGCCGCCTCATGGGGTTGCCCGATCCGCGGACTTTGGGCTCGGGCAATCCGGGGGCCACCAACGTGCTGCGGCATGGAGGCAGGAAGGCCGCCGCCATTACCCTGCTGGGCGATGCGCTCAAGGGGCTGCTGCCGGTGCTGGCAGCCAAGCTGCTGGCGGCGGAGGCGCCGGCACTGGCGGCCACGGCGCTGGCGGCATTGCTGGGCCATCTGTATCCGGTGTTCTTCGGCTTTCGCGGGGGCAAGGGCGTGGCGACTGCGTTTGGCGCCATGCTGGGCCTGGCCTGGGCCCTGGCCGGCGCCGTGGTGCTCACTTGGCTGGCGATGGCCGCGACCTTCCGCTACTCGTCCTTGTCGGCGCTGACCGCCGCCGCCCTGGCTCCGGCCTATGCCGCCCTGCTGGTGCGGGAGCCGGCGATTGTTGCAGCGGTGGGGCTCATGAGCGCTCTGCTATTCTGGCGCCACCGCTCGAACATCCGCAACCTCCTGGCCGGCACCGAGAGCAAAATAGGCCGTCGGGCGTAGATTTCCGGGACCGACTTCAAGAGCGTCAACCACAGAAGCACAAAGGGCACAGAACGCAGCCGCCACGGGACGAAGCTTGCCGCCTTGGTGGGTGAAGAGCGCGCCGCTGCGGCCCATGAGGGGAGGGGGCTGTACCCCGACGCCGGGACAACCACCCCTTCACTCTACGGCCTAAGCCCCCGGCGGCTCCAGCTCCTCCAGCGGCCAGCGGGCGCGCACTCGGAACGCGAGCGACGCGTGCTCTCCGGCCAGCAGCCGCAGGCAGCCGGCGTAGGCGATCATGGCGCCGTTATCGGTGCAGAATTCCTGGCGGGGATAGTAGACCCGCGCCCGTTCGCCGGCGGCGAAGCGGTTCAGGCCCTGGCGCAGGCGGGCGTTGGCGCTGACCCCGCCCGCCACCACCAGGCGTTTCAGCCCGGTCTCGCGCAGGGCGCGGCGGCACTTGATCACCAGCGTATCCACCACTGCATCTTCGAAGGCCCGGGCGATGTCGGCCCTGGGATCGGGAACTGCGGGTGTCGCGCGCAAGGTGTTGATGGCGAAGGTCTTCAGGCCGCTGAAGCTGAAATCCAGCCCGGGGCGGTTGGTCATGGGGCGGGGAAAGCGAAAGCGAGCCGGATTGCCCTCGAGCGCCAGGCGGGCCAGTGCCGGCCCGCCTGGATAGCCCAGCCCCAGCAGCTTCGCGGTCTTGTCGAAGGCCTCGCCGGCGGCATCGTCCAGGGACTGTCCCAGCAGGCCATAGTCACCGATTCCCCCCACCCGGACCAGCTGGGTGTGTCCCCCCGAGACCAGCAGGGCAACGAACGGAAAAGCCGGTGGATCCGGCTCCAGCATGGGTGCCAGCAGGTGGCCCTCCATGTGGTGGATCCCCACGGCGGGCACTCCCCAGGTCCAGGCCAGACTGCGGGCCAGCCCGGCCCCCACCAGCAGGGCGCCCACCAGACCGGGGCCGGCGGTATAGGCCACGCCCTCCACCTGCGGCGACGCTGTTGCGGCCTGCGCCATCACGCGCCGCAGCAGGGGCACCAGCTTGCGGACGTGATCCCGCGAGGCCAGTTCCGGCACTACGCCGCCGTACTCGGCGTGCAGGTCGGTCTGGGAGTGTACGGCATGGGCGAGCAGGCCCCGCTCGCTGTCGTAGATGGCCACGGCCGTCTCGTCACAGGACGTCTCTATTCCGATGGCGCGCATATTGGAATACCAACCTGCCTCTTTACATGGGAGCACATGAGTTACTAGAATCTCATCCTTTTACGGCCCGGCCAGCAAGCGAGGTATTATGCCGACTGTACGTGTAAGAGAGAACGAGCCCTTTGACTTCGCCATGCGGCGCTTCAAGCGTTCCTGCGAGAAGGCCGGCATTCTCACCGAGATTCGCCGGCGCGAGTTCTACGAAAAGCCCACCTCCGTGCGCAAGCGCAAGGCTGCTGCTGCCGTCAAGCGCCACCTGAAGCGCCGTCAGCGGGATATGCAGCGCTTCGTGCGTACCTACTGATATTCCACCGGCTCCACCGCTTAGCTTCGGGTGCCCGTGAGCAGCTCCCTCAAGCAGCGCATTCAGGACGACATGAAGTCGGCGATGCGCGCCAAGGACAAGGAGCGGCTGGGCACGATCCGTCTGATAGCTGCCGCCATCAAGCAGCGAGAGGTGGACGAGCGCATCGAACTCGACGATGCACGGGTGCTGGCGGTCCTGCAGAAGATGCTCAAGCAGCGGCGGGATTCAGTGGAGCAGTTCCTGGCCGGCAACCGCCAGGATCTCGCCGACAAGGAGTCCTTCGAGATGCAGGTCATCCAGGCCTATATGCCTCAGGCCCTGAGCGACGAAGAGGTGGAAGGCTTGATTCGAGCCGCCGTCGCAGAATCCGGCGCCACTTCAATCAAGGACATGGGCAAGGTCATGGCACTGCTGAAGGATCGCGTCCAAGGCCGTGCCGACATGGGTGCGCTAAGCGCCAAAGTCAAGGAATCCCTCGCCGGCCAGCGTTAGCCGGAGCTGCATCCTGTATGGGCCTTCCCAGCAGGTAGATCCCCTTGGCGGGCCGCATTCCCCAGCAGTTCATCGACGATCTGATGTCGCGCATCGACATCGTGGAGGTCATCGACGAGCGCGTACATCTCAGGAAGGCAGGCCAGGACTATCAGGCCCGCTGCCCCTTCCACGACGAGAAGACGCCATCCTTCACGGTGAGCCCCAGCAAGCAGTTCTATCACTGCTTCGGCTGCGGAGCCCACGGCACCGCCATTGGCTTCCTAATGGACTACGCGCACATGGATTTCGTGGACGCGGTACGGGAGCTGGCCGCCCGCGCTGGGGTGAGCGTGCCGGTGGAGGGCGATGGGGCCCGGGCCGGACCCGATCTAGGCCCTCTGTACCGCGTATTGGACCAGGCCGCCGAGCTCTATCGCCGGCAGCTTCACGAGCATCCGACAGCCCAGCGGGCGGCAGCCTACCTTGAGAGGCGGGGTCTAAGCAGCCAAGTGATCGCTGATTTCGGGATTGGTTATGCACCGCCCGGGTATCATCATCTGACCGAGGCGCTGGGATCCACGGCCGAGGTGATGGGGCACCTGCTTCAGGCAGGGCTGGCGGCGGAGAAGCCCGGTGGCAGGCCCTACGACCGGTTCCGGGACCGCATCATGTTCCCGATCGTGGATCGGCGCGGTCGCGTCATCGCCTTCGGCGGCCGGGTGCTGGACGATGCTACGCCCAAGTATCTCAACTCACCGGAGACCCCGGTCTTTCACAAGGGGCGGGAACTGTATGGCCTGTACCAGGTCCGCCACAGCCGGCGGGACCTGAAGCGACTGCTGCTCGTGGAGGGCTACATGGACGTGGTGGCACTGGCGCAGTTCGGGATCAACGACGCCGTGGCAGCCCTGGGTACCGCTGCTACCCCCGACCACCTGGCGCAGATGTTCCGGACGGTTTCCGACGTAGTGTTCTGTTTCGACGGTGACGCGGCCGGGCGCCGTGCGGCATGGAAGGCCCTGGAAACGGCGCTGCCCCTCATGCAGGACGGGCGCCAGGCACTGTTTATGTTCCTGCCCGAAGGGTACGACCCCGATAGCTTGGTGCGGGCGCAGGGTGTCGACGGCTTCCT
>CAYWTP010000347.1:0-3816 GCA_964461215.1 uncultured Ectothiorhodospiraceae bacterium | reverse complement strand
CTGTGCCGCGGCCTGGGTACTTCCGGCTGCATCCAGCGGTCCCTCCAGGTATCCGACTGTCTCCAGCTCGTGACAAATAGGCGCCCGCGCTCCGCCGCTAACTTCCCGCCCCAGGACCAGCCGGTGATGCAGATCGACAATACCCGCAGGCCCATCCAGGATCGCCGCCAACAATCCGGCAAGCCGCTCCCGATCCAGATTGCCCAGCAGATCATCCAGGCCCAGCTCGCGGTCGAAGAAGACCATGGACTCGCCGGGCAGCACCGTGCTCATCCCGCCACCTCCGCCGCAGCCTGCGGCGTCCTGCCACCGAGCAACCCATTCAGGAAGACCACGCGGCTCAGCCCGTGCTCGGCGGCAAGGCGGTATTGCTTGTCCATGGCGTCGAACAGAAGCCCGGCCACGAGGCGGAAGCTTTGGCTGACCCCTGCACCGTGCAAGGCGCTGGCAAAGACGACGGACCACGGGGTGGCCCGCCAGCGTTTGAGAATCTCCTCTTCGGTCAGAATCTCGCCAAGATCACGCTTGTTGAACTGCACCACCAGCGGCAGGGTGCCGAAGTCGATACCGACCCGGCCGGCATTGTCCGCAAGGTTCTCGAAGGACTCGGCGTTGTTAATGCTCTGGGTACGCTGGGAGTCCGCCACGAAGACCACGCCATCGGCACGCGAGAGCACGGCCTTGCGGGTGCTGTCGTAGGCCACCTGTCCGGGTACCGTGAACAAACGCAGCTTCACGAGCAGTCCGGAGGGTGCCCTCATCCCCAGGGGCAGGAGATCGAAGAACAAGGTGCGGTCGTTCTTGGTGTCCAACACCATCAAATCACCCCTGGACTGCGGCATGATGAAGTCGTGCAGGCGAGCAAGATTCGTCGTCTTGCCGCTCAACGCGGGGCCGTAGTAGACCACCTTGAGTGTCAGCTTGCGCGTTTGATCGTCGAGCTCGGCCATCACGCCAACCTTTCCTCAACAGCCACCGTCAGCGCGCCGCCCGGCGCATTATCTGCGGTGTCGCGGAGCGCTCCCCCACGACTACGTAGATCTCCTGTCTCTCCTTGAGAGAACGTTCGAATTCCTGGAGCTTGCGGATCAAGCCGGCGTCCAGGACGTATCCCTTCGACAGATAGAGGATCCCGCTCCTGGTGACCAGGTCCCGCGCCACCACCATACCGGGCAACAGATCCTCGGAGCCGACCCGCCTCTCCATGACCCCCCGCTGCGGCGCAGTGGGTCTGGCCGCTTCTCCCAGGAACGCCGTGACCACCCTTGGGTCGTAGCGAGTTCCCCGGTGGCGCGCGATGTACTCGCCGGCCTCCCGGCCGCTGAGCCGGTCCGTCATCAGGGTCCCATGCTGGAGCGCGTCGTAATCGTTGGCCACGGCCAGGATGCGCGCCCCCAGGGGAATGTCCTCACCCTCAAGACGATCGGGGTAGCCGTGGCCATCATAGTGCTCGTGGTGACTGCGGATCAGACGGGCCGCCGTCTCCAGCGGCTGCAGTGTCATCAGCAACGCCTCGCCCACCACCGGGTGGCGCTCGACATCAGCCCTGTCTTGCGCATCCATGGCGTTGTATGGCACGCGCAGCAGCCGGTCCGGCAATCCAATCTTGCCGATGTCGTGGAGCAATGCGGCAAATAGCACCTGCTGGGCGTCCTCCTTGCTCATCCCCAAACCCAGTGCCATTCTGTGGGCACCCTCGGCCACCCGGCGGGAATGCCCTGCGCCGGCGTCGCCTTCACGCAGCTCGACGAGATTGGAAAATACCCGAACCGTGGCGACGTAGCTCTTCTTGAGGGACTCGTGGGCCGCCTCCAGCATGCCCATGGTCTGACTGAGCTCCGCTGTCCGTGCCTGAACCTTCTGCTCCAGCCCTGCATTGAGCTCCCGCAGCTCTGCGTTCTGACGCTCGGTGAGGGCCAGAAGGCGGCGTCGCTCGGCTTCCAGCTCTCTTTTTTCGAGGGCGTGCCTAAGAATGATCCGGAAATCGTCGTCGTCCCACGGCTTGCTCAGGTACTGGTAAATGCTGCCCTTGTTGATGGCTTCGATGGTGGAATCCATGTCGGCATAGCCGGTAAGCAGGATGCGCATGGTATCGGGCCACCGGTCGGCTACCTGCTGCAGGAACTGCGCGCCGCTCATCTGCGGCATTCGCATGTCGGAAACGACCACGTCCACGGTCTGCTGCTCAAGAATGCGCAAGCCCTCGGCCCCACTGGTTGCGAGCAGGACGTTGTATCCCGCAGGCCGCAGCAGGCGCCGCAACGCGGTCAGGATGTTCTGCTCGTCATCCACGCACAGTACGGTGGCCTGTGGACGCAACGGCGTGCCCGTATCCGTCTGCTCTGTCATCTCCGACCACCTCGCATACCGATGCCTGCCGGGCATGCCCACTCGCTCCGGATGGAGTCGCCGATCGGGCCGCGGGTGCCCATCTCAAGCCACCTTCTGCTCTGCCGGCCTGACGGGAAGGCGGACCGTAAACGTGCTTCCGCACCCGACCTCGCTGCCGACCTCTATGCTGCCGCTGTGCCTCTGGACGATGCCATGGGACAAGGACAGCCCTAGACCCGTTCCTTTGCCCACCGGCTTGGTGGTAAAGAACGGGTCGAAGAGGCGCGCGAGGTTCTGGTTGTCGATGCCGCAGCCGGTATCGCTCACCTGCACCAGCACCCACTCATCGGATTCGCGGGCCGTGCGCACCGTGATCACGCCCCGGCTCCCGATTGCATGAGCGGCATTGATCAGCAGGTTCATGAAGACCTGGTTGAGCTGGGACGCAATGCAGAACACGCGAGGGATCTCGCCATACTGCTTGACGACTTCCGCCTTGTACTTGATCTCGTTGTGGACGATGTTCAGCGTGCTGTCCAGGCCCTTGTGCAGGTCGGCCCACTCCCACTCCCCCTCATCCACGTGGGAGAAGTCCTTGAGGTCCTGCACGATCCGCCTGACCCGGACCACGCCGTCCTGCGACTCCCTCATCAGGTCGGCGATGTCTTGGCGCAGGTACTCCAGATCTACCTCCTGCTTCAGCGCCAGCACTTCGTCCAATGCCGCCCCCGCCGGCGCCTCGCGCTCCAGGCCGGCATATGCGTCGAGCATCCTGAACAGGTCAGCGACATATCCCTCCAGCGCACCCATGTTCGACGTGATGTAGCCCACCGGGTTGTTGATCTCGTGAGCCACACCTGCCGCGAGCTGTCCGATGGAAGCCATCTTTTCGGCCTGAACGAGATGGGCCTGGGTTTGTTTCAACTGCGCGATCAGCGCCTGCTGTTCCCGCCTCTCGCACTCCAGGGCCTGCCGGCTCTCTCTGAGTTTCCGCAGCATGTCGGCGCGAGTAAGGATGTGAATCACGTGGCTGGTATAGAAGCCCAGCACCGCTTCATCCATCTTCGTGAAAGGGCGGCCGCCGGACTTGTCGGTCAGGTAGATCACACCCCGGCATACGCCTTCGGTGCGCACTGCTGCGCCCAGCAGCGTCTTCATGGAAGGATGTCCGGGGGGAAATCCGCATGACTCCGGGTGTGAGGCGATGTCGTTCACTCTTACAGGTGAGTCGCTCTTGGCGATGGCTGCCAGCAGCCCGCGCCCCTTAGGTGCCTGCGCAATGGCCTTGCGGGCCTGCTCGGACAGTCCGAAGGCGATCAAATCCTTGATCTCGCCAGTCTGCTCGAAGAAGCCGGCGGCGCCGTATCGGGCACCCGTCAGCAGCATCAGATCCTGCACAACGTAGTGGCAAAAACACTTCAGGTCTCCGTTCTCGTCCAGATCAAGCTCCTCCCCATACAAGCGCTTATTGGCGTCGGCGAGCAC
>CAYWTP010000346.1:0-3816 GCA_964461215.1 uncultured Ectothiorhodospiraceae bacterium | reverse complement strand
CCGCCGGTGATCAACCCGGACCTGGGGATCCGCGCCTCGGCGCGTTCCCAGACGGCGCGCATCGCCCGACTGGCGGTGAAGTCGCGCCTGAAGACCATCATCTTCGCCCAGACCCGGCTGATGGTGGAGGTGCTGACCAAGTACCTCAAGGACACTTTCGACAACGACCCGCGCCGGCCCGCGCGGGTGCGCGCCTACCGCGGCGGCTATTTGCCCACCGAGCGCCGGGCCACCGAGCAGAAGCTGCGCAAGGGCGACGTGGACTGCGTCATCGCCACCTCGGCCCTGGAGCTGGGCGTGGACATCGGTGCCCTGGACGTGTGTGTGCTCAACGGCTATCCGGGCACCATCGCCGGCACCTGGCAGCGCCTGGGCCGCGCCGGCCGGCGCAGCCGCCCCGCCCTGGGCGTGCTGGTGGCCAGCAGCATGCCGCTGGATCAGTACATCGTGCGCAACCCCGAGTTCTTCATGGGCGCCTCGCCCGAGCATGCGCGCATCGATCCGGACCAGCTATTGATCCTCCTCGACCACATCCGCTGCGCCGCCTTCGAGCTGCCGTTCAAGGACGGCGAGCACTTCGGCGGCAAGGACATCGGCGAATTTCTCCAGTACCTGCAGGAAGAGCAGGTGCTGCACCACGAGGGCAGCCACTGGCATTGGATGGCGGACAGCTACCCGGCCGGCAGCGTGAGCCTGCGCAGCGTGGCCGAGGGCAACTTCGTGGTCGTGGACGTCACCGACGGGGGCAAGAACGTCATCGCCGAGGTGGACTACTCCAGCGCGCCCATGACCATCTACGAAGGCGCCATCTACATGGTCCAGGCCCGCCCCTGGCAGGTGGAGAAGCTGGACTGGGAAGGCCGCAAGGCGTTCGTGCGCGCCACCCAGGCCGATTACTACACCGACGCCATCGACTACACGCGGCTGAAGATCCTGGAGCACTTCGACCGCCGCCGGGCCGTGTCCGGCGAGACCGCGCACGGCGAGGTGCATCTGGTACGCCACATCAGCGGCTACAAGAAGATCCGCTATTACACCCACGAGAACGTGGGCTACGGCAACATCAACCTGCCGGATCAGGAAATGCACACCACCGCCGCCTGGTGGCGCGTGGACCCGGCTGCGCTGGACGAGGCATTTCCCTCGCGCTGGCAGGCCCTGGACGGCTTCCTGGGCGCGGCCTACGCCATGCACTTCGTGGCCGCCCTGCTGACCATGTCCGAGCCCCAGGATCTGGGCCGCGCCGTGGGCAACGCCGACGCCACCTGGTTCGCCACCGTCGGCCCCAGCGGCCGCGGCCGCACGCAGACTTTCAGCGGCGAGGAGGCGGATCTCGACGGCGATCACTTCCAGCCCACCGTGTTCCTCTACGACAGCTACCCCGGCGGCATCGGCCTGTCCGCCCCGCTCTACGACATGGGCGATCGGGTCGTGTCGCAGGCCAGGGCGATGGTGAGCAATTGCAGCTGTGCCCACGGCTGCCCCGCCTGCATCGGGCCGATACTTGCCTCTGACGAAGAGCGCGGGCACTCGCCCAAGGCGGCGGCGCTGGCGGTGTTGGGACTTCTGGAAGGCGTGAGGGGTGAGGGGTGAGCAGGGCGTAATGGTACTTGCGAGACGCGCAAGAGAGCATTCCGGACTGGCAGGAGGCCGGCCGTCGCTCGCCGACGAATGCATGACCTGCGCAGGAGCGAGCGAAGCTCGCGAACCGCTACCCACCCAAACCCGGCCCCCATGAGCACCCTCGGAAGCAAGCTCTCCACGCTGCGTCGCCAATCCGGCATGACGGCGCCTACCGCCGAGGAGGTCCCCTCGCTTGCCGAAACACGCCCTACCCCCGCAGGAGCGAGCGAAGCTCGCGAACCGCACGACTCCGTCCACGATCTGCCCCCGGCGCCCGATGCGCCTTCCAATCGCATATCCCTGGGCGAACGCCTCCAGCGCGCCGCCACCACACGCCGGCGCCAGGGCACGAGCCGCAGCCGACTCCCCGACACCGATCTCGCCCACCGCCTCGGCGGCATTATCATCGCCCCCGGCCTGATTCGGGTCGATCGCCTGATCGCCTTCGGCGAAACCCACGGCACGACCGCCATCGTGCACGACATCGCGTCTTCCCTGGCCTACTTCGGGCATGCGTCCGATGCAGTGTTCATGGACACCGAGACCACGGGTCTGGCCGGCGGCACCGGCACCGCAGTGTTCCTGATCGGACTGGGCCGGCTGACCGATGCCGGACTGGTGGTCCGTCAATATTTCCTTACCGGCTTCAGCGGCGAGCAGGCGCTGCTGGAATCCTCGGCAGACTTCGTCGGCTCGGCCGCGAGCCTGGTCACGTTCAACGGCAAGAGCTTCGACGCCCCGCTGCTGGCCACCCGCTACCGCCTCGCCGGCATCGCCGATCCGTTTGCTCGCCTGCCCCACTTCGATCTGCTTCACGCCACGCGGCGCGCCTACGCCGGGCGGTGGGAGAACTGCCGCCTGCAGACGGCCGAGCGCGAGCTGCTGGGCTTTCGCCGCAGCGACGATCTGCCCGGCGCCGAGGCCCCCATGGCCTGGTTCGAGTGGGTACGCTTCGGCATTCACCAGCGCCTGCCCGCGCTGCTGCGCCACAACCACTGGGACGTGGTCTCGCTGGCCGCCCTGACGAGCCGCCTGGCGGCAGCCTATCAGGAGCCCGCCCCCCACCACGCGAACGTCCTGGCGGTCGCCCGCCACAAGGCCGGCACCGGCGGCGAGGACGCGGCCTATGCACACCTGCTGGAGCACCGGGAACTGCTGGACGAGAGAGGCCTGCTCTCCCTCGCCCGCCTGGCGCGAGACCGGCAGGATTGGAACACGGCAACGGGCATCTGGGGCACCCTGGCCGAGCAAGGCAACATGGAGGCGTTGGAGCGCCTGGCCAAATACCACGAGCACCAGGCCAGGGACTTGTCCGCCGCCCTGGCGTTCACGGAACGTTTACTTGCAGCGGCGCCGGATAACCCCGTCCACCGCCATCGGAGGAAACGTCTAATCCGTAGAATTACCGTGGAACCCAACGCCGCCGCGCCTTTTCCGGATCGTGATGCCCAGGCGTACACATGAGCAGGAGTCAGTCTCACGCTGGGCAACGAGTCATGTGTTTTGCGTTGACGACTCGCAGAGCCATCTGCCATATTCACCGGAGCTGAACAGGGAGGTCCTCGCAATGTCCAGCCACACAGCCACCTCATCCACACCGACAACCGGGCTCGCCGCGGCACGCCCCGCGGCCTCCGTTACCAAGAAGCTCACGCCCGGTCAACCAGGCACGAAGCGATACGTCGACCAATATGGAGACAAACTCGTCTGCGTCCGTTACCGCCGGGATCCAATCCGCCGCCAGAGCTACACGACCGTCGAGTTGATTATCGCGCAGCGGAACCTCCCAGAGGGATACGTGCGCCCTACTCCCGTAAAGCACACCCACCCCAACACGACCGTCGGGATCCAAATCGCATATCCGGAGCGCGACCTACGCGCCCTGGCGAAGGACCACGGCGCCACGTGGGACTCTCGCCGAAAGGTATGGCTCATGCCCTACCACCAAGCTCGACGCCTTGGCCTCCTCGACCGTATAGCTCCAGACGACGAGGGTCCGGATGACCAGATATAGACATCACGATGGCCATATCTGGCCATTTGCGCCTAGTATTGGAAAACCTACCAGTATTAGGCAGTCCAGATACTTACACTGTTGCACAAAGCCGCTTGCGCGGCAGAGTAGGAGAGCCCGGGTAGACACGCGATGGGCTCATGATCATGGAAGAGAGGAGCGACCGCATGGAAGCGACA
>CAYWTP010000345.1:0-3834 GCA_964461215.1 uncultured Ectothiorhodospiraceae bacterium | reverse complement strand
AGGCCCCTTACCGCCCGCAGATGACGCAGGCGGGTCTGGCGCCCACCCACCCGGTGAGCGCCGTCGATGAGTATGGCGAGGCGCGGGAGGTGCAGGTCGCCGGCGAATCGCCCCTGACCCTGTACGTGGACGACCGCGAGGTCGTCACCCTGATGACCCTCGGAACCCACCCGGAGGCCCTGGCCCTGGGATATCTGCGCACGCAGCGCTTCGTCGAGCGCATCGAGGACATCCGGTCGGTGGAAGTGAGCTGGGGCACGGAATCGGCGCGGGTGCGAACCTGGCGCGGGGTGGAAGGCTGGGACGAGAAGCTCAGGAAACGCACCGTCACGACCGGCTGCGGCCAGGGCACGGTGTTTAGCTGCACCCTGGACCACCTGTACGCGGTGCGGCTGCCGGTGGTCGGCGTCGAGCAGTCCCGGATCTACGGTCTGCTGGAGAACATCCGCCAGGAGAACGAGATCTACAAGCGCGCGGGTGCGGTCCACGGCTGCGCCCTGTGCGAGGGGACGCAAACCCTGCTGTTCGTGGAGGACGTGGGCCGGCACAACGCCGTGGACGCCATCGCCGGCTACATGTGGCTGGACCGGATCGGCGGCGCCGACAAGATCTTCTACACCACCGGCAGGCTCACCTCCGAGATCGTCATGAAGGTGACCCAGATGGGGATCCCGGTGCTGCTGTCACGCTCGGGCGTCACCCACATGGGGCTGGAGCTGGCCCGGGAGCTGGGCATGACCATGATAGCGCGAGCCAAGGGCCGCCACTTCCTGGTCTACAACGGCGCCGAACGGGTTGCCTTCGACCAGCGGCCGAAAGATCGCCTCCGCGGGGCCGGAGATTCCGTGCGCCACCGGGGGAGCGAGGATTGAGGCGTGAAGAATGCACCAGAAAGGCACGGCGGACACAAAGGACTTCTTGCTCAGGGTTTTTCTCTGTGACTTTGTGCCTTTGTGGTTAGTCTGCTAGGTAAAGCACACCGCATTGCCAGTGCCCGAGTCGCTCATTTCCTCGTCTCTTAGCCCCTCACTCCTCACTTCTCCAGCGCAATCGTATCGGCCAGGGTATGTTTGAGCCCCAGCATCTCAATCTCCAGGGTCACCACAACTTCCAACCGTTCGTTGCCCTTGAGCGTGCCAGCTTCCAGGGCCTCGCGCACGGCTTTCTCGATCTCGCGCTGGGAGGTGATTCCCACCTTTTTGAGAAACTTGCGGTTCTCCAGATTCAGCACTTCTTCGTCCACGGACGTCTCCTCGTTGCACGTGCTATAGTCCATCAGAGCCCGCCGTGCCAGGACGCGGGCGCCGACCGCTGCGCCTCTACATGATGGCATTTCGCCCGATGCACGCCAACCTCGAACCCCTGGATTTCTCCACCCGCTTGATCACTGCGGTGATCCTGGCCGGCGGGCGGGCCCAGCGCATGGGAGGCAACGACAAGGGACTGGTGGAGATCGCCGGCCGGCCCATGGTCGAGCATATCATCGAAGCGCTGCGGTCCCAGGCCCACGCCGTCGTGATCAATGCCAACCGCAATCTGGAGGCCTACGCCCGCTACGGCTATCCGGTCGTGGAAGACATGATGGGCGAGTTCTTCGGCCCTCTGGTGGGTATGGCCAGTGCGCTGCGGTCGATCACCACCCCGTATCTGCTCACGGTTCCCTGCGACTCGCCGATGCTGCCGGAACACCTGGGCGAGCGCCTGTGGCTGGCGATGACGCAGCAACGGGCCGAGATCGGTGTCGCCCACGACGGCGAACGCATGCAGCCGGTGTTCGCCCTGCTGTCGCGGGGTCTGCTGCCCAGCCTGCTCACCTATCTGCAAGCGGGGGGACGCAAGATCGACACCTGGTACGCCCAGCACCGGGTCGCCCTGGCCGACTTCTCGCAGGACCGGCGCGCGTTCCTGAACGTGAACACCGAAGAGGATCGGCTGCTCCTGGAGCAGGTCATCCGCCCGGCTGCATCATGAGTGACCCGGCCGGAATGCCCATGCTGAGAAACGCCCGCGTACCCATCGTCGGCTTTGCCGCCTTCAGCGGCACGGGCAAGACCACCCTGCTGGTACGGCTCATCCCGCTGCTGAAGGAGCGGGGTCTGAACATCGCCCTCGTCAAGCACGCTCACCACACCTTCGACGTGGACACCCCGGGAAAGGACAGCTTCGAGCTGCGCAAGGCCGGCGCCTCCCCCGTGCTGGTGGCCTCACGAAGACGCTGGGTGCTGATGGCCGAGACCTCCGACCACGGCGAGCCCGCCCTGGATGACCTGCTCCGCTGTCTGGACCAGGAGTGTCTGGACCTGATCCTGGTGGAAGGCTTCAAGCACGAGCCCCTGCCCAAGATCGAGCTGCACCGTCCCAGCCTGGGCCGCCCGCTGCTGTATCCGGACGACGCCTCCGTCATCGCCGTGGCCACCGACGCGCCCTTGCCCGGATCCACCCCCCTGCCGGTGCTGGATCTCAATCGGCCGGAGCAGATTGCGGCATTCGTCGTCGAGCGAGTGCTGGGAAGTAGCTTGCGCAGCCGCACGGCCTCTTAGGGCGTGGCAATACAGCGTAGCGCAATCCGGGAGGCTAGGGTGGCAAGGTTCTGCGCCGCCTGAGTCTCCCTCCCGGGTCGATTCAATCCGCCCCGACTTCGCCACGCCAAGACCCGGCGCGCGAGTTGATCTACTATCCAGTCCATGGTGACGGTGACTCGGAGATTTCCATGAAGCCCCCCGCTGGCTGTAGCGATGCCCGCGATCCCGTAGCCATGCCGGCGGAGGAAGCCGCCCGGCGCATCGCTGATCTAATTCACCCGGTGTCGGCCACCGAGATGGTGGCGATACGCAGCGCCATGGGCCGGACACTGGCCGCCGCCGTCATCTCGCGCATCAACGTGCCTTCTCACGTCAACGCCGCGGTGGACGGCTACGCCCTGGCCGGCGCCGAGCTTCCATCCGAAGGCACGCGGGAGCTTAGGGTCGTCGGCACGGCCTGGGCCGGTCAGCCCTTCGACGGCGAGGCGGGCGCCGGGCAATGCGTACGCATCATGACCGGCGCCAAGATGCCGCAGGGTACCGACACCGCACTCATGCAGGAGCAGGTAGAGGTGAAGGGCGAGCTGGTCCGGATCGGAGCAGGTCACCGGACCGGTGAGAACGTGCGCCAGCCCGGCGAGGATCTTGCCATTGGAGAGGTCGCCATCGCGGCAGGCAAGCGCATCGGCCCCGCGGAGCTCGGCCTGCTGGCCTCGCTGGGGCATGCCGAGGTCCGGGTAACCCGGCGGCTGCGGGTGGCGTTCTTCTCCACCGGGGATGAGCTGCGCTCCATCGGCCAGCCGCTGGCCGAAGGCGAGATCTACGACAGCAACCGCTACACCCTGTACGGCATGCTCACCCGCCTGGGCGTGGAGCTGGTGGACATGGGCGTGATCAACGACCGCCGGGAGGCCTTGCGCGCGGCTTTCGGGGAGGCCTCGCGGATGGCTGACGTGGTGATCACCACTGGCGGCGTCTCGGTGGGTGAGGCCGACTTCGTCAGAGAGGTGCTGGCGGAGCTTGGCCGGGTGGACTTTTGGAAGCTCGCCATCAAGCCCGGCCGCCCGCTGGCCTTCGGCCGAATGGGAGAGGCCGTGTTCTTCGGGCTGCCCGGCAACCCGGTCGCGGTGATGGTCACCTTCTACCAGTTCGTGCGGCCGGCCCTGCGGAGGATGATGGGGCAGATTGACGTGCGGCCTCACCGCTTCCACGCCAAGTGCTTGACTCCAATCCTCAAGAAGCCCGGGCGAACCGAGATTCTGCGCGGAATCCTGGTGCTCGAGGCGGACGTGCATGTCAAGGTGAGCATCGC
>CAYWTP010000344.1:0-3848 GCA_964461215.1 uncultured Ectothiorhodospiraceae bacterium | reverse complement strand
TGCTCGAGGTGGCACGCTCAACCGCGTACTACCGGCCAGAGCCGGTGAGCGCTGAGGACTTGGTGCTGATGCGGCTCATCGATGAGATCCACCTGCAGTGGCCGTTCTACGGCAGCCGGCGTGTGCGCGACGAGCTGGAGGACCGGGGGCATATAGTCAACCGCAAACGGGTCCAACGTCTGATGCGTCAGATGGGCTTGAGGGCACTGTACCCACGCCAGCGAACGAGCCAGCCGGGGAAGGGGCACAAGATCTACCCCTACCTGCTCAGGGACCTGAGCGTTGAGCGTGCGAATCAAGTCTGGGCGACAGACATCTGCTATATCCCGATGGCCAAGGGGTTCATGTACCTGGTGGCCATCATGGACTGGCATTCGCGCCGGGTGCTGTCTTGGCGGGTGTCGAATACCGTGGACACGGACTTCTGCATCCAGGCCCTGGAAGAGGCCCTACAGCGCTTTGGGGCGCCGGAAATCTTCAACACTGACCAGGGGTCCCAGTTCACCTCCGAGACGTTCACCGGCGTGCTCAGGGACCATGGAGTCGCCATCAGCATGGACGGCAAGGGCCGCTGGGTGGACAATGTGTTTGTTGAGCGCCTGTGGCGCAGTGTCAAGTACGAGGACGTGTACTTGCGTGCCTACGAAACGCCAACCGAACTCCGTAGAGGATTGACGCGGTATTTCGAGTTCTACAACACCAAGCGCCGTCACAGCGCACTGGACCGACGCACCCCGGATGCGGTGTACTATGACACGGCTGCCCCCGAACTGGCAGCTTGAAACCTGAGCAAGATTTCACTTACGGCAGTGTCCAAGATTCGGGGTCCACTTCTCTCGTGCATGGCGTCGGCCACGGTGCACGTGTTCGGTGCCGCGGGCTCGGGCTCAGGGTGTGCGGTCAGGGCTTCGGCATAGACGGTCCGGGCTTTGGTCGCGGCCTGGAAGAAGTCGAGCACGTGATCGCCGTCGCGGTCGAGGAAGTCGTCGGCCGTGCCTATGGTCGGGCGGCGCTCGATACCGCCGGCGTCGACGAAGCGCGCATACCAGGTCCGAGCCTTTGTGCCGCGGCGATAGCCCAGGCTCAAGCCGTCGCCGACTTGGGTCCGATGGTAGCGACCGGCCGGGAGTCGGTCGCGCGCGGTGCGGGTCTCAAGGCCACTCGCCCGCCATGTGCGTGCCATGGCGCCTCCATTAGCGATCGCTAAACTTAGTCGCCAGTTAGTCGTAAGACGGGGTCGAAAACGGGCATCGTTCGGCGAACACCCGCGGACAGAGTGTAGCAAAGACAATGTGTTACGGAAGCAGCGGCGAACAGTGGCGAACGGACATGCAACCCTTTCACGGCGGCAACAGGGGTTCGAATCCCCTTGGGGACGCCATAGTTTGCCTGTTGAAGCTAAAGGTAATTCATAGGCCTGATTGCCAAGGCGGCAATAGCTTGTCGCCTGTTGGTCGTAACGGTCCCCCCGGGAAACATGGCGAATACTCGGCGACCTTGGGCGAGCCACCCCACTCGTCCGCTGCCAGGTGACCATCGAGGACGCCCTCCGCCTATAGGACGAGCCTTGCAGCGCAGTGACGCCGCTGTTCACACTGCGCGCCGCAGCCGAATCTCCCCGATGGCCCGCCGCGCAATCTAGAGGTCACAGGCCTGCTGCATGGGCAGCCATGGTCCCGGGTCGTTGCCGAGGAACGCCCCGGGCGCATCGTTCACCTATACGAACCCTCACCGCCGAGCGGGAGCATAAGATTGGAGTGGTTCTTGTTGGCGATCTGCGAGATCGGCTACGTCGAAGAGGCCGAGAAGCATCTGCGTTGATACCGCTACTATTGGCGTGGCGAAGATTGGCATCAGGAAAAGTGCCACGTGATTGATCCATGTCGATTGCAAGTGCGGCCATCTGTGTTGTTCCATAGTCGTAGGGACACCGGAAAGGGAAGCCGACGAGATGTTGGAGTCAGACGACCGCCTGGGCGCTGCCATTGTCAATTCGCTCTCGGCCCACATTGCCGTGCTGGATAGCCAGGGCAAGATCCTGGCCGTGAACAATGCGTGGAAGCGTTTCGCCCGGGAAAGCCACGTAGAGTCGGCGCGTATGCCGCAGACTTATGGCGACTGTTTGGAGGTCTGCTGCCACGCCGCGGCCGGGCAGGATACGGTTTCCCGAAAAGCCCTGGAAGGCATTCAAGCCGTCATTCACGGACAGCGGGAATTCTTCGAGCTTGTCTATCCCTGCAGGGCCCCCGAGGGGCAGCGCTGGTTCGCCGTGACGGTGGTTCCGTTTCTGGACGAGGGCGGCGGTGTCGTGGTCTCCCACCGGGACGTGACCGACCTCAAAGGGGCAGAGCATAGGCTGAAGGCGGCGTTGCAAGAGATCCGGAGCCTCAAGGAGCGCCTGGAGAGCGAGAATGAGTATCTGCGGGAGGAGGCCGGGCTGGAGTCCACGGCGGGAGAGATTGTGGGCAGCTCACCCGCGATTCGTGGGGTATTGGCCCAGGCTGAGCAGGTGGCCGCGGTGTACAGCACCGTATTGCTGCTCGGCGAGACGGGAACCGGCAAGGAGCTGGTGGCGCTGAGGATCCACGATCTGAGTTCACGGCGGGCCCGGACCATGGTCAAGGTCAACTGTGCCGCCTTGCCGGCAACCCTCATCGAGGCTGAGCTATTCGGGCGTGAGAAGGGGGCCTATACCGGATCCTTGTCCCGCCAGTTGGGGCGCTTCGAGGTGGCCGATGGCTCGACCCTGTTTCTGGACGAGATCTGTGAGCTGCCGCTGGAGCTGCAAGGGAAGCTGCTCAGAGTTTTGCAGGAGCGGCAGATCGAACGGCTGGGCAGCAGCCGGAGCGTGACGGTCGATGTTCGCGTCATCGCCGCGACCAACCGCGATATGGAGACCCTGGTGCAGCAGGGAAGGTTCCGAGAAGATCTCTACTACCGGCTGAACGTGTTCCCCATTCGGGTTCCACCGCTGCGCGACCGCCCGGAGGACTTACCGGAGCTGGTATGGTGCTTCGTGCGGGAGTTCTCCCAGAACATGCGCAAGCCCGTGGAGCGGGTGCACCCAGGGGACATGGAGATGCTGCAGCGTTACGACTGGCCGGGCAACGTGCGAGAGCTGCGCAACGTCGTGGAGCGCTCCATGATTCTGTGCAAGGAGCCCACCTTGCGCATTGCGCTGCCTGACCGTCGGCGGGACCCAGCATTCCGGGGTTCGGCTCTGGATGAGGTGCAGAGAAGGCACATCCTGGAAGTCTTGCACAGGACCGGCTGGCGCATACGGGGCTCGGGGGGCGCGGCGGAGCTGCTTGGCCTTAAGCCCACGACCCTTGAGGCCCGGATGAAGAAGTTGGGGCTGCGCCGGGAGCGTTGATTTCTCTCCCGTACCATCGACACGCTCCCTGGGATATCTTCCAAGGATCTACGGCATTTCGTGGCATCTCCAATATTTTATAGAATTCCAGGCTACAGGTGCCGGATACTCTGCGGGACCTTCTTGCAAAGCTCTCGTTGAATCAGCTACTTGCGGTTCATTTCCGGGTGCCATCAGGATTGGCCCAATAATTGTTTACTGTTTTAGTCGGATGTCTAAGGGCTTACGGGCTGAGGTTCGAGCTCGCGGGGGGCTGTTGGACTTGTCCGACGTTCAAGAAGCCAAGCGCCGGTGATGACGGAAGAAGGGAGGTCGGGGTACCCCGACGCAGAGAGTGGCGGTGCGCGTAGACGGGCTCATAGGTGGGACCTTCAGGCCGTGGCGTCCATGTGAGGTCCGCAGGCCACGCCGTAAACACCTTCGGCGCTACGCCTTCTGCGCTGCGCACTCCCTGCTACGCTTGAAGTCCAGCCCG
>CAYWTP010000343.1:0-3863 GCA_964461215.1 uncultured Ectothiorhodospiraceae bacterium | reverse complement strand
GAGCAACATCGAGGCTCAGAAGCGGGATGTCGCTCTCGCAAGCCTCCTGGAAAGGAATAACGTCAAGCTCTGACCCCCGGGGCGTTCGCCTGCGCACAATTGGGTGACGTGACGGTGCGAGAGCAGGGTCTCACCCGGTGCTCATGGTCATGTACGCTGGAACTTGTAGCCCTTCCCCCGGAAAAGTCTCAGGCATGCATCCACCGCCTCGGCGTCGTAGCGGGTTCCCTTGTGCGTTTCGACCTCTTGCAGCGCCGCCTCTACGCCCAAGCCAGGCCGGTACGGCCGGTGCGAGGCCATCGCCTCCACCACGTCGGCCACCGCGAGAATTCTCGCTTCCTGGATAATGGCGTCGCCCTTTAGTCCCTTCGGGTATCCCCCCCCGTCCAGGCGTTCGTGGTGCTGCAGGATCATCTCCGCCACCGGCCACGGAAACTCCACGTCCTTCATGATCTCGTACCCCACTTGGGAGTGCGTCTTGATCATTCCCATCTCCATGTCCGAGAGAAGGCCGGGCCGATTCAGTATCTCCGCCGGCACCCAGATCTTGCCGATATCGTGTATCAGCGCCCCGAGCCTCAGCCCCTCGATGCGGCCGTCCTCCAGACCGAGTTCCCGCGCGATCTGCACCGCGAGGTCTGCGACCCGTTGCTGATGGCCCGACGTATACGGGTCGCGCTTCTCGACAGTCAGGGCGACCGCCTGGATAGTCTGCACCAGCGTTCTTTGGATCTGCTCGGCATTGCGTCGGCGCTCCTCTTCGGCGCGATGGCGTTCCGTGACATCCCTCAGGATGTGAAGCAGATAGGTATACGCCTTGACCGTGATGCGTGACAGGCTTACTTCCACATAGAGGAAGGCGCCGTCCTTGCGCTTCACCCTGATTTCCGGCACCACACTCCGCAAGCGTGCTCCCTTGCGCGGCGTCTCGGGATTCAGCATCTGCGGCATCATCTCTGCCGGGTAGATTTGCGACAAATCGAGCCCCTTGCTCTCCTCCTGCGTATAGCCCAGCAGCTCGCACAGCCTATCGTTGCATGCATAGACGGACCGATCCCGCGGGTCTATCAAGAGGATGCCGTCGCTCGCACTGTCGAAGACGGCGCGGAAGCGGTGTTCTGATTCCTTGAGCGCCGCTACGGCCTGCATTTCCTCCACGCGATGGCGCTGGGTCGTTATGCCGAACGCCAGGTCTTCGGCAAGCTGTTTCAAAAGGGCCAGCTCATCGTCGCCGAATGCGCCGCAATTTCCGGCGTAGATATTGAGCGCGCCGAAGCAGTGCCCGCCCGCCGTCAACGGCAGGGCGATGCTGGCCTTGTATCCACGCTTGCCAGCCTGGGCCCGCCAGGGTTTGAATCTGGGGTCGTGCAGGATGTCCTGCACTATTACCGGTGCCCCCGCGCGGATGGCGGCTCCGGCGGGCCCCCTGCCGCGTGGCTTGTCGGTCCATGTCAGCTTCAACGTGTCCAGGTAGCCATCCTCATGCCCTGCATGGGCCACGGGTTGGATAGTCTTATCCTTGTCGTGGCTTGCGTACCCGACCCAGGCCATTCGGTAGCCACCCGTCTCGACGATCGCCTGGCAGATGGCCCGCAGGAGGCGCGGCTCTTCGGTTGCGCGGACCAACGCCTCGTTCACCGTGGTGAGTAGGTTCAGGCCCCTGTTGGCTTGGTGCAGGGCCTGTTCCGCCTGCTTGCGGTCGGTGATGTCGCGCATCACGCCCACGGCATGCCATTCGCCATGGAGCCGACAGGCCGATACGGCCAGCTCGACCGGAAACTTGCCGCCGTCCTTGCGAACGGCCTCCAGCTCCACGGTCTTTCCCAGCACCGGACCGTGCCCCGTCGCCGCGAAGTGCGCGAAGCCCCGCTGGGCGCTGTCCTGATAGCGGTCCGGCGTCAGAATCGTGTGTGCGCTCTTGCCCAGGATGTCGTGCTCTGCGTAGCCCAACATACGAGTAGCCGCCGGATTCGAGTACGTCACGTTCCCCTGACTGTCGAGCATGAATACCGCGTCCAGGGCCGCACCGGCCATCGTCCGGAATTTCTCTTCGTTCTCGCGCAGCGCGGTCTCGGCTTCCTTGCGCCGCGTAACGTCGGCCGCGGTGCCCACGATGCTTACCACCCGATCGCCTTCCACCAGGGGCACCAGGCTGTACTCGACGCAGCGCCGGGCCCCATCCTTGCGGACGATCTCCACCTCCTGGTTCACGATCACCGCCCGTCCCTCCACGACCCGCGCGAACTGATCGGCGAGTTGGGCCGCCCCTTTCTCATCCAGGAGCGTCGAGAAGTGGCGGCCCCTGATCTCCTCGCTGGCGTAGCCGGTGATCTCCGATCCCGCCCGGTTCAGGAGCAGAACGCGGCCCTCGGGGTCGATCGCGTAGATAGCCTCCAGCGCGTGGTCGGTCAGGCCGCGCAAGAAGTCCCGCGAAGACCTCAGGGATTCGGTGAGTCTGTGTCGCTGGATGGCGACCCCGAGCTGCCGTGCAATCGCCTCGACGATGGGCACCTGCTCCGGGTCGAAGGCGCGGGGCTCGCCGAGGCTCGCTACCACCAGAGCACCGGCAATCTCGCCGCCGGCCCTGATGGGTACGCCCAGAGCGCTCTGCACGCCCACCCGTAGGTATTGGGGCAGGGCGCGCTCGAAGCTCGGGTAGTTCTCGACGATCTGGCTGGCCTGAGTTTCCAGCACCAGACCGGCAAGGCCCGCGGCAACGGGAGCGGGATGACTCTCGATGTCGCGGATGACCTCGGGCGGTAACCCGCTGTGCCACTGATACCGCACCGTGCCGGATTCGCCCTGCACCGCGGCGACGGTTCCCATGTGTGCCCCCGTGAGTTTGATGGACGCCTCCACCGCCTTGCGCCCGACAGCGGCAAGGTCCGTCTGGACGGACAGCTCCTCGATCGCCGTGCGCAGGGCCGTCACCCGCTGCTCGGCGAGTCGGCGCGCGGTGATGTCCTCCATCACGTGCATCTGGAGGCCGGCCGGGGAATTGGGGCTGCTCACGTGGTAGGCGCGGGAGCGGAATACCTTGCCGTTCGGCAGCACCACATCGCTCTCCCGTGGGAGCGCGCAATTCCTGTTCTTCTCGCAGCCCGGCAGCGGGCCGTCGCGCCTTGGAAACACCTCCCAGTAGGGCCGGCCCAGTATCGCCTTGATGTCCATGTCGGCATGCTCGGCATAGGCGCGATTGGCCCGCACAATGCGCAGCTCGCCATCGTGCATGAAGATGGGATCCGGAATCCCGTCGAAGGCTGCCAGCCATTCTCGGTGCACCGCTTCCAGCGTCGCGCATTGGGCCTTGAGTTCCTCCGCCTGCGCGCGCGCTTCCCGAAGTCTATCTTCCAGCTGCCCCTCTGGCCGAGCCGTCATGTCCATAATGGTCTCTCACAGGCTGGTTATGTCCCTTGGAATCAAGCCATTCGGGGCGGGCCGCGACAGGCCCCCATCGCTGTTAGCGTGCCCTGGCCATGACGGCGCCGGGGTCGGAACGAACGGGAGCCCCGCGAGTGTTAGCGTCGGCGTTCATGAATCCTTGAATCGGGGCGGGCACCTTACAGCCGAGCATCCAGCCCACCGCAATGCGTGGCTGGCACTTGCCGTCGGGGTGGCGAACACCGTCATGTGGGCCAAGGAGCAAGAACGCCTGGACGCGCGGGACGCTCTGCTGGGCGACCTGCTGGCCATGGAGAAGGCACACCCCGACGATGCCAACCTGCACCAAACTGTGGCCGCCACCCTTGCCGCCGTCGGCCACGACGAACTCCCACCCCCCAAACAGCGGGGTCAGAGCTTGACCTTATACCTCGGATCGGTCTATGGTTTTGTTCATGGCCCGTCCGCTACGTCTTCAGTTC
>CAYWTP010000342.1:0-3870 GCA_964461215.1 uncultured Ectothiorhodospiraceae bacterium | reverse complement strand
ACCCCTCCCGCAATCCCGCATGGATAGCATCGGTGGCTTAAGGACTAACCCATGAAGAGCAGTTCATGTTCATTCCAACCCCGCCGTGCCGCGAAACCACCCCTACAGCCTACGGTCCACGGCCCACGGCCGCCTTAGATCTTGAGCCAGCTGAACAGCACCGAGAAGGCGGCATCGGCAACGATGACCAGAAAGATGGACTGGACCACGCTCACGGTGGTCTGACGGCCCACGCTGTCGGCACCGCCACTGACCTGAAAGCCCTGAAAACAGCCGACCACGGCGATGATGGCGGCAAACACCGGCGCCTTGCCCACGCCGATGATGAATGAGGTGACGGACACGGCCTGGGGAATGCGGGCGAGGAAGTCGGAGAAGCTCACGTCCAGGACGACGGCCGACATGACCATGCCGCCCAGCACACCCAGCACGTCGGCGAACACCGAGAGCAGCGGCAGGGCCAGCACCAAGCCGAAGACCTTGGGCAGCACCAGCAGATCCATGGGCGCGATGCCGATGGTACGTAAGGCATCGATCTCCTCCGTGACCTTCATGGTGCCAATCTGGGCAGTGAAGGCCGAGCCCGTGCGCCCGGCCACGATGATCGCGGCCATCATCGGGGCCAGCTCCCGGAGCATGGTCACGCTGACCAGCTCCACGACGAAGATGTTGGCCCCGTAGCTGCGAAGCTGTATCCCGCCTTGATAGGCGATGACGACGCCGATGAGAAACGACAGCAGTCCCACGATGGGCAGGGCGTCCACCCCGGCACCTTCCAGGATTGCGGTCAGTGCCTTCCAGCGGATGCGGCGGGGCTGAGCCACGGCGCGCAGGAGGGCCACCATAGTCTCGCCCACGAAGGCCAGCAGGGTGAGACCCTGCGGCCAGTGACCCCACGCACTCTCACCGACCCGGGCGAGCCACCCCGGGACCCGCTCGGGCTGCGGCTCGGCCAGCCCCTGCTGGCGGGAGCGCACCAGGTCCAGCAGCTCCCGGTGGGATTCCTGCATGCCCTCCAGGCCGACTCTGCAGCCGCGGCCTTCCACGCGCCGCATGAGAGCCACAAGCATCCATGCCCCACCGGTGTCCAGGGCGGTGATGCCGGCCGCGTCCAGCGTCAGGGCACGGTCCTGCGGACAGGCCAGCGCCTCCAGGCGCCGGTCCAGCTCGGCCAGCCAGGGGGTCGTCCAGGGACCGGACAGGCGCACGCCGGCCCCGCCTGGAAGTGGCTCCAGCGAGGGGGGACCGGCTTGATCGGCGTCTGTCACGGGGCGGGGCTTCCTGTGCTGGCGGCACCATCGGCCGCGAGGCAGTGGGAGAAGAATATCAGGGCTGGCGGTGATTGCGAGCCGCCAGGCGCTCGGTCACCCCGTCGATGCCGTAGCGCTCGATCTCCGCCACGAAGGCGTCGCGGTTGGCCGCCGCCAGGCTCACACCGCCCACCGTTACGTCATAGATCTTCCAGCTGCCGCGTACCCGGTGCATGCGGTAGTCGATGCGGATGCTTGGCCCGCTTTCGAGCCGGATCACGGTCGGCACCATCACCTTGTCCTCGCCGGGAGTGGCGTGCACCGGCAGATAGCGGATGTTGCGGGCATGGGACACGATGTCCTGGCTGTAGCTCACCATGGCCGTCACGTAGGTGCGGATCAGGAAGGCCTGGAACTCCGCCAGAAACCGCTCCCGCTGGGCCGGCGTGGCGTCCCGCCAGTGCTTGCCCATGACCCAGCGTGCCACACCGCGAAAATCCACCAGCGGCACGATGATCGCATCAGAGATCCGGTACGCCAGCGCCGGCTCCTGCTTGATGGCTTCGCCGTCCTGCCGCAGCGCCTGCACCAGGCGCTCGGTGGCCTGGGCGATGAGGGCCTGGGGTGAAGCATCCGCCATCGCCTGGGCGGCCCCGCCAAGACCCAGGAGCCAGCACACCAGCAACGCCGCCAAGCGCACAGTCATCGTTTCCACGGCTCCCAAAGACATCGCCTCTGCACCAAATACCGCTGCCCGCCGACGGAATCCTACTCGGCGCTCACCTCCATGGTATACCTGCGGTAGCCCTTGGGCAGCACGAACAAGGAGGCCGAGACTTGGTAGGTCTCGTCGTAGTCCAGGAGCCGGCGGTGATAGCCCTGCGGGCTCCATTCCTGGATCGGCATGCCGTAGCGGAGGTAGCGCACCGGCCAGAAGGCGTTGTGGGCCAGGTCGCACGCATCCTGCACGTCGGCAGGGGTCAGAGGCACCATGCGCTGATTTTCGCTGGCCAGCACCAGCCGGTACTCGCGCAACGCCGCCACCGCCTTGTCCAGCAGACCGGGTACCGCCACCACGTCGTAGCAGATCTTGCCGTTGGTGAGCAGCGTATGGTGCTCGGCCTTGCGCCCGGCCACGGCGGGCGCGTCGGGCAGTGGGCTTTGCCTCTGGCTGGCCACCAGCTTCATGGGCGGGTGTACGTGGCGCTCCTTGCCCTGGATGACCAGTATGGTTCGGTCATCGTCGTTGGCGCTGTAAATGGTCCGGGTCCTGCGGTCCAGCAGTATGAAGTCGCCGTAAGGCACACCGTCGTCGATGCGCAGATAGCGATCGGTGACGATGTAGCGGCTCACGTAGGCCTCGGTGCCCGGCTCCTGCTCCTGAAACGAGAGCCGGATGGCCGAAATCGTGCCGCCGGCCGGCGGCTGCCCGGCTGCGGCAGGGACCGGGGTCGCCGCCGAAGGCAGGGCGGTGAGCAGCGCGGCGAAGGTGATAGCGGGCAGGAAGAAACGCATTCGAATGCCGAGTGTCAGGTGCTAAGTGTTAAGGATTGAGCGCTAAACATACAGTGACAGGTGTTGGGCTCTTCGTGTTCTTTGTGCCTTAGTGGTCAATCCCTCTCCCCGGATTCTTCAGACCACGGCATCAGCTCGGCCTCTTCAAACCCCGCCGCACGGCGGGCCGGAAGGTTGAAGGGGCCCTTGAGCCCGCCTTTCATATGCTGGCGGACAAGGGTACGGAAGGTGGACACGGGGTCCAGGCCGCGCTCCCGGCACAGGTGATGGTACCAGCGTGAGCCGATGGCCACGTGGCCTATCTCCTCGCGCAGGATAACCTCCAGGATCGCCACCGCACGCATGTCGCCGTGCTTCCCCAGGCGCTGCATCATACCCGGCGTGACGTCCAGGCCGCGCGCCTCCAGCACCCGGGGCACCAGCGCCATGCGCACCAGCGGGTCGCAGGCGGTCCTGCAGGCCATCTCCCACAGCCCATGGTGGGCGGGAAAGTCGCCGTAGTCGCATCCCAGCTCGCGCAGGTGGTCGCGCAGCAGACGGAAATGCCTGGCCTCCTCGGCGGCCACCCGGATCCAGTCCGCCTGAAATTCCCTCGGCATTGCGGGGAAACGATATACCGCATCCCAGGCCAGGTTGACGGCGTTGAGCTCGATGTGGGCAATCGCGTGTATAAGCGCGGCCCGCCCGCGCACAGTACCCAGGCCGCGGGAAGACAGCTCCCGCGGCGCCACCAGCGGCGGCCGCTCCGGCCGCCCCGGCTCGCCGATGGGGGCGGGCGACCCCGTCGAGACAGCCTCCAGCCTGCCCTCTTCCCAGGCCCGGGCAAGGTCTTCGGTTACCCGGATCTTGTCGTCCGGATCCGTGAGGGCCAGACAGGCGGCCGCAGAGGCGAAGAGGTTGGACATTTGAGACGCTGTAGGCTAGCGGCTAACGGCTAACAGCGCCGCATAGGCAGGATCTTTAGGCCGCGGCGTCCATGTGAGATCCGCAGGACGCGCCTTAATCACCCACGGCGCTGCGCAATCCTGCTCCGCTTGGGTACCAGTGCACTCCGTCCCTGGAATGCCCGCTCGCAACTCCTGTCCCGTTGCTCGCCCACCGGCCC
>CAYWTP010000341.1:0-3879 GCA_964461215.1 uncultured Ectothiorhodospiraceae bacterium | reverse complement strand
CTCCGCCCCCGGCCGCCTCCACTAGCGGCCCGCCCGCCAAGGACGGCGGGCCACACATTGACTCCTCCCACTTCCCCCTCCCGTTCACCCCCAACACGCGCATCAGCACGAGCTGCGAGAACGCCACCAGCTCGTCCCGTCCAGCTTGTACCTCGCCGCCTTCGCCACCCTATGAGGCGCCGTCTGCTCCCAGTTATTCGGAATATCCACCCCGGCCATCCGCCGCACATCATCCAGCACAATCCGCGTCCCCCCTCCGGGTCCGGCGACAGCGAGATCACCCCCCCCGGCCTCGTTGTCTTCAGTCTTGTCATAAGGCATGGCGACCTCCCCCGGCAACCAAACGACGTGAGCCCGGGACCATTCGAGCAAGAAGGGCGAAGCAACGCAGCCCCCGTCTGACCCGATGCGCGCGAGCACACCGGCCGGTTCCACGTCACCGGCCCCGCAAAGATTGGCAGGGGCTGTCGTCGCGCCCCCCAATCCGACCGAAAACCCCTGCCGTGATTTTGCCGGGATTAGCTGAGCACTGTTGAGCACGGTTGCCACGGACGCCCGTCACGGATGCTAGTAAAAACGGAGTGTTACGCTCCAACCGCTGGCCTCGTAATGCTGAGGCCGGGCCCGATGGGCGGCGTCCATGGCGCCCACCCTTTGGGCGGCCTGCGGCCCTCCCGATTCATTGTCTCGCCCCATCGCTGGAACTCGCTCTGCAAGCGCCCTCCGGGCGACCTGTTTCTATTCCGGAGAAACGGTGCCGGTGAATCGGTGTTGGAAACCATCCTCGGTTTCCACCCTTCGGGCGCACTGCGCGCGACCCGAATCATTTGAGATGAATCGGTGACCAAACCCTTCCTTGAGCTTGGGCGTCCTGGCGGCCCTCGGGCGTACACGTCGCAAGAGATAGATATACTGCCCCCCGAACTTCCCTCGTCCAGTCGGTACCCGGCCGGCCGGGGATTCGTGGCGGCGGCGTATCAAGCGGCTTCGGGAGGTTTGCAGATGGCAACAATCGAGAAGACTTTGTATCGCAGCGTCCGCAAGGACGAATTCACCGACGGTGTCATGACACCCGACGGGGAGGCGGCGGAGGGCATACTTCGCGGAGATATCGACCCGCGGGCCGTTACCGTCCGCGGTGTGGAGACCACGCGGCAGGATTGGCGGCGAGGCCCGGGGGGGTACTTCAAGAAAGGCCACGGCACCTCCCTCTGGGACAAGAGAGGCGTTTTCGGCACTCATCACTGGTACTATTTCACGCTGCCGCAGGGCACGGTTATTCCCGCTTCGCTGAAGCTGGTGGAGGGGAACTGGAGCGACAGATTCCAGGCGACGCACTGGCAGATCGAGGTCGCCAATGGCGGAGATCTCTGTACCGACGCGCTAAAGGGCGCGCTGGGCAATCTGGCGCGCAACTGTGTCGTGCGGGCCAGGGAGCTTGGCATCAGCAACGACTGACGGCCGACCGAATCCGAGAGGTAAGACCGATGCCCGAAATCAGCGAGAACGCCCTGATGATGTCGATCCAGGCTATCCACCAGATCAGCCGGAAGTACAGCCTCGAACGGGATGCGACGCCCGGGCCGGAACAGGCCGACTACGACGAGATCATCGAGGCCTACGAGATCGCCGCCATGGAGCTGCGCGAGGTTTACGACAAGGCGCGCGGTGAAGGCGCCGACCTGCCACCCTACGCCAGTCTCCTGCGCTAGCCCGAGCCTCGGAGCAGCCGCTTTCCCGCCCAGGGGGCGAGGCGGGGAGGGCGGTGCTCGCCGAGGCGGTGGCCGCGTACCGGGCGCCGCTTGAGGTGTTCCACAGCGTACAGCAGGTGCTCGGCTGGGCCCGTTACCTTACGGTATCCGCGCACCGTGCCTGCCCCGTTGCGCGGCGCGTACGTGGTCCTGCTTGTAAGCTTCGCCCTGGAGGGCGGGTTTGCCTTGAACGCAGTGCTGCCCCATGGAACCCTATAATGGCCAGAAGACCCTGGACCAAAGCGGATCCCATCGAACGTGAGCATGAAGCGAGGCGCGTCACGATGAAACAAGACGGCGATCGGAACTGGCTGACGCAGCACATTCCCCCCGAAGGGGTGCCCAATATTCACGTGGAGCGGGCACGGCGCCTGCGGCACGCGATCGGGAAGCTGATTGCCGAAGGGCGGTTGCCCTACACTATCGGACTGTTCGGCACGTGGGGATCAGGCAAGACCACCTTTCTTGCGGTGCTTGCCCAGCAGCTTGCCGATGAGGCTCCCGCCGGACGGGAGCCCGCCATCGTTTACTTCAATGCCTGGAAGTATGCGGGTTTCATGGAAATCGTACCGGCGCTGATCTACAAAGTGCTTACCTTCGGCGTGCCTCCGCTGGAGGACAAGCAGCGGGTCATCGCCCGTATCATGGTTTCGCTAGGCCGGGAGTACAGCGAAAAGGCGGGAAAGTGGATCGAGGCGCACTGTGGGGTGGATCCGGTCAAGCTGCTCCACGAAATCGGGGCGGCGCACAAGGCGGTCGTCGAGGGACACCGTATCCCAATGGAGCTGATCGAGTCGTACTACACCCAGGTGGACAAGGCGCAGGATCTGCTTTGCGAAGCATTCGCCGGTGTCGAGCGTCCCACTATCGTTCTGATCGACGAGCTGGACCGCTGCGATCCCGACGAGGCGTTCACGGTCATTAAGCAGCTGCGCGTCTTCTTTGCCATGCGCGACGTGCCGGTGCTGTTTGTGCTGTGCGCCAATCCCGAGCCCATCGGGTTGGCCATCAAGCACCGATACGGCCTTGACTCGCCCACCAGCGACTACGAGGCGCGCAAGATACTGGAGAAGTTTGTCGACACGTACATCGACATGTCTGAACGCCTTGTGCTGGGCGAGTTGGTGGAGGCCATGTGGCGCGAACACGGGACGCCGCCCGAGCGCACCTCGCTGATCACCGCCATCGACAGCCATGTGAAAGCCGACTACGTCCGCCAGACCGTACTCAACGCCAGCGCCTTCCAGGCGATGACCACGTCGAACCCCCTCTACGCCAACCTGCGCCTCTTGCACAAGAGCCTCGAGCACGTGCACAGCCGCCATTTCCCCAACAAGCATTTGCTCTGGACGGCCTGGCACCTGGAGATCGCCGAACAGATCGATACTCCCTTGCGCCGTCAGATTGCCGCGGCTGCCACGGAGCTGCGCATGATCGCCCAACAGGCGTATGGCGCCGCGCTGGACGCGCGCTGCCACCAAGACGCAGGCGCCCTGGTGCTCAAGTCGGACAAGGGCGGCACCCTCTTCAGCATCTACCGCAGCTACACCTGGGAGTTCGCCTCGCGCCAGCTCGATGCGCTGCACCAGCAAGACACGCCCCGGGCGCGCGAGACCGCGCAGATATTCGAGGCTTGGCTCGCGGATGCGCAACGCATGGATTTCTTGACGCTGATGAGCCTCATGCCCTTTGGGAAGGCCCTACCCGATCCCGATCGCTTCGCCGCCGATGGCAACCTGACCAGTCTCGCCGCAGGTCTGACGGATCCCCTTCTGGATCAGTATGGCTGGCTGCTCGCCAACTATTGAGCCGAGAGCAGGGACACCCAGTACTTGTGCGTGCACACGGCTGGGCGTCATCGCCCCGGGAGACGAGGGGCATCAAGCGAGAGCGCGGGCAGGCAGCGCTGTCGGCGGTCGCGGGCGCCTGCTGTGGCGATGAGGCAGCCTCATCCTCTTGCCCGTGATGGATGCGCTGCGCGATGGAGGTGAGCTCGGACGTTTCGGGGCGCTCGGCGATGCCCGCCCGGATGAGGTTCAAGTCCACGTAGCCCTGGCGGCCAGGCTTTGGCGTTGGGCCCTATGAGGTCTGCCAGACCTCGGCCAGGACCGGGGCCAGCTCCTCGCGC
>CAYWTP010000340.1:0-3884 GCA_964461215.1 uncultured Ectothiorhodospiraceae bacterium | reverse complement strand
GCGCTTCATCATCTTCTGCATCTGGGTGAACTGCTTGAGCAGCCGGTTCACGTCCTGCACCTGGGTGCCCGAGCCTATGGCAATGCGGCGCCGGCGCGAGCCCTTGATGATGGCGGGGAAGCGCCGTTCCTGGGGCGTCATGGAGTCGATGATGGCCTCCATACGGACGACCTCCTTGTCATTGACCTGGTCCTTCACCCCCTTGGGTAGCTCACCCATACCCGGCAGCTTGTCCATCAAGCTGGTCAGACCGCCCATGTTACGCATCTGACGAAGCTGCTCGCGGAAGTCTCCCAGGTCGAAGCCTTTGCCCTTCTTGAGCTTGTCGGCAAGCTTGACGGCCTGCTCCTTGTCGACCTTGCGCTCCACGTCCTCGATGAGGCTGAGCACGTCGCCCATACCCAGGATCCGCGAGGCGATCCGGTCGGGGTAGAAAGGCTCCAGGGCCGCCGTCTTCTCGCCCATGCCGATGAACTTGATGGGCTTGCCGGTGATGTGGCGAACCGACAGGGCCGCGCCGCCCCTGGCATCACCGTCGGCCTTCGTGAGGACCACGCCGGTCAGGGGCAGGGCATCATTGAAGGCCTTGGCGGTATTGGCGGCGTCCTGGCCGGTCATGCTGTCGACCACGAACAAGGTCTCGACCGGCTCCACCGCCCGGTGCAGCCGGCTGATCTCGTCCATCATCTGCTCGTCGATGTGCAGGCGGCCGGCGGTGTCGAGTATCAGGACGTCTATGAAGCGCTTGCGGGCATCGTCCACCGCGGCCTGGGCGATGCGTACCGGATCCTGGGTGGCCTCGCTGGGAAAGAAGCCCACACCGACCTCGTGCGCCAGGGTCTCAAGCTGCTTGATGGCCGCCGGGCGGTAGACGTCGCAGCTCGATACCATCACCGACTTCTTGCGCTCGCCGAGCCAGCGGGCGAGCTTCGCCACCGTGGTCGTCTTACCCGAGCCTTGCAGGCCGGCCACCATGATGACGGCCGGTGGCTTGGCGCGCAGGTTCAGCTCGGCGTTGGCCTCGCCCATGACCGCCACCAGCTCGTCGCGCACGATGCGGATCAGCTCCTGGCCGGGCGTGAGGCTCTGCATGACCTCCTGGCCCACGGCCCGGGCCCGGATCTTCTCCACGAAGTCCTTGACCACCGGCAGGGCCACGTCGGCCTCCAGCAGCGCCATACGCACCTCGCGCATGGTGTCCTTGATGTTGGCCTCGGAAATCCGCCCCTGACCGCGCAGGTTCTTCAGGGTGCGGCCGAGGCGTTCGGTGAGATTCTCAAACACGGATGGCCCGGCTGTCGGCGAACGAACGAAGGGTAAGCGTCCCCCCGGTGCGACCTGGGGGGCTACGATCTAGTCTGGTGCTAGTGTACCAGCGCGGCACAAGAGCATCCACGCACCCCGGGCGTCCCCATGCCCTGTCCCGGCGCGCAGTCCGCGGTCGCTAGATGTCGACCCGCAGGCGCTCGTAGTCCTCGCCGGTGCTTCGCTCCAGCACCGTGTATCGCCAAATACCTGAAGCTGCGCCGGTCTGGCGCGGTACGGGACGATGAGGGCCAGCGGAGCCTGCCCGTGAATGGGCCACGCGGTAGCCCCCATCGTCAGCCGGGAAGACCGAAGTCCGACGGACGGCAGCCCGCGTCGATCATCATCTGCCGGACCTCGGTGCCCGGCGGACGGTCTTTCAATACCCAGGCGACGAAGCGCTTGAGCCAAGGCCCCGGATACACCTGCCGGAACAGGGCTTGGTTGCGGCAGAGAATCTCGAGCAGAGCGGCCGCCGCAGCATCGTAATCGGGAAGGACGGCGTCCCCGAAACGCGGCAGCGGATTGGCCAGGCGCTGGGGGACCGCTTCGGCCCCGTCGCGCACCCGGTAGCCCGAGTGGCATTCCACGAAACGGGTGGCACCACCCAGCATCTGCGCGCACCTGGCCAGGAACCACATGCCGTGCCCCGTTAGCCAGGACGGCCGCACGGACTCCAGGTAATCCACGGCGCAATCCAGAAGCCGGGTGCGCCGGAACATGGTGGAGGACAGCGGCGAGAGACCCCAATCGCCGAGGGGTGTTCCCAGCCCGGGCAGGTGCTCGAACCTGCTCTGCCAGCGGCCCGAGCCGTGGTACCAGTTGGAGTGGATCACGGCGCCCCGGCCATCGATGAGGCGGATGTCGGAGGCGCTGACCATGCACAGGGCAACGTGCTGGTGAACGTACAGGTGGCGCTCGGTGAACAAGGGGTCCAAGGTGTCACCAGCTTGCACGAAGACGGCGTAGTCGCCGCTGCAGCGCCGGTAGCCAATCAGGAATTGGTCGGTCGGGCCGGCGTCCTGTTCGGTCAGGCATCCGATGGGGCGGCGGCGGGCGTCGTCGTTGCCGGGCTCGTCCAAGAGCGGCCCAACGAGATCCTCGGGGCCAACCAGCACCACCTCGATGCGGGCATAGGTCTGGCGCTGAACGGAGCGCAGGGTCTCACCCAGCCACGTCCTCATCTCGGCCGTGCTGATGATGAAGCTGATCTTGGGAGCAACAGCCCCGCGGACCTGCCCGTAGGCCCGCGCCGCCAGCTCCTGGCGCTTGATGTAGTCAAAGCGCTCCGCGCGCTCCAGGTCGCCGCCGCCGAGCATATCGCCGTAGGCTTCCAGAAAGCTGAGCTGCTTGGGCCAGATGGCACGCCACTGATCCCTCGGCACGTAGCGCCCGTCACGTATGGAGGCCGTCACGTTCCCTCCATGGATGCGGTAGGTGGCCAAGGGCTCGTGCAGGTAGTGGACCCTGCCGGTATGCAGAAACGCGGCGTGGGAGATGGGACTGTCGGCATTGACCCGCCAGTCGCTCAAAGGCACCGCGGCGAGCACGCGCCGAAGCAGCTTGCGCTCAAACACCTGGCCGCACGGATTGGCGAAGGGGAAGGGCTGGCTCACGGTGGCCAGCCCCTGGTCGTTCCATAGAGTGCTCAGCCCTATGGATTGAAACCAGGTTGCCGCCAGACGGCGGCCGCCCGCATCATCCAGGATTTCCATGTCGTGACACAGGAACAGCTGAGCCGGAGTCTCGCCCAGTCTCCGGATGTGCTCCGCTACGCGCCGGAGCTTGTGCGGCAGAAAGAGATCATCGCAATCCAGCAAGCACACATAGTCCATGCCGGCTTCGCTCACGCCGTGGAAGACGGCGGCCGCCTGGCCCTGATTTGCCTGCCGCAGAACCTTCAGGTTCGACCGCGGGCCAATCGCCTCCAGGACTTCCGCGGAGCCGTCGGTGGAGCCGTCGTCCACCACGATGATCTCGTACAGCTCGGCGGGATAATCCTGTTGCAGGCAGCTGGCCACGGCCTGCCCCAGGTACCGGGCATAGTTGTAGCTGCAGATGACGATGCTGAAGGTGACCGGCATGAAGCCTGTTCTCCCTCAGCCCGCGCCGGGGGTGCGAGCGCCGGCCCCATCGTCGGCCGGCTTGTGCTCATGGGGGAACGGCAGATCCGGTACGGGTCTGCCCAGGAAAGGACATAGCACCTCCCAGCCCTCCCCGGCGGGAATATCCATGACCAGCAGATCGCCGGGGCGGTCGAAGAAGTAGTCCACGACGGCGGCACAGTATCTGTAGTATCCGCGCAGATACTTCTGGTGCTGGAACAGAACCGTGCCGAAGATCTGCTGGTGCTGGCGCACCACGTCCGGCCGCAGGCCCCGGGGGGGCGCAGCGCCGACGCGTTCCGACCAGCCGTCGGCCCGGATGTGCCGCTCCGCCGAACGCAGCCACGCGCGGGGACTGCGCACGGTGAGAATGAACCGGCTGCCCGGGAAGAGGTAATCCAGGTACGGGTACAGCATGGGCACCGGCGTGTCACACACCGCATCCAGATGGGCATAGGTCTGAACACTGAAGGG
>CAYWTP010000339.1:0-3885 GCA_964461215.1 uncultured Ectothiorhodospiraceae bacterium | reverse complement strand
CGATGATCACGCGCAGGCCATAGTCCAGCAGGGCCCAGGGGGCATGCTCGCGGCTGGAGCCGCAGCCGAAATTGACCCGCGCCAGCAGCACTTGGGCCCCCTGGTAGCGGGGCTGGTTGAGCACGAAATCGGGATTGAGTGGGCGCGTGGAGCAGTCCTGGCCAGGCTCACCCTGGTCCAGATAGCGCCAGGCGTCAAACAGGTTGGGTCCGAAGCCGGTGCGCTTGATCGACTTCAGGAACTGCTTTGGGATAATGGCGTCCGTATCTACATTGGCCCGGTCCACGGGTACCACCAGGCCGTTGAGCTGGATGAAGGGCTGCATGGGCTGTATCCGATTGGGAGTTGGTCAGGCCTGCGCTGGGGGAAAAGCAAGACTGGCCAGGATAACCTAAAGGTGCCGGCGGTTACACTCCTAACAGTACACGGCACCCCTGATCTGACCAAATGCCATTGCCAACCACCACTGCCGGTCCCAATTACCTGGCGCTGGCCCGAAGAATCCAGGCCTGGGGACTGGAGCTGGGTTTCCAACAGGTCGGCATCGCAGGGACGGATCTGGAGGAGGACGAGCGCCGGCTGCTCACGTGGCTGGCGCGCGGGCGCCATGGCGCGATGGATTATATGGCGCGCCACGGAGTCCGCCGCAGCCGCCCTGGCGATCTGGTTCCCGGCACCTTGCGGGTGATCTCGGCACGCATGGATTATCTGCCGCCGGCCGGCGCCACGCCCGAGGACGTGCTCGCCCGAGCCGAGTTGGGCTACGTGTCGCGGTACGCGCTGGGTCGCGATTATCACAAGCTGATGCGGTCCCGGCTGCGCGCGCTCGCCCGGCGCATCAGTGCCGAGGTGGGGCCCTTTGGGCACCGGATCTTTACCGACAGCGCCCCGGTCCTGGAAAAGGCCCTGGCCCGGCAAGCCGGACTCGGCTGGATAGGCAAGCACACCAACGTGCTCAGTCGCGAAGCAGGTTCGTGGTTCTTCCTCGGCGAGATCTACACCGATCTTCCGCTGCCGCTGGACGCTGCCGCGCAGGACCACTGCGGAACATGCCGCGCCTGTCTCGATGCATGTCCCACCGGCGCCATCGTGGCGCCCTACGAGCTGGACGCCCGACTGTGCATCTCCTACCTCACGATCGAGCTGCGCGGAACCATACCCGTGGCGCTGCGCCCCATGCTGGGCAATCGCATCTATGGCTGCGACGACTGCCAGCTGGTATGTCCGTGGAACCGCTTTGCGCGCCTCACCGTTGAGCCGGATTTTCTTCCCCGTCACGGCCTGGACGCGCGGCGGCTCGCGGAGCTCTTCGCCTGGACCGAGGAGCAGTTTCTGCATTTCACCGAAGGCTCGGCCATCCGCCGGATCGGATATGAGTGCTGGCTGCGCAACGTGGCCGTGGCGCTGGGCAACGCACCGGGAACTCCTGAAGTCATCGCAGCGTTACGCAGCCGGACCAATCACCCTTCCGACTTGGTCCGGGAGCACGTCGGCTGGGCGTTGGCCAGACACCCATAGCCGCGCCCAGCCTCGCAGCCGAAGGCGGAAGCTGCCGGCCATGGCGCATCCGTGATCGGTTAAGGATTTAGGGCCGGGGGCCTGACCGGCACGAGCCTGCGGGACACGCCGTAAATCCATCCATGCAAGCTCGACGGCCGCAATCCTTGCGGCCGACGGTCCCCCCGCCCCGTGCCGGTCAGGCCTCAACCGAACGTCAATTCTCCAGGGCTGCCCTTGCCTAAGCGATGAACTCCAGGGCATTTCCGTCCGGGTCCCGGCAGAACAAGGCTTGTCTGCCGGATCTGCTGAGGGTGTAGCCGATGCCGGCGCCTTCCAGCCGCCGGCGCAGCGCCTCCAGATCCTTTATATAAAAGGCCACGTGCCGGTCCCGCCCGCCGTGGGAGGGCCGGCCTTGCACCGGATCCGGATTCGGCAGCTCCAGCAGATGGATCTGCTGCGTGTCCACCGCCAGCCACGCTCCCGGGTAGCCTAGATCGGGCCGCTCGTGGTCCAGCTCCAAGCCGAGCAATCCATGATAAAACGCCAGTGCCCGTTCGGTATCGGCAACGATAAGGCTCGCGTGTGCAATGCGTTCAATCTGTACCATGCTCAATCCTCCGCCTATACTACCGGCCTGCGATCGCCGTCTTGGCGTCTCAGGGTGCTCCAAGCTGAAGGCGACGGCTCCGCCCCACCAGCCGGGCGCCACGGCCGGTGCGATTTCCCGCCCTGCGACCCGTAGCCACAGACCATGAACCCTGAACTCGACAGGCTGTTGCCTTATCCCTTCGAGCGGCTGGCGGCCCTGAAGCGAGGGATCTCTGCCCCGCAGGATCTACCGCACATCGCCCTGTCCATCGGCGAGCCCCGGCACCCGACGCCTGGCTTCATCGCCGAGGCCATGATCAGCCACCTGCATGGCCTGGCCAGCTATCCAAGCACGCGCGGCACGGCCGAGCTGCGCCATGCTATCGCCCGATGGCTCGTCCGTCGCTTCGCCCTGGCCCAGAACAGCGTCGATCCAGACCAGCACGTATTGCCGGTCAACGGAACCCGCGAGGCGCTGTTCGCCTTCGCCCAGTGCGTCGTGCAGCGCAGCCCCGACGCGCTCGTGCTGATGCCCAACCCTTTCTATCAGATCTACGAAGGCGCGGCCCTGCTGGCCGGCGCCAGCCCTTGGTACATCAACTGCACCGAGCACAGCGCCTTCGCCCCGGATTTCGACGGCGTACCTCCCGAAGTGTGGCGCCGCTGTCAGCTCCTTTATGTCTGCACGCCCAGCAATCCTACCGGAGCGGTGCTCAGCGTGGAACGCCTGCAGCAGCTCATCGGGCTCGCGGATCGACACGACTTCGTCATCGCCTCGGATGAATGCTATTCCGAAATCTACTTCGACGAGAGCACCCCACCGCCGGGCCTGCTCCAGGCCGCCGCAGCAATGGGACGGGACGACTACCGGCGTTGCGTGGTGTTCCACAGCTTGTCCAAACGATCCAACGTCCCCGGTTTGCGCTCGGGCTTCGTGGCCGGTGACCGTGACATCATCGAACGGTTTCTGCTTTATCGCACCTACCACGGCTGCGCGATGCCGCCTCCCACGCAGGCGGCAAGCACCCTCGCCTGGGGAGATGAGAGCCACGTCAGGGAGAACCGGGCGCTTTACTGCAAGAAGTTTGACGCCGTGCTGGACATCCTCGCACCGGTACTGACCGTTGTGCGCCCGGGCGCCTCGTTCTACCTGTGGCCCGAGACGCCAGTCGACGACGAATCCTTTGCCCGCGATCTCTTCATGCGCCAAAACGTCACGGTGCTTCCGGGCAGCTATCTGTCACGGGTGGCAGGGGGCCTCAATCCCGGCCACGGACACGTACGCATGGCTTTGGTGGCCCCTATGGAAGACTGCATAGAGGCCGCGAAGCGCATCCGCCATGTCGTTTCCACCATTGCTTGAACAACCGACGGAGTCACCAGCTCATGCAGGATCTGAAGGCCACCATTGAAGAAGGTTACGAGCGGCGCGCAGACATTACGCCCAGAAACGTGGACACGCTGCTCAAGGAAGCCGTCGAAACCGTGATTGAACGGCTGGATAAGGGCGAGCTTCGGGTTGCCGAGAAGCAGGCAGAACAATGGAAGGTCCACGAGTGGATCAAGAAGGCGGTCCTGCTCTCATTCCGTCTTGTGGACAATGAATTCATGAAGGGCGGATTCACCAACTACTTCGACAAGGTTCCGGCGAAGTATGCGGACTACAACTCCCACGGCTTCCGCGAGGCAGGGGTAAGAGTGGTTCCTCCGGCTTCGGCGCGCCGCGGAGCGTACATTGCCCCGGGCGTGGTACTGATGCCCTCTTACGTCAACATCGGCGCCTACGTGGACAGCGGC
>CAYWTP010000338.1:0-3893 GCA_964461215.1 uncultured Ectothiorhodospiraceae bacterium | reverse complement strand
ATCAGAACGCTGTGGATGTCTGTACGTTTGGGCATTCGCTGAGCTTTCCGGCTTCGAATCGGCGCCTCGGCACCCGCGTGCTCAGCCGGCCCTGGCCGCAGCACCGGGCGAGCGGTAATGCGCCATGAGCTGAACGAAGCGGTCGAACAACGGGCCGGCATCATGGGGCCCCGGGCTGGCCTCCGGATGCCCCTGGAAGCTGAAGGCGGGGACATCGGTACGCTCGATTCCCTGCAGCGAGCCGTCGAACAGAGAGCGATGCGTAGGGCGCAGGGTGGGCGTCAGGCTGGCCTCGTTGACCGCGAAGCCGTGATTCTGGCTGGTGATCAGGACCCTGCCGGTGGCCAGCTCCTGCACCGGATGATTGGCCCCATGATGCCCGAACTTCATCTTCTCGGTGCGGGCGCCGCACGCCAGAGCCAGTAGCTGGTGGCCCAGGCAGATCCCGAACACCGGCACGCCGTTCTCCAGGATCTCCCCGATCGCGGCAATGGCGTAGTCGCAGGGCTCGGGATCACCCGGACCGTTGGACAGAAAGACCCCATCCGGATCCAGGGCCACGACCTCGCCGGCCGGCATCTGAGCAGGCACCACCGTCACTCGACAGCCTCTTTGCACCAGCATGCGCAGAATGTTGCGCTTGACGCCATAGTCGTAGGCCACCACGTGATGCTGTCCGGGCTGCCCGGCGTGGCGATGTCCTTCCCGGATGTCCCAGGTCCCTTCGCTCCACTCGTAAGCCTCGCGCACGCTGACCTCGCGCGCGAGGTCCATGCCCTTGAGGCCCGGGAAAGCCCGAGCCGCGGCCAGGGCCGCCGCCTCGTCGATGCCCTCGCCTGCCACGATGCAGCCGTCCTGCGCCCCGTTCTCGCGCAGGACCCTGGTCAGGCGTCGGGTGTCGATGCCGGCGATCGCCACGACTCCACGGTCGTGCAGGTACTCGTCGAGGCTGCGCCGGGAACGCCAGCTGCTCATGGCCACCGGCAGATCCCGGATCACCAGGCCGCTGGCGAAGATCTTTGCCGACTCCTCGTCTTCTTCGTTCACCCCCACATTGCCGATGTGGGGATAGGTAAGCGTGATGATCTGGCGCGCATAGGAGGGATCGGTCAGGATCTCCTGATAGCCGGTCATGGAGGTGTTGAACACCACCTCCCCCACGGCCTGGCCGGAGGCTCCGATGGATTCGCCGCGGAAGACACTCCCATCCGCCAACACGAGCAACGCCGGATAGCGCAAGACAGAACCCCCTATGTACGCCCAAAGCGGGACTCGCCCGCGGCCCCGGCTCCCGCGCTCGCCCCCAAGCACCCCGTCACCGGGCCGAACGCGACGACACCGGATCTACAGACCGGCGCCGGAGGAGGGAACGGTAGAGTCGGGATGAGCCGCTTGGCCAGCCGGACAAACGATCGAAGATGTTACTGGACAAGGCAGCCGGGTGTCCACGCCGGCGCCCTGGGCCGGTGCGCCGCCGACTCCCCTGCGAACCAGGTCACGAAGATGGAGACGGATGCCGGCTAGTGCCGCAGGCCCAGCACGTCCTGCATGTCGTGGCGCCCGCGCTCCACGCCCATGACCCAGGTGGCCGCGCGCACGGCGCCGCGGGCAAAGGTCATGCGGCTGGAGGCCTTGTGTGAGATCTCCACCCGCTCCCCCGTACCCGCAAAGAGCACCGTGTGCTCACCCACGATATCACCCGCGCGGATGGTCTCGAATCCGATCGTTGCGCGATCGCGTTCGCCGGTCCTGCCTTCCCGTCCGTACACGGCGCACTGCTTCAGGTTCCGCCCCAGCGCCTCGGCCACCACCTCGCCCATGCGTAGCGCCGTGCCAGACGGCGCATCGAGCTTGTGCCGGTGGTGGGCCTCAATGATCTCGACGTCCACCTCCTCTCCCAGAACCCGCGCCGCCGTCTCCAGCAGCTTGAAGCACAGATTCACGCCGATGCTCATGTTCGGGGCGAAGACCAGGGCTATCTCGCCTCCGGCCTCATCGATCAGGGCGCGCTGCGCCTCGGAGAAGCCGGTTGTGCCGATCACCATGCGCCTCCCCAATCGGCGGCAGACGGCCAGGTGCTCCAGCGTAGGCTCCGGCAGCGTAAAGTCGATGAGCACGTCGAAGCCGTCCCCCAGATCCTCAATCGAGCCGACGATGGGCACCCCAGCGCGCCCGACACCGGCCAGCTCGCCGGCGTCCACACCAATGACCCGGCTGCCGGGACGCTCCACCGCGCCGACCACCGCAATGCCAGGGTCGTGGGTCCCGGCTTCAATCAATGCCCTCCCCATCCGCCCCGCCGCCCCGGCGATAGCGACCCGCGTAATGTCAACTTTGTTGTTCAAGTTATTTCCCTAAGGTATTTATATATAAGGACTTCTGCGCAGCACAATTCCTAGAGCTTCATGTCTTCGAAGAACTTCTTGACCCCGTCCAGCCAGGACGAAGCCTGGGGACTGTGCTTGCCGCTGCCATCGGACATGGACTCTTCAAGCTTGCGCAGGAGGTCCTTTTGCTTGCTGCTGAGGTTGACCGGAGTCTCCACCACGATCCGGCAGAATAGATCACCCACGCCTCCACCTCGCACCGAACGCACCCCTTTGCCGCGCAGCCTGAACACCCGCCCCGTCTGCGTCTCCGCGGGGATCTTGAGCGCCACACGGCCATCCAGCGTAGGCACGTCCAGCTCGCCGCCCAGAGCCGCGGCGACGAAGCCGATCGGCACGTCGCACAGCAGATTACTCTCCTCCCGGGTAAAAATGGGGTGGGGCCTGACGTTGACCTGCACGTACAGATCCCCGGGCGGCCCGCCGTTCTCGCCCGCCTCCCCCTCGCCCGACAAGCGGATGCGGTCGCCGCTATCCACGCCGGCAGGCACTTTGACCGACAGCGTCTTGGCTTCGCGGATGCGCCCGGAGCCGTGGCAGGCCTCGCATGGGTCGGTAATGGTCTTGCCGCTGCCGCGGCAGCGCGGGCAGGTCTGCTGAACCGAGAAGAAGCCCTGCTGCATACGCACCTGCCCCACGCCGCCGCAGGTGGAGCAGGTGGCGGGAGAGCTGCCCTTGCGGGCTCCCGAGCCTGCGCACTCGGTACAGGCCACGATGGACGGGACCCGGATCTTGACGGTGGTACCCGCGACCGCCTCTTCCAGGCTCAGCTCCAGGTCGTAACGCAGGTCGGCCCCGCGGTAGGCCCGGCTACGCCCTCCGCGAGCGCCGGTGCCGAAAATATCCCCGAACATCTCGTCGAAGATGTCCCGGAAGCCCGCCCCGGCGCCGAAGCCGCCGCCGGCCCCCGCCGAGGTGTCGACGCCGGCGTGACCGAATTGGTCGTAGGCCGCACGCTTGCGGGCATCGGCAAGCACTTCGTAGGCCTCCTTGGCCTCTTTGAACTGCTCTTCGGCCCGTGCATCCTCCGGATTGCGGTCCGGGTGGAACTTCATGGCCAGACGCCGGTAGGACTTCTTCAGCTCGGCCTCGCTGGCGTTACGGGAAACCCCGAGAACCTCGTAATAGTCGCGCTTGGACATGCTCAGAAAGCTCTCAGCGATCAGCTGTCAGCTGCCAGCAGGCGGATTCGCCGGCATATCGCCTACGGCGGGCCGGCGAAATACGCCTCACCTCAAATACAAACGCGTGCAGGCGTGAATCCACGCCTGCACGCCCGTGACGCACAACGTTCCTTCAAATAGCTGGCCGCTGGCTGCCTACTTCTTGTCGTCGTTGACTTCTTCGAACTCGGCGTCCACTACATCCTCGGAGCCACCGCCCCGGCTCTCGCCGCCGCCCGTCTGAGGGCCGGGTCCACCCGAGGTGCCGGTTGCCCCCTGCTCCTTGTAGACCCGCTCGGCCAGCTTCCCGGACAGCTCGCCCAGAGCCTGGGTCCGGCTCTCG
>CAYWTP010000337.1:0-3895 GCA_964461215.1 uncultured Ectothiorhodospiraceae bacterium | reverse complement strand
GGCGGATCCACTCCAGCAACATGGACGCATGCTCCTTCTCCTCGTCCCGGTTGTGAGCCAGGATGGCCTTTAGCGCCTCGTCGTTGCACGCGTCCACCCGCTGGTTGTACCAGTCTACGGCCTCCAGCTCTTCCATCAGCGAGACGATCGCCCGGTGCATGTCACGGGTCTCGGTGCTGAGATCTTCAATGGCCTCGTGGTAGCCCTCATTTGCCATGGTCGTTTCTCCTTGTCCTGTTTCAGATACCGTAAGCCTGACGCAGCAGTCGCAGGGGGTGCTCGGCCTCACTGCCGTCGGCCAGACCGCTGGCGATGTGATGTCCGGCCATGGGACAGTCGCTGGTGTAGTGGGTGGCGCCGGACTGCTTGACCCGGTTCACGACCGGCTTGCAGATCTTCATGGCGGCCTCGTGGAACTCGCTCTTAACCGTATAGATGCCGTCATGACCGGAGCAGCGCTCGATGGGCACTACGTTCGTGTCGGGAACGAGCTGAAGCACGTCGCGGGTCTTCATGCCGATGTTCTGCACCCGCTGGTGGCAGGCCACGTGGTAGGCCACGGTGCCCAGCGAATGGCTGAAGTCGGTCTTCAGCTTGCCGTGCTTATGGCGCAGCGCCAGATACTCGAAGGGGTCGAAAATCGCGTCGCGCACCTTTGCCACCAGAGGATCGTCGGGAAATAGCAGTGGGAGTTCCTGCTTGAACATCAGCACGCAGGAAGGTACCGGTGCCACGATGTCCCAACCTTCGTCCACCAGACCCGCCAGCAGCGGCACGTTGACGTCCTTGGCAGCCGTCACGGCCTCCAGGTCACCCAGCTCGAGCTTGGGCATGCCGCAGCAGCGGGTGTCTTGGGCCAGCATGACAGGGATCGCGTTGTGCTCGAAGACGGCGATCAGATCTTCTCCCAGATGAGGCTCGTTGTAGTTTCCATAGCATGTGCCAAAAAGCGCTACTTTGCCCCGGCTCGTCCCCGCCGGCTCGGGCTGCAGCGTAGAGGCTGTTCTTCGGGCCACGCGCTTGGCCAGGGTGTCGCTGTGGTACGTCGGCACCGGAGCCTGTGGATGAATACCCAGGGTCTTGTCCATAAGCTTGCGCATGGTCGGCGAACGATTGGCGGCATTGACGACCTGATTGACGACCGGAATGCCGGCCAGCTTGCCCACCGTGTCGGTGGACGTGATGATCTTGTCCCGAGCCTTCGCCTGGCCGTTACGGTACTTGTAGGCCTTGGCTCGGAGCATCAAATGGGGGAAGTCGAGGTTCCACTCGTGGGGCGGCACGTACGGGCACTTCGTCATGTAGCACATGTCGCACAGGTAGCAGTGGTCCACCACCTCCCAGAAAACCTTCTTGTCCACCCCGTCCAGTTCCATGCTCTCCGAGGCGTCGATGGCGTCGAACAGGGTAGGAAACGACTGGCAGAGGCTGAAGCACCTGCGGCATCCGTGGCAGATATCGAAGACTCGCTCCAACTCGCTCACCAGGGATCCTTCATCGAAGAAATCCGGATTCTTCCAGTCGACGGGATGCCGTATCGGGGCTTCCAGGCTGCCCTCTCGCCTTCCTTCGCTTGGACCTGCCATTGCTCTGCCTCCCGAGCGCCGGTTGGCTGGCGCCGGTAAAGTTAAGATACGGACGGGGCCGGTGGGGCCGACCCCGTCAGCGGACTGGATCAGTCGTTCAGACCGTCCAGAGCCTTCTGGAAGCGGTTGGCGTGAGAACGCTCGGCTTTGGCCAGGGTCTCAAACCAGTCGGCGATCTCGTCGAAGCCCTCGTCGCGGGCCATCTTCGCCATTCCCGGGTACATGTCGGTGTACTCATGGGTCTCGCCGGCGATGGCGGCCTTGAGATTGTCCCCGGTCGCGCCGATGGGCAAACCGGTGGCCGGATCACCTACGGCTTCCAGGTACTCCAGATGGCCGTGGGCATGGCCCGTCTCGCCTTCAGCCGTGGAGCGGAACACCGCCGCCACGTCGTTGTAACCTTCCACGTCGGCCTTGGAAGCGAAGTACAGGTAACGGCGATTCGCCTGGGACTCGCCCGCGAACGCCTCTTTCAGACTCTGCTCGGTTTTCGTGCCTTTGAGTTCCATTTCTTTCCTCCTGCGTTTGAGGTCACAAGGTTGATGGCCGCCGTTAGACGGCCGGTCAGCGAATGAATTTAGACTTAGTCTAAATCTGAGTCGAACACTATACCAGCATTGCTCCACTGTCAACCGGATTCCTCATCCACTTCCGTCCGTCCCGCTCCCCTCTACATACCCTATGTCCAGGCCCGAGGCCGGACATTGACCCAAGTCACCACACCGGCCGCCACTTGACCAAGCTCCCCGACCTCTTCACTCTTGCCAATCTTGCTGGCCGAGGGTACTTTAGAGCGTTTCCCAGCCGGAGCGCGTCGGTGCCCAAGAAGCAGACTAGCAACCTGGACTTCGACGGCGCTATTCGAGAACTCGAAGCGCTGGTCGAGCGTATGGAAAAGGGTGAGCTGTCCCTGGAGGAATCGCTGAAGACTTTCGAGAGGGGCATAGAGCTCACCCGGGCTTGCCAGAAGGCTTTGGACGAAGCCGAGCAGAAGGTGGAAATCCTCACTCAGAAAGACGGTCAGCTTGTGCCCCAGCCCTTCGCCAGTGATGATGGATAGCCCAAACACCCCCCTTCTAGGCCTGATCGCAGATTACTCGGAGCGCCTCGCCAAGGCGTTGGACCGCTGGCTTCCCGATCCGCGGATCCAACCTCAGCGGCTGCACGAGGCCATGCGCTACGCGTGTTTGGACGGCGGCAAGCGCATCAGGCCGGTGCTCGTCTATGCGACCGGCCAAGCCCTTGGCGCACCGCTGGAGGTCTTGGACGCGCCTGCGTGCGCCGTGGAGCTCATCCACGCCTATTCCCTGGTCCACGATGATCTGCCGGCCATGGACGACGATGACCTGCGCCGGGGCAAGCCCACGTGTCACCGGGCATTCGATGAAGGAACTGCGATCCTGGCCGGGGACGCCCTGCAGGCGCTGGCTTTCTATGTGCTGGCCCACGATGAGACGGGCATGAGGGACCCCGCCACGGCGCTCCGGATGTGCAAGGCCCTAGCCCTTGCCGCCGGCTCCCGGGGCATGGCCGGCGGGCAGGCCCTGGACCTGGAGGCCGTCGGCAAGGTCCTGAATCTGACTGAGCTGGAGAACATGCACATCCACAAGACCGGCGCCTTGGTCCGGGCGAGCGTACGCCTGGGTGCACTGGCGGCCAGCGGCGTCAAGGCCGAGAGCATGGAGTCCCTGGATCATTACGCCAAGTGCATTGGACTGGCATTTCAGATCCGCGACGATATTCTCGATGTCGAGAGCAACACGGTGACCCTGGGCAAGGTTCAGGGTGCGGACATGACCAGGAACAAGCCAACATATCCTTCCCTCCTCGGGCTGGCCAAGGCCCACAGCCTGGCCGGGGAGCTTCAGCGGCAGGCTCTGGAGAGCCTTTCGGCGCTGGACGAAAGGGCCGAGCCGTTGCGCTGGCTGGCACAGTACATCGTCTCCCGCACGCGTTAAGGCCCCAGGCCCTCGCATAATCCGAACCGGGCAGGAGCGTGATGACCCAACCGGACCTATATCCCACGCTCCAGAGCGTGGATTCGCCAGTGCAGCTTCGAGCGCTGTCCGAGGAGAAACTCCCGCTTCTTGCCCAGGAGCTGCGCCAGTTTCTTATTCGGTCCGTCGGTCAGACCGGCGGCCACCTGGCCGCTAGCCTGGGGACCGTAGAGCTGACCATTGCTCTGCATTATGTATTCGATTTTACAACGGATAAAATAATATGGGATGTGGGTCACCAGGCTTATGCCCACAAACTGCTGACCGGCCGGCGGGACCGGTTTCACACCCTGCGCCGGCACGGCGGCATTT
>CAYWTP010000336.1:0-3895 GCA_964461215.1 uncultured Ectothiorhodospiraceae bacterium | reverse complement strand
CAGGCCCTCGGCCGTGCCGAGCCAGCCGGTGTTGGCGGTGTTGCCGGCCACCAGGTCGTTGCTGGACCACACGGGCGGGGCGTTGCTGAGCACGGTGCGGGCCACGGCGTCCTGCCGCAGCTCACTGGCCAGGGTCGGCGCGGCGGCCGCCACCAGGCCCGAGAGGTCCCCGGCGGTGGCATCGGCGGCGTCGATGAGCTGCCGGCGCACGCCCTTCGTGGCGTCCTCCCACCACGGCTTGCAGTAGGGCCTGCCCCAGGTGGGAGGAGCCGCCGGATCGTACTCGGTGTCGCGGGCGGCATCTTACGCCCAGCCCGGCACGGGCTGGGTCGGGCGCAGGGTGTCGTAGTAGCCGGCGGTGGTGCGGTACAGGTGCGAGCCCAGCCAGTCCGGATCGTCGGTCCCGTAGCTGGCGAGCAGGGCCTCGATCGCGGTGCCACCGGGACGCTCGGCCTGGTACTTGGAGCGGGCCGGGACGTAGCAGGCGCTGAAGAACTCGCTCACCTCCTGGCGCAGCCTCGGATCGGCGATGCTCGCCAGGTGCGCCTGCTGCTCCAGGGTGCGCAGATCACCCGTGGCCGGCAGACCCTGCACCACCGCGTGATTGACGCCTGAGCTGACGGCCATGACTGCGTACCACCACACCGGCACGTTGACCGTGGCCGGGGAGCCGGTGAAGCCGCTGGCCCCGTAGGTGCTCTGGGGCGCGGCGACCGTCGCGGTGGCCGGCGCGGGATTGCCGAGCGTGGGCGGGGGCGTGTAGCTCAGGGTGCCGGCGTTCAAGGGCGTGAGCGCCGCGGGCTGTCCGGCCAGCACCACCACCAGCAGCGCGATGAACAGCTCAATCTCCATGCGTCGCAGCGAGACCCCCGTCACGCTGCCGAAGTGCCCGCCCTCGGCCGGCTCGCGCCAGCTATCGATGAGGATCCCCAGGAACGGCAGGTAGACGATGCCGGTGGCGACCAGCACGTCCCACAGCACGCCATAGAAGGCCCAGCCAAAGAGCGAGGTGAACAGCTCCAGGTAGCTGTCGACGCTCAAGGTGTAACCCCGCAGAAGGCACCGGCCAGGTCCCCGAGCACGCCCTGGCCCAGCACCAGCTCGATGAGCACCAGCCAGCCCACCACCCGCCAGCGCAGGGCGAGCAGCACGTCACGCCTGACCTCGTCCACCCGGCCGTATCGGCAGGCCAGATGGACCAGCCTGGGCCACGCGAGTGCCAACAGGCCGATGAGAGCAAGCCGGACCACACCGGCCATGAGCTTGAGCCGCTCGACCTCGCCCGCGACCTCTTCCACCGACGAGAGCGCGACCGCCTGCCACAGCCAGGCACCTGCCGTGACGGTCAGCACCAGCGCGAGCAGCGTAAGGCCCAGGAGTGCACGCCGGCGCATGGCGAGCCTACTGCACCCGGCCATGGTCGAGCGGCCTGGGGTCCACCGCTGGCACCTCGGGCACCCCCAGCGAGGCCTGGCGGCGGGCGGCCGCGCGGCGCAGCAGCACGGCCACGGTGTCGGAGACCACCTCGCGCCGCACCCGGGTCTCGAACAGCAGGCTGTCGATGTCCTTGTCCAGCTCCGCAATGGAGGCATCGGCGTGCTCGCGCGCCACCTCGGTGGCGTAGACCTCCGGGACCTGGCGGCCGCTGAGCAGCAGCCGGCGGGCATAGAGCGCCTTCTCCACGGTGCGCGCGGCGCTGATCTCGCCCACCAGGCGCCCCAGGATCAAGCCCTCCTCGCTCGCCGGCATCTCGCGGATGGCCTCGATCACCTGGCGGGTGATCGCAATGCCGGGGGCGGTGACGGCAGCAAGGTTTGCGAGGGTGGGCGGGGTGGCGCCGCTCACCAGGCTCTGCAGATCCACGGTCACCGCCGCCGACTCCTGGTGGAGCTTGGGCAGCAGGCCGGTGCCCGGGATGCTGTCCTTGCGGCAGGTGTCGCAGGTGGTGACGATGTTCTCGCCCACCACGTCCACCACCCAGCGCCGGGCCTGCACGGGGCTCGGCCAGATCTCGGACAGGCGGGTGGCCGAGGCCGCCGGCACCGGAGCGGTCTCGGTCACCGCGCGGTTCATGTTGATGTTGTAGCCGGCCTGGACGATGTCGCCGGTGAACTTCAGCACCGGCTGGCCCGCGCCGCCGGCCTGCCCGCCGATCCAGGGCACGCCGTTGTCGCCGTTGGCGGTCTCCACCGACTTCTTGGCCGTGACCGCATCGTTGCCGCCCAGGCCCATCTGCAGCTTCCAGTCGTTGCCCTTGGACAGGGTGATCAAATCCGCGTAGGGATTCCTGCCCGCGGCGATCTCGGACTCCATCTGCTCGCAGGACTTGGTGGCGAGCTGCACCGTCTGCTCGGCCTTGAGCAGCGCGTTCTGGAACAGGTCATACAGACCCGGGTTGGCCCGCTGCAGGATGAGCGCCGGGAGTGCGGCGAGCGCGCTGCTTGCCGCGGCGGTCATGGCGTTGACCATGTTGTCCGCCCCGGACTTGATGTCGTTCAAGGTGTTGGTCACCGCCGCCACGGGGTCGAACTTGCCGCAGCTATAGCCCAGGCCGAGCTGGGCCGAGCCGCCCAGGGTGACCGAGACCACGGAGGGGTTGGCGGGGGGCGAGACGGGCTCGGCACCGCCGATCTCGTAGTACCACAGGCCGTCCCCGGTGGGTCCTTGCGCGGCCTGCGCCGCTGGGTACACGAGAACGAGTGCGAGTACGCTCGCGCTGAAGAGCCGGCGGGCGCGCCGTCTGCAACGCGGCATCTTCGTAGTTAGGGACACTGCGTGGTGGGTCATGGCGGATAGGCCATCCAGTTGACATCGCCCAGATACCACTGCCCGGCGCGGGCGCAGCACTTGTAGGGGCGCCACAGGTTCCAGGCGTAGTCGCCCCCCGCGTCCACCCTGCCCCCGCCCCAGCCGGCGAGGCTCGCCAGATCATTGGTGCCGAACACCCCGCAGCGATGCTCCGGGGTGGGCACGAGCATCTGCCAGGTGCCGGTGCGCGCGTCCTTCTCCACCAGCGGCCTGGGCGGCCACACCTTCTGCCCGGAGAAGATCGGCACCCAGCGGTTGATGAGGCCTCCCAGGCCCCCGAGGCCGCCACCGACCCAGTCGTCGATGATCTGGGTGACGTCATTGGCCATGTACGAGGCGGCCGACAGGGGCACGTAGAGATGCGGCTGGGCGACGCGGGTGACGATATCCCCGGCGCGCTCGGCGGTCACGGCCGCGGCCTTCGGCTCCTCGGCCTGGGTGGTCCAGCCGGTGCGGGGGTGCACGCTGCCCCAGCTCTGCAAGGGCCAGGTCCCGATCTCGCGCAGACCCGGCACCCAGCTCGCCGGGTAGAGGATCTCCGGCACCTCCTGGCGCCAGGCAAGCGCATCGATGCCCGACAGGAAGTACGGGAAGAAGGGTGTGGTCTGGGACTGGCAGAGCAGGCTGACGCCTCCGCCCACGCCCGCCAGCGCGGCCAGGGGATGGCCGATGGCATCGGCCTCGCGGAACACCAGGTTCTTGTGGTCGCGCTGCTCCAAGCTGCCCTCGGTGCGGTTGCCGGCGCTGTCCACGGGCACCGGCAGCAGCGCACCGAGCAGCCCCGTCGCCACGGCCTTCTGCGCCAGACCCAGGGTCGCACGGATCTCCCGCCACGGATTGCCGCCCAGCTCGTTGTAGGCGCTGACCACCAGATCCGGGTTGTAGTGGCCGACCTTGACCGAGGTCTCCACGCTGCAGCTGAACCACGTGCAGCGCAGCCAGAAGCACAGCCCGATAGGCATCCAGCGCATGCAGGTCAGCGCCGCGGCCGTGGTGTGGGCGAGGATTGCAGGAGTGGTGGTGGTGCCGGCCTGGGCCGGATGTGAGGCCGCGAGGGCAACGACCAACGCGAGCCAGCGAGCCGAGC
>CAYWTP010000335.1:0-3906 GCA_964461215.1 uncultured Ectothiorhodospiraceae bacterium | reverse complement strand
GACTCCATGACTGAGGACGCCGCGGTCTTCGGCGGCCAGAAAAACATGTTCGCCGGGCTGGAGAATGCCAAGGCACTGTACAAGCCGGACATGATCGCCGTGTCCACCACCTGCATGGCCGAGGTCATCGGCGACGATCTGAACGCCTTCATCACCAACGCCAAGAAGGAAGGCTCGGTGCCCCAGGAGTTCCCGACACCCTTCGCCCACACGCCGTCCTTCGTGGGGTCACACACCACCGGCTGGGACAACATGATGGAAGGCATCATGCGCTACTTCACCCTCAACTTCATGGAGGGCAAGGAAGTCGGCTCCAACGGCAAGCTCAACATCGTGCCCGGCTTCGAGACCTACCTGGGCAACTACCGGGTGATTCGCCGCATGCTCGAAGAGATGGGTGTGGGCTACAGCATGCTCTCCGATCCCACGGAGGTGCTGGACACGCCGGCCGACGGCGAGTACCGCATGTACTCCGGCGGCACCACCATCGACGAAATCAAGGACGCGCCCAACGCCATCGACACCCTGTTCCTTCAGCCCTGGCAGTCGGAGAAGAGCAAGAAGTACGTTAAGAGTACCTGGCACCACGAGGCCAGCGCCGTCAACATCCCCATGGGGCTGGAGTGGACCGACGAGCTGCTGATGAAGGTCTCGGAGCTGAGCGCAAAGCCCATCCCCGATTCCCTGGCCAAGGAGCGCGGCCGCCTGGTGGACATGATGACCGACTCCCATGCCTGGCTGCACGGCAAGAAGTTCGCGCTGTGGGGCGATGCGGATTTCGTCATGGGCATGACCAAGTTCCTCCTGGAACTCGGGGCCGAGCCTACCCACATTCTGTGCAATCACGCCAACAAGCGCTGGCGGAAAGCCATGGAGAAGATTCTCGCAGACTCGCCTTACGGCGCCAACAGCACCGTGTACATCGGCAAGGATCTGTGGCACATGCGCTCGCTGGTCTTTACCGACAGGCCGGATTTCATGATCGGCAACTCCTACGGCAAGTTCATCCAGCGCGATACCCTGCACAAGGGCAAGGAATTCGAGGTGCCGCTCATCCGCTTCGGCTTTCCGATCTTCGATCGCCATCACTTGCACCGGCACACCACGCTGGGCTACGAAGGGGCCATGCAGATGCTGACCACCATCGTCAACGCCGTGCTGGAGCGCCTGGACGACGACACCCGCGGCATGGGCACCACCGACTACAACTACGACCTGATCCGCTAATGAACACGGGACAGCGCAAAGGCGCTGTCCCGTCTCCATTAGCGAATATTGAATAGCGTAGCGAGGTGCAATGTGCCCAGCGTAATGATTCGTCGTAACGAGACTGGCGGCTTGCTGTTCTACGTCGCCAAGAAGGATCTGGAGGAAACCGTCACCTCCGTCGAGCTGGACTCCGAGCAGTCCTGGGGCGGCGAGGTGGAACTGGCCGACGGCTCACGGTTCTACGTGGACCCCATCAGTCCACGGCCCAGGCTGCCGGTGACGGTACGGGCGAAGCGTCTGTAGGTCGGGTTTCTTAGGTTAGTCACTAAGCCGGGTACGCGGTGGCCATGTGAGGTTTGCAGGACCGCTAGCAGCAGGGATGCTGCGATCGAGCCCACAAGGAAGTGTTGACGGCGTGTCCTGCAGGCCTTGCATGGACGCCCCGGCCTGGAGATCCTCCGCATGCGTCGGGCTTAATCCCGACATCGAACCAACCGCCGGCCTCAAGGCCGGCTCGAGAATTGGAGTTCAACCATGGCCCTGAAAATCGTTGCTTCCGAGTGCACGGCGTGCGGTGACTGCGAGCCCGTATGCCCCACCCAGTCCATCTATCCCCACAAGGGACTGTTCGCCATCAACGCGGACACGTGCACCGAGTGCGAGGGCGACTTCGACGTGCCCCAGTGCCAGGATGTGTGCGAAGTGCCCGAGTGCATCATCCCGGCCGCTTGAGCCCAGGAGCAGCCATGAGCACGCAATCCATTTCCCGCGAGCTGGCCCTGCGCATCGGGCTGGCGGCCCGGGCGCTGCCCGACACCGACCCAGGGCGACTGATGGCGGTGCTGCTGGACCGCGTGGACCTGCCCATCACGGAAGACAAGCTCGCGGCGCTGAAGGTCAAGGATCTGAAGTCCGCCGCCGGCGGCGAGCTTGGCGGTGTGGAGGGGGAGTACCTGAAGCAGGCCTTGCGCCTGTTGCAAGGTGAATCCACCGAAGCCGCGGCGCCCGAGCTTCCGGAGCCCCGCCCGCTGGTGTCCGGACAGATGCCGGGCTCGATCCGCGTGGCCTGTGCCTCCAATGGCGGGGAGAATCTGGATGGGCACTTCGGCTCCTGCGCCAGATTCTTGATCTACCAGGTCTCGAAGGACGAGGTGCGGCTTGTCGACCTGCGCTCGACCGCGGCGGATCCGCCGCCCGAAGACAAGAACGCCTATCGCGCCGAGCTGATTGGCGACTGCCAGGTGCTGTACGTGGCCTCCATCGGCGGTCCGGCCGCCGCGAAGGTGGTAAAGGCGGGAGTCCATCCCATCAAGCTGCCCGAAGGCGGCGATGCCGCCGCCGTTCTGGGTGAGCTGCGCGGGGTGCTGGCCGGGGCGCCCCCGCCGTGGCTGGCCAAGGTCATGGGCATGGCCCCGGAACAGCGGGTCCGTTTCGCCGCCGGCTCATGATTACCTCGGATCAAATCGGAGCGATTGCCGCCACCCTGGAGCGGCAGGGTCTGGATGAGCCCGCGGTCTCCAGCCTGCGAGCGGCCTATCCGGCCATGCACTTCACCTATTGCATGGACGGCGATGTGTCCGGTGCCGAGCCGGTGATGGAAGCCGCGCACTTCCGCATCTACCTGGTGGACGCCCGCGAGCACTACACAGAAATCTGGAACGGTGCTTGCTCAGCGTCCCGCCGCAGGCAGCGAGCGCGAGCGGCTCATTGCGCACGGCGATAGGCAGGTGGTCTGGCTAACGCTTCGCACGTGATTCTCGGCGTCGGTTAGTGTTATTACGTGCCGGTGTCGCCGGGTCCCGGCTGTTCTCAGAGTAGCTGAACGAGAGGGTTGGTAGCGAAAATGAATGTGCGGCAATTGACGCTGGTGCTGGGCGCGTTGGCGGCGGTTCTCTGTACACAGGCGCGTGGAGATGAGGTCAAGGCGGCGGTCGCCGCAAATTTCACCGCGGCGATGCGAGAGATCGCCACGGGATTCGAGCAGGCCACCGGCCACCGGCTGCTATCCAGCTTTGGCTCCACGGGAGCCCTCTATACTCAGATCAAGAACGGCGCACCCTTCGACGTGTTTCTAGCCGCGGATCAGAGGCGGCCGAAGCTGTTGCAGCGGGAAGGGACGGCCAGCGGGGCCTTCACCTACGCAGTCGGCAGGCTCGTCCTGTGGAGCACCAGCCCCGGCGTCGTGGGTCCCGCCGGCGAGGTGCTGAAGGACGGCCACTTCAAGCACCTGGCAATCGCCGATCCGAAGACCGCACCCTACGGCGCCGCCGCCATGGAGGTGCTGGAGAGCCTGGGTCTGCGCAAAGCCCTTGCCCCCAGACTCGTGCAGGGGGTGTCCATCGCCCAGACCTATCAGTTCGTTGCCACCGGCAACGCCGAGCTTGGCTTCGTCGCCCTGGCCCAGGTGGCGGGGAACACCGCCGGCTCCCGGTGGCCGGTGCCCCGGGAGCTGTACCACCCCATCCGCCAGGATGCGGTGCTGCTCAAGCACGGCGCGAACAACCCGGCGGCCAAGGCACTGCTCGACTACCTCAAAGGCCCGGCGGCCCGCGCCATCATCGAGAAATACGGCTACGGCGTAGAGTAATGGACACGCGCTGCTCAGGAATTTTCTCATTCGGTGGGTCCGGGAATGAGGATCAATGCCCTGCTGCATTCTTGGAGTGCGCGCCTTGTTCCGCCCGTTTCAGGACGTGG
>CAYWTP010000334.1:0-3935 GCA_964461215.1 uncultured Ectothiorhodospiraceae bacterium | reverse complement strand
GACGTGAGCCAGGAGCGGCCCGAGGCCGCGCCGCACGCTGTCGGCATCCTTCAGAAGCTGGCCGGTATCGTCGGCGCTGATGGGCGTGACCTCCTTGCCTTCACCCACACCCGTGGCCGCGGTTCCGCCCGAAGTACCGAAGCCGCCGGCGATGACCGCGATGAACTTGCGGTTCATGGCCCGACACATGATGTAAGAGAGAATAGCGCCACTGCTCCCCACCAGCGCGCCGGTGACGATCAGCAGATCGTTGGACAGCATGAAGCCGGTGGCTGCCGCCGCCCAGCCCGAATAGCTGTTCAACATGGAGATCACCACGGGCATGTCCGCTCCACCGATGGCGATGACCATGTGTACGCCGAAGATGAAGGCCAGCAGGGTCATGATGGACAGCGGCATCAGGCCGGCCGCAATGGAGTCGGTCCCCAGGAAGTGCCAGCCCAGCCACACGCTCACCAGCAGCAGGCCCAGGTTCAGCCAGTGGCGGGCCGGCAGCAGCACCGGCTTGCTGGTGATGATGGCCTGCAGCTTGCCGAAGGCCACCACCGAGCCGGTGAAGGTGACCGCCCCGATGAGCACGCCCAGATAGATCTCGATCTCATGGATGGTGCGCTCCACCCCTACGAAGTGCACGTTGGGATCCAGATAGTTGGCGAAGCCCACCAGCACCGCGGCCAGGCCCACGAAGCTGTGGAGCATCGCGACGAGCTGGGGCATGGCGGTCATCACCACCTTCTTGGCTACGATGAGGCCGATCACGGCCCCGATGGCCATGCCGAGGGCAATCAGCCCATACCCGGTCACCTTCGGCAGCATCAAGGTGGCCAGGATGGCGATGGCCATGCCGATCATGCCGTACACATTGCCGCGGCGGGCGCTCTCGGGATGGCTCAACCCCCCCAGGCTGAGAATGAACAGCACGCTGGCGGCCAGATACGCGGTCGTCGTCAAGCCTTCGGTCATGATTGTTGTTCTCCTATTTCCGGAACATGCCCAGCATGCGCTGGGTGACCAGGAAGCCGCCCGCGATGTTGATGGTCGAGATGAGCACGGCGATGGCCGCGAGAATGGTGACCAGGCTGCCCAGCGCGCCCGAGACCTGGAGCAGGGCGCCCAGCACAATGATTCCGCTGATGGCGTTGGTCACGCTCATCAGCGGCGTGTGCAGCGCCGGCGTGACGCTCCACACCACCTTGTAGCCGATGAAGATGGCCAGCACGAACACAGTGAAGTGAGTCAGAAACTGAGGCGGCGCGGTGGCGCCGATGCCGGCGAAGACGAGCGCCCCCACCAGCAGCAGCAACGGCCCTCCCCAGCCGGCCTTCCCGGCTTCTTCCGCCTTGGGCGGTGCTGGCGCCTTGGCGATGGCCGGCTTGGGCGGCGCCGCCGAGAGCTTGGGCGCGGGCGGCGGCCAAGTGATCTCGCCGGCCTTGATCACGGTGGCGCCGCGGATTACCTCATCGTCCATGTTCACCACCAGCTCGCCGTTCTTCTCCGGACAGAGATCCGTGAGCAAGTGCCGCACGTTGGTGGCATACAGCCGGCTGGACTGGGTGGGCAGGCGGCTGGGCAGGTCCGTATAGCCGATGATGGTCACGCCGTGCTTCTGCGTCACTTTGTTCGGCTCGGTCAGCGCGCAGTTGCCCCCCTGCTCCGCGGCCAGATCCACGATCACGCTGCCGTGGGCCATGCTCTTCACCATCTCCTCGGTGATCAGCTTGGGTGCCGGCTTGCCCGGGATCAGGGCGGTGGTCACGATAATGTCCACCTCGGCGGCCTGCCGGGCGAAGAGCTCCATCTCCGCCTTGATGAACTCGGGGCTCATCACCTTGGCGTAGCCGCCGGCGCCGGCGCCTTCCTCCTCGAAGTCCAGCTCCAGGAACTCGCCGCCCATGCTCTTAACCTGGTCCTTGACCTCCGGGCGGGTGTCGAAGGCACGCACGATGGCACCCAAGCCGCTCGCGGTGCCGATCGCCGCCAGTCCGGCTACGCCGGCACCGATGATCATCACCTTGGCCGGAGGGATCTTGCCGGCGGCCGTGATCTGGCCGGTGAAGAAGCGCCCGAAGTGCTCGGCAGCCTCGATGATGGCCCGGTAGCCGGCGATGTTCGCCATGGAGGACAGGGCGTCCAGCTTCTGCGCCCGGGAGATCCGGGGCACGCTATCCATGGCGAGCACCGTGGTCTTGCGGGCCGCCAGCCGCTGCATGAGCTCGGGGTTCTGGGCCGGCCAGATGAAGCTGATCAGGTGAGCACCCTCCGGAAGCAGGTCCGCCTCGTGGACGCCAAGCGTCGGGTGCGGCTCCGGGGCACGGACTTTCAACATCAGCTCGGATTGCGCCCACAGTGTCTTGGTGTCTGCGACAATCTCGGCGCCTGCCTCCCGATATGCCTCGTCGGCGAAGTGGGCGGCCAGCCCGGCTCCGGCCTCCACGGCCACGGCGAAGCCCAGCTTCTGAAGCTGCTGTATGGACTCCGGCGTGGCCGCCACCCGATGTTCATCCTCGTGAACTTCCTTCGGTACTCCGATTTTCATGGTTCTTGGTTCCCCCTGGAAAATGTCAGGCCGTACATCGTGTGGGTGTGGATGCCGAGCCCGCGTCGCGCCGGCGCGCGTGCCGAGGACACCGACCCGCATTATTCGTCAATCGTCAGCACTATTTGGACCAACCGGCATCGGTCCTGAACGCTTGGGGTCGTTCTTGGCTGCCCGGCCCCCAAGCGCCCCGTTTCGGAACCCGTATGCTCCAGGGCTGCGCATTCCCGAAACACACCGCGCCGGGCACTCAGCATGGCCACGCCCGCATGGGGGCGTGGGATCGCGAGGCGCGCCAATTATAACGTAGCGATCGGGTCGAGAAAGCGATTCCGGCCGGACGCACAGTCTGGCGAGGACCCTTGCTCGGGCCGAGCGGCATGCAGCGGCCAAAAAAAGCCCCGGCACATGGCCGGGGCTTTGGTGTCATCGCTGGATTCGCGCTCAGTCGTCGCCGGCAAACGCGCCCAGAAGCTGGAGCAGGCTGAGAAACAGATTGTAAATGGCGATGTACAACGTGATGGTCGCCATGATGTAGTTGGTCTCGCCGCCGTGGATGATGTTGCTGGTCTCATAGAGAATCATGCCGGACATCAGCAGCACGAACATGGCGGACACCGCCAGCGACAGAGCGGGCAGGGAGAACAAGGCCGCGCCCAGGCCCGCCAGGAAGGCGACCAGCACCCCTACCACCAGGAAGCCGCCCATGAAGCTGAAGTCCTTACGCGTGGTCAGGGCATAGCCGGACAGGCCCAGGAAGATGACGCCGGTGCCGCCCATGGCCATCATCACCAGCTGGCCCCCGTTGGAGAACATCTTCAGGTAGGTGCTGATGATCGGACCCAGCGTCAAGCCCATGAAGCCGGTCAGGGCAAAGACGAAGACCAGGCCCAGCGCGCTGTTGCGGAACTTGGTCGTCAGGAACAAGAGGCCGAAGTATCCGACCATCGTGAGCAGCAGGCCCGGATAAGGCAGGTTCATGGCCACCGAGATCCCCGCCGTCAAGGCGCTGAACAGCAAGGTCAAGGACAGCAATACATAGGTATTGCGGATGACCTTGTTGGTGGACAGGACCGATTCGGCCGGTCTCGCAATGGCGTAACCGTTAGGATTCATCGTTGATCAACCTCCAAGTAATCGGTGAAATTTTCGTCATCCCGTCTGACCCTGGTGGGGCCCGAAAGTTCTTTGAATGATACCGGAGCAAGACTTAATAGCAATAACGGGGTTTTGACGTGAGCCGCTTTGGGCTATGCTCGCGGGCCTTCGGAGAGGTGGCTGAGCGGTCTAAAGCGGCGGTCTTGAAAACCGTTGACCCGCGAGGGTCCGGGAGTTCGAATCTCCCCCTCTCCGCCAAGCTTTGCATGGTTCTCCGGGTAGGCTCGTCCCATTGACGCAT
>CAYWTP010000333.1:256-3952 GCA_964461215.1 uncultured Ectothiorhodospiraceae bacterium | reverse complement strand
GTCGCCAGGCCCATGGCAATGGCGTTCATGGTGGAGTTGGTCACGGCCAGCGTGGGACACATGCCCAGCAGCATGACGAAGACCGGGTTCTCCTCCCACAGTCCACGCAGGAAGGTGTCGGCGCTCAGTGTCTCTTCCTGGTTGGGTAGCGTTGGCATCAGGGTTTCTCCTGCAAGGCTTGCAGCTGCGCCGCCAGGGCCGGTAGGGCCGCCTCGGCGCTGTCGTTCAGGGCCCGGCCCACGGCCTTGGAGGAGATGGTGGCGCCGGAGATGGCGTCGATCTCCCAGGGGTTCTTCTTGGTGCCGTGCTTGACGGTCCGGATCGGGTGGAGCAGGGCGGTGCCGCCGGGCGCGATCTTGGCGGCCAGCGCCTTGAAGTTGGCCAGGAACCCGGGATCGGTGGCAATGCGATCCCCCAGGCCCGGCGTCTCGGTCATCTTCAGGACGTGGATGCCGGTGATGCACCGGCATCCCGGATCGTAGCCGTAGACCAGGCGAATCACGTCCTGGTAGCCCTGGGCGGCGGCCTCCAGGGCCACGCCCTTGAGCTTGCCCTGGGCGTCATACGCCGCGTGCACCAGGATCCCTCTGCCGTCGGTCTTGGCGGCGGGCACCAGGCCTTGGGGTTCCAGCACGAAGTCCTTGCGCGACACCGCGCCGGGCAGCACCTGAAATACCGCGCGCTCGGTGGCCTCGCGCTGGTTGCGCTGGATCGCCGGCAGGCTGAGCTGGTAGGCCAGCACCACCAGGAACCCCGAGAGCATGGCGATGCCGCCGAGCGTGCGGATCATCGGCCCCGTGGCGGACGGGCCGGGGATGCGGGTCTGCTCTGCGTCGTCCACGGCCTTATCCTCGTCGCCGGGTGCCGAAGACCCGGGGCTGGGTCAGCGCGGCGATGAGCGGAGACGCGGCGTTGCCCAGCAGGATCGCGTACATCACCCCCTCGGGCAGGCCCCCGAAGAGCCGGATGATCACGGTGAGAAAGCCGATCAGCGCCCCGTAGATCCATACTCCCAGGGGTGTGACCGGCGAGGCCACCATGTCGCTGGCCATGAACACGGCCCCCAGCATCAGGCCTCCCGAGAACAGGATGAACAGCGGCCCCGGATAGCGGGCGGTGTCCATCAGGTGGAAGCCCTCGCCCGCGAGCGCAGCGGCCAGCAGCACCGCGGCCGGGATGCGCCAGTCCAGCATGCCCCGCACCGCCAGGTACAGCCCGCACACGAGGATCAGGACGGCCGAGGTCTCGCCGGCCGAGCCGGCCGTCATGCCCGTGAACAGATCCGTGGTGCCCGTGACCAGATGTTCGAACTTCCACTGCGCCAGCGGTGTCGCTCCGGTGAATCCGTCGGCGGCGCCTCTTGCCCATGCGGTGACGTCCGGCGGCTGCATGAAGGGTGCGGTCAGCGTGCTGGGGATGAACTCGCCGAAGCGCCCGGGAGCGAAAGCCGGCGTCCAGGTGGTGATGGCCACGGGAAAGGCAGCCTGCACGAACGCGCGGCCTACCAGGGCCGGGTTCAGCACGTTGCGGCCCAGGCCACCGAACAGAGTTTTACCGAGGGCCACGCCCACGCTTCCGGCTACGGCGGCCATCCATAGCGGAAAGCCCGGGGGCAGGGTGAGAGCAAGGAGCAGACCCGTGATGATCGCGCTGAAATCGGAAACGGTACTGGCCTGGCCGGCGGCCCGGCAGAAGAACGCCTCGGTAAGCACGCAGGCCGTGGTCGTTGCCGCGATGAGCAGCAGAGCGCTGATGCCGAACTGATAGGTCGCGAAAGCGCAGATAGGCAGCAACGCGTAGACCACGTTGCGCATGATGGTTTCCACCCCGGGTGTGCCCCGGATGTGGGGTGAGGTGCGGATTTCAACCAGCGGGTCGTTGGCCATGGGACAGACTCAACCGGCCGCAACGTAGGAGCGAGCTTGCTCGCGAGCCAGCCTGCGCGGATGAAACTCGCCAGCGAGCTGGCTTCCTACGGGGGCGGGTACGGGGCAGGGTCTTTCCCGGCGCGGTGGCTTGTCCGTAGGAGCGAGCTTGCTCGCGAACGAGCGTACGGGGGCGGAATTCGCCAGCGAGCTGGCTACGGGGAGAGGGGGTATCGCCGTAGGAGCGAGCGCCAGCTCGCGAATCGGCGACATGCAAGGTTCGCGGCCTTGCGGCCGCTCCTACGGGGGGCCGCCAATACGCGTGTGCAATTCTGTCGCGCCGTGCGTCGCTCACGTCTGGCTCGCCCGGGTCTCGCTGGCCCGCTCCCGGTTGATGGCCTTGGCGATACGGAAATACTGCACCAGCGGAATGCCGGACGGGCACACGTAGCTGCAGCTTCCGCACTCGAAGCAATCGAAGAGATGGAAGCGGTCGGCCATCGCCGCGTACTCCCGCTTTGCCGCCAGCAGGCCCAACTCGGAAGGGTTCAGGTTCAGCGGGCAGGCCTCGAGGCACTTTCCGCAGTGGATACACGGATAGACCTTGTGCGCCTGCGTATCGGCTTCGTGGGCACGGTCGAACACCAGCACCGCCGAGACGGGCTTGGTCAGCGGCACGTCCAGGGAGGCGACGGACGACCCCATCATGGGACCTCCCACGATCAGATGGCGGGAGCTGCCCTGGTAGCCCAGCTCCTCCACGATGAAACGCAAGGAGGTGCCGAGTGCGACGCGGTAGTTGCCCGGCTTCTTGATCCCCGGGCCGGCAATGGTCACTACCCGCTCGATGAGGCCCCGTCCGAGGGGAAGCAGGGAGCCCAGGCCCGACAGCGTGGCCACGTTGTAGACGCTCACGCCCACCGCCGAAGGCAGCCCCCCGGAAGGCACTTCCCGGCCCAGCAGGCTTTTGATCACCATCTTCTCGGCACCCTGGGGATACTTGGTGCGCAGGGCCTCTACCCGCATGCTGCCGTCCGCCGGGAGCCTGGCGTGTATGGCCTCGACGGCGTCCATCTTGTTGTCTTCCACCCCGATCACGGCCTGCCGTGCGCCGGTGGCTCGCATGGCCAGGCCGATGCCTTTGATCAGATTGTCGGTGTCCTCCAGCATGATGCGGTGGTCGGTGGTGAGATATGGCTCGCATTCGCAGCCGTTGACCACCACAGTGTCCACCTGCTGACCCTCGGGGATGGTCATTTTCACGTGGGATGGAAACGCGGCGCCGCCCAGCCCGACCATGCCTGTATTCTGCACCGCCCGGACCAGCTCATCGCGGGACATTCCGTCGGGGTCCTGCGGGTAGTCATAGAGCACTTCCTGGCTTGCGCCGGGATAGACCTCCATGACGATGGCCTCGGTCCTAGGACCGCGTGCCGTGGGCGTGAGCTCGATGCTCTTGATCACGCCGGTCGCGGGCGCGTGCATCGGTACCGACATGAAGCCGTCGGCGGTGGCGATGACCTCGCCGCGCAGCACTTCCTGGCCGACGTGCACGGTCGGGACCGCCGGCTTACCGATATGCTGGGACAGGGGAATGACCAGCCGCGGAGGAAATAGCAGCCGCCGGATGGCCTTGTCCCGCGTGTCGTCCTTGCTCTGCGGCGGATGCACGCCGTGCGCGAAGGTGGGATGAATCAGATTATCGAGCAGCCACATGGATCGCTATCGCGGTGAGGAGTGAGGAGTGAGGAGTGAGGAGCAAGAGACGTGGGGCGTGAGGGATGAGCCGCGTGGCACACGCCGCAGCGGACATAGGCGGACGGAAGAAAAG
>CAYWTP010000333.1:0-246 GCA_964461215.1 uncultured Ectothiorhodospiraceae bacterium | reverse complement strand
CTGGCGCACCGCGGTGTGACCAGACGTACCGCTTACACGAGCCTTGCGCATTTGAACGCCTAAGACCACTACATCGGTTGCGTGGAATCCGTGGCGGATCTTCCCTACGCTCTTCACCTCTCTTAACCTCTCACTGCATCTCCACCGCGATCCAAATCTCTCGTTTCTCCTCACTCCTCACACCTCACCTCTTCACTGATACTTCGCCGCCCGCTTGACCAGCTTCTCCAGTCCCTTCTCCGCGGG
>CAYWTP010000332.1:0-3958 GCA_964461215.1 uncultured Ectothiorhodospiraceae bacterium | reverse complement strand
TTTGGAACCTGGTGTTCATGCAGTACGACCGGGCGGCCGATGGCACCACGACACCGTTGCCGCGGCCATCGGTGGACACCGGCATGGGGCTGGAACGGCTGGCGGCGGTCATGCAGGGGGTGCACAGCAACTACGACATCGATCTGTTTCGCAGCCTGATTCGCGCGGTGCTGGATCTGGCCGGGAGCGTGGACGCGGGTGACAAATCTCTGCGCGTCATCGCCGATCACATCCGCTCTTGCAGCTTTCTGGTCGTGGATGGGGTCGTACCGTCCAACGAAGGGCGTGGCTACGTGCTGCGCCGGATCATCCGGCGGGCCATCCGTCACGGCCACAAGCTGGGCTTGCGCGAGCCCTTCTTCTACAAGCTGGTCACTCCCCTGGCGGCTGAAATGGGTCAGGCGTATCCCGATCTGAGGCGGCGCCGGGAGCTGGTGGAAAGGATTCTGCGCCAGGAGGAAGAGCGTTTCGCGGAGACTCTCGATCAGGGCATGCGCATACTGGATCAGTCCATTGCAGCGCTGGATGGCACGGTGGTCCCAGGGGAAACGGCTTTTCGCCTGTACGACACTTACGGGTTTCCCGTGGACCTGACTGCGGACGTGGCCAGGGAGCGGGGCCTGGAGCTGGACATGCCCGGCTTCGAGCGCGAGATGACCGCGCAACGAGCCCGGGCGCGTGCCGCCAGCCAGTTCGGTGCCCAATGGGCCGGCGATCTTGTCACCGGCTGCGACTCCGAGTTCACAGGCTATGATCGTCTGGCGGACGAATCCGCGGTCGTCGCGTTGTACCGGGGCAGCGAGGTGGCGGAGGCGCTGCACCAGGGTGAAGAGGGCGTCGTGGTCCTGGAGCGAACGCCGTTCTATGCAGAATCCGGCGGCCAGGTCGGCGACCGCGGGCTGTTGCGGGCCGGTGACACCGAGTTTCAGGTTCTGGACACCCGCAAAGAGGGCAACGCCCACGCCCTCATGGGCCTGCTGCGGTCAGGAACACTGCGGCTCGGCGACCAGGTCACCGCGGCGGTGGACGTGGCAGCCAGGGCTGCCACCGCGCGCAATCATTCCGCCACGCACCTCCTGCATGCGGCGCTGCGCTGCGTGCTGGGTGACCACGTGACGCAGAAGGGATCGCTGGTGGACCCGGGGCGGCTGCGCTTCGACTTCTCCCATTTCGAGCCCGTCGGCCGGGAGCAGCAGCGCGAGATCGAACATTTGGTCAACGCCCAGATTCTGGAGAACGTGGGCGTGCAGACCCGAATAATGCCCTTGGCCAAGGCCATGGAGGCAGGGGCCATGGCCTTGTTTGGCGAGAAGTACGCGGATGAGGTCAGGGTTCTGTCCATCGGGGACTTCTCCACCGAGCTGTGCGGGGGCACGCACGTGGGGCGCTCGGGTGACATCGGTCTGTTCAAGATAGTTTCCGAGGGAGGCGTGGCGGCTGGCGTACGCCGGATCGAGGCCGTGACCGGACTGACCGCGCTGGATTGGGTGGAGACCCTGGATACGCAGCTCTCGCGGGTGGCGGGTCTGCTGCGGGCCGATCGCGAGGCCGTGGACGGCAAGGTCGGCCAGGCGCTGGGGCGCCTGCGGGAGCTGGAAAAGGAAGTCGATCGGCTGACCGCCAAGCTGGCGTCCACGCAGGGCGGAGAGCTGACCGCCCGGGCGGTGCAGGTGCAGGGCTTGAAGGTGCTGGCCGCCAGGCTCGATAAGGCCGACGCCAAGGTGCTGCGCGACACCGTGGACCAGGTCAAGAACAAGCTGGGCTCGGCCGTGGTAGTGTTGGCCACGGTGGATGATGGCAAGGTGCGCATGGTCGTTGGCGTGACGCCGGACCAGACGCAGCGGATGAAGGCCGGCGAGCTGGCCAACTTCGTGGCTCAGCAGGTGGGTGGCAAGGGCGGCGGTCGACCGGACATGGCCCAGGCCGGCGGCACGGATCCCTCGATGCTGGATGTGGCATTACAGTCGGTTGCCGATTGGGTGCGGAGCCGGATCGACTCATGACCACGCAGCCGCTCTGTTTATCTTTCTCCGCAAATGGTGTTTAATTCGCGCCCTTGGCCGGCAGCCAGGATCGCATAGGAGCAGTGCGCGTGGCGCGAGCCGTAGCTCGAGGCGACCGGCGAGGAGCAGCGCACAGGCCGCTGCGTCGAATCTTTCTCCAGGGTGGGTGTCCAGACGCACCTGTACGGCCCAGGACCGCGATACCTGGTGACATATCCGGGCTAGGGTGAAATGGCTTTGATCGTTCAGAAGTACGGGGGCACCTCGGTCGGCACTCTGGAGCGGATCGCAGGCGTTGCCCAGAAGGTCAAGGCGACCCGGGCTGCGGGGAACGATGTGGTGGTCGTGGTATCGGCCATGAGCGGCGAAACCAACCGTTTGGTTGACATGGCGCGGGCGGTGACTCCGAGCCCCAATCCCCGGGAGCTGGACGTACTGCTGTCCACGGGTGAACAGGTGACCATCGCGCTGCTGAGCATCGTGCTGGAAACTATCGGCTGTCCCGCGCGGTCCTACACGGGAGGACAGGTACACATCCTGACCGACAGCGCTTACAACAAGGCGCGCATCGTTGAGATTGACCATCGCAGGGTATGTAAGGATCTCAAGGAAGGACGCGTGGTCGTGGTTGCAGGATTCCAGGGCGTGGACGTCGAAGGCAACATTACGACCCTGGGCCGGGGTGGTTCGGACACCACCGCCGTTGCCTTGGCTGCGGCCCTCGAGGCGAATGAGTGCCAGATTTACACGGACGTCGACGGAGTCTACACCACGGATCCGCGCATCGTGCCACAGGCCCGCCGTTTGTCGCGTGTGACCTATGAGGAAATGTTGGAGCTGGCGAGCCTGGGAGCGAAGGTGCTTCAGATACGTTCCGTGGAGTTCGCCAGCAAGTACAGGGTAAGCTTGCGCGTTCTGTCATCCTTCGATGGCGGAGAAGGCACGCTGATTACGTCTGAGGACGAGCAAGTGGAGCAGGCGGTCATCTCGGGAATCGCGTTCAACCGCGACGAGGCAAAGCTGACCCTACTGGGGGTCCCGGATCACCCCGGCATCGCCCATCAGATTGTGGGGCCGATCGCCGATGCCAACATCGAGCTGGACATGATCGTGCAGAATGTCGGCCAGGATGGAACCACGGACTTTACTTTCACCGTACACCGTAACGATTACGACAGGGCCATGGAGCGGCTGCGGAACACGGCGGCGGAGCTTGGGGCCCGAGAGGTGCGCGGCGATAAGCGAATTGTGAAGATCTCCCTGGTAGGCGTGGGTATGCGCTCCCATGCCGGTATCGCCAGCAGGATGTTTGGGGCACTGGCTCAGGAGGGTATCAACATTCAGATGATCTCCACCTCCGAGATCAAGATCTCGGTGGTGGTGGATGAGAAGTACTTGGAGCTGGGCGTTCGCGCGCTGCATACGGCATTTGATCTGGATAAGGTAGAGGAGCTGCACTAAAGGCGGCTGCTCCAACGTCCGCTAGTGTTGTGGATGTTGCGGCGGTAGACAATGAATCACGGCGGCTGTTCTTGGTCGCCATGGGTAGGACATTCTGGTCGATTCGGGCTTCCAAGTCCGTTCAGGCGTGACGGACACAGTTGGGCCATCGACCGTCTTGGGAGATATGTAATGCTTATTTTGACCCGAAGGGTTGGCGAAACTCTGATGATTGGCGACGACGTCACCGTCACCGTGCTGGGTGTCAAGGGTAACCAGGTCCGGATCGGGGTGAACGCACCCAAGGAAGTCTCGGTTCACCGTGAGGAAATATACGAGCGCATCCAGCAGGAGAAGGCTCAACAGGAGTAAGCGATGCCCCCGCCGCTGGAGCTTCCTTTGCTACGCGCGCCGGCTTTGGGTATGCTACGCGTCTGCGCACAGGAGAGATGGCCGAGCCGGCTGAAGGCGCTCCCCTGCTAAGGGAGTATGGGGTTAATAGCTCCATCGAGGGT
>CAYWTP010000331.1:0-3985 GCA_964461215.1 uncultured Ectothiorhodospiraceae bacterium | reverse complement strand
AGGAGCAGGCGCCAGCTCGCGAACATAGGTGCCTTGTTGTCCACCGACGGCTGGCTGCTGCGGGTAGGTCGGTAATCCCTTGCCAACGTCCACAGCTTGGATGTCTTCGTGTAGAGAGTATGCTCGGGAAGCTCTTCTTGTCTTTGCGGCGCCCATTCACTACACTTTGGTCAATCTTGACCAAATAAGGGAGCCCGCGATGCCTGAAACGGTTCTAAACCTGTACGAGGCCAAGACCTCGTTGTCCAGTCTGGTGGACCGCGCTGCTGCGGGCGAGGAAATCATTATCGCTAAGGCGGGCCGTCCGCTGGCCAAGCTGGTTCCGCTGGGGAGGAAACACGAGCCCCGCACGCCAGGCGGCTGGGAAGGGCAGGTCCACATTGCGGAGGACTTCGACGCACCGCTGCCCGAAGACATTCTCGGCGCGTTCGATGGTGAGCGATGACACAAGCCCGCCAGCTCTTGCTGGATACGCACGCTTTCCTGTGGTGGAAGCTCGACGACGCGCGGCTTAGCGAGGGCGCGCGGGCAGCAATTGCGGATGCTGGACTGGTGTTCGTCAGTGCCGCTTCGGCATGGGAGGTCGCCATCAAGTCGCGGCTGGGAAAGATCGAGCTGAATGCCGACTTCGCGACTGGAATTCGGAGCAGCGGCTTCGAGCGACTTTCAATCGGCTTTGAGCATGCCGCCGAGACCAGGCATCTTCCGGACCACCACCGTGACCCCTTCGATCGGATGCTGGTTGGACAAGCCCGCGTTGAGCGTCTGACGTTGGTAACTCACGATCGTCAGCTCGAGCCCTACGACGTCGAGCTGCTGTGGATCTGATGAATCGACCAGAGCCATGTCCACCTCCCCGCATGACATCCTGAGGCGTCACCGCCTGACAGTGAAGGACTTTCACCGCATGGGCGAGGCGGGCATCCTCGGTGAGGACGACCGAGTCGAGCTGATTGAGGGAGAGCTTGTCGAGATGACGCCGATCGGAAGCAAGCATGCCGGAACGGTGGCGCAATTGTCGCGGCTGTTCGAACGGCAAGTCGGCGAGGACGCTCTCGTCTGGGTGCAGAATCCCGTTGCCATGGGGGAAGATTCCGAGCCGGAGCCGGATCTCTGCCTCCTCCATCCCCGCGCTGATTACTATAAGTCGGCGCACCCGCGGGCCGAAGATGTGCTATTGATCGTAGAGGTGGCTGATACCTCGCTTCGGTACGACCGGGAAATAAAAGTCCCGCTGTATGCGCGTCACGGCATCGCGGAGGTCTGGGTAATCGACCTCGAAGGTGGGATTGCGCATGTGTTTCAGGACCCTACCGATAAGGGCTACCAGAAGGTTTCTCACCTGATGGTGCCTGCTCGGCTCAGGCCGTTGCTCTTACCTGCGGCGGGTGTAGACCTCGCAGCGCTCTTCTAACGCCGTAGCCCGGATGGAACGGCGTGTAATCCGGGGCGGCTTCGGCCGCGCGATGCCCCGGATTCCGCTACGCTTCATCCGGGCTACGTACCGTCTGGTGAGATCGGATCAAGCAGAAGACTTGAGATGAAACAGGCCTGCACCGAAGCCCCTGTGGCTTTTGTAGGAGCAAGCGCAAGCTAGCGAACATTCGAAAGAGCACATGGTCAACCATGCCACCAGCCATCGGGCGTCAGCCCGCGAGCAGACCCGCTATGTGTCTTTGTGGTGAGCGCGGTGATTTCTAAACGAAATCCAATCCCGATTAAGCCAACGGATTGACCCAGTGCAAATCTGGAAACGCAGCGAAGTCTCTGTCCGTGCTGTAAAGGGTTTGGCCGTGCTCCACTGCCAGGGACGCCAGGTGCGCATCGGAGACGAGGTTGCCCGTGGCGTTGGTGGCGAGCAGCATCCGTTCGAGAAGCTCGCCGTGCCGCTCAGTGGGTGTGGGTATCCAGATCTGAGGGCGGTCGAGCCACTCCCGGACCTGCTGCCACGCGCTTGCGGTATCCAGTGGTTTCTCAAACAAGCGGGGATTGGTCGTGATGCGAACGAACGCGAGCAGGCTGAACCACGGAACACCGACCCTGCGCGGGCCGTTGAGCTGAGCCTCGAGCCACGTCCGGGCCGCTGGATGCTGGGGAAAGTCATCCAGAGCTGCGTACAGCAGCAGATTGGCGTCGAGCAGCATCAGCGCCACGCCTCTTCTTCACTGTGCGCTAATATCTCCCCAATGTTGTCCAGATCCGCCAGCTTGCGTCCGAGATGATGGGGGGTGATCCGGTAGGGACGGGTGCTTGGGGCCGCGCTCTGGGCCATCTGATCGAGGCCCGCGCGCAGGGCCTCGTTGATGAGGTCTTTCAGACTTCCTCTTCCCGCTTTGCGCATCTGCTCGATACGGGTGGCCACATCCTCGTCCAGTGTGAGTGTCGTTCGCATCGTGAAGTCCTGAGGTTGATGTCTTGATGCTTGAGTCTAACTGCCTCGATGCTAGTCGGCAATCGGGTGGTGAGTGTCGTAGCCGGGACGCAGCGCAGTGTAATCCAGGAGAATTCTTTGTCGCGCCGCCCCGGATTCCGCTACGCTGCATCCGGGCTACATACTTCAGCCCGCCTGTGGGAGCGGGCGTGAGCCCGCGAAGGCATTGCTTGTTCCCTTCTCCCCCCGGGAGAAGGCGAGGATGGGGGGATATCTCGAAGGTGCCCCGCAGCCCTCGTAGGGGCCAGCGCCGGCTCGTGAACTCCTCCCGGTAGGAGCGGGCGTGAGCCCGCGAACGGAAATCCGCAGCCCCGTAGGAGCAAGCGCCAGCTCGCGAACGTCGGAGACAGCAGATTAGCGGCCACGCCAGCAGACACATCGCACCTTCCCAACGCCCGATGACGCTCGAAGCCAACATCCCCCGGCCTGAAGTCCCCGCCGCTCGGGCGCGACAGCTTGCCGAGATCGTGGCCACTGAAGCCCGTCGCCGCCTCGGCACGAACATCCGGGTGATCTGGTTCGGGTCCTGGGTCCAAGGTACGGCACAGCCCCACTCGGACATTGACCTGGCAATCGACTCGCCGGAGCCATTCACCATTACCGCCGTGGCCGCCCTGCGTACCTGGGTCGACGAGCTGCCGACGTTGTACTCGATCGACCTCGTCGACCTGCATGAGGTGAGTGCAGACTTTCGCCGCCGTATCGACGCCGAAGGAGTCGAGGTCTGAGCGCCAACCGCCTGTTAAGTCTGGGCAAAGCTCTGGGCCGGTTGGACGACGTGCTGGCACAGCCGGAGACAGATATCACACGCGATGCCGCGATTCAGAGGTTCGAGTTCTGCTTCGAGCTGGCGTGGAAGGCGGTACAGGAGGCATTGCGGCATCAGGGACTGGGGTGCGCGTCACCCCGAAGCTGCCTGCGGGCGGCCTTCAGGCAGGGATGGATTCACGACGAGTCCGGCTGGAACACTGTGCTGGAGGACCGGAATCTCACATCGCATACCTATGACGAGGACCTTGCCAAGGCAATCTATGCTCGCGTCCCAGGCCACTCGAAAGCCATTCGCCTACTGCACGACGCCCTGGATGTCGCCTGGAGCCAGGATAGCCAGACCACCGAGAATGCCGGCGATGAGCAGATTCCGGAATAGTCGCCGCCTTCTCCCTCAGTGTGTTCTTCCCCAGGGAGAAGGTGAGGACGCAGGGCCTATGGGGAAGCGGAGCCTTTGAGTGCCGAGCGATTGGCGAGTCTCGGCAGGGCCTTGGCTCGGCCGGATGAGGCGTTGACCCAGTCCGAAGCCGACCTCAGCCACCATTCGCAAGTCCAAGATACGCCAATGTCCCTTCCATGAAAGGAATAATCCTAGCTGGCGGCTCGGGCACCAGGCTTTACCCGGTCACGAGGGGCGTCAGCAAGCAGCTTCTGCCGGTCTATGACAAGCCGATGGTGTACTACCCTCTGTCGGTTCTCATGCCTGCGGGTATTCGCCAGGTCCTGGTGATCTCTACCTCGCATGACCTGCCGAGCTTCCAACGCCTGCTGGGTGACGGCAGT
>CAYWTP010000330.1:0-4031 GCA_964461215.1 uncultured Ectothiorhodospiraceae bacterium | reverse complement strand
GTGCAGGTACCTCATGAAGCGGGCCTGGTAGATGGCCATCAATGGACCCAGGCCCATCGACACCGTCGGGAACTGCCAGAACTCGGGCATCAGGCGGGGATGGGGATAAGAGGAAAGCCCCCCGCCGTCCACCTCCTGACGGAAGCGGCGGAGCTGATCCTCGGACAGCCGTCCTTCCAGGAACGCGCGGGCATAGATGCCGGGCGCGGAGTGACCCTGGAAGAACACCAGATCGCCGCCGTGGTGATCGCTGGGCGCGTGGAAGAAGTAGTTGAAGCCCACGTCGAACAAGGTGGCCGCGGAGGCGAAGCTGGCGATGTGACCACCGAGCTCGGTCGACTGGCGGTTGGCCTGGATCACCATCGCCATGGCGTTCCAGCGTACGAAGGAGCGCAGCCGCCGCTCGATGGCGGAGTCCCCGGGTATGCGCTCCTGCCGGTGCAGTGGAATGGTGTTGACGTAGGCGGTGTTGGCACTGTACGGCAGATAAGCGCCGGAACGGCGGGCCTTGTCGACCAGCTTCTCCAGCAGAAAGTGAGCGCGTTCCGGGCCTTCGCGTTCGAGCACGGCGTCCAGGGCTTCGAGCCATTCCTGGGTTTCCTGGGAGTCGATGTCGTCGTGCGCTGTCATAGTGCTTCTCGCGGGGTCCGGTCGTGTTGGGGCACCCTGAGTGACCCCGCTCGTGGCGCAGGCTCACCCGGAACAGGCCCGTTCGGGCGAAGGCGCGATTATACCGCGAAAGCAAAAAGGCGCGTGCGGTGTATGCCGCACGCGCCCTCTCAGGTCCGGATCAGACCTGTTTCGGATAGCCGTCGGTCAGAACGGTGCCACAGGGGCAACCGGAGCCTGCTCCCGGGCCTTGGCGAAGATCTCGTCGAACTGCTCGTGGGCGGCGTCCAGCTCCTTCTTCTTGGCCGCGAACATGGTGTCCATTTCCTTGGCCCGCTCGGCGAAGTACTTGTCCACGGCGTCGCGGTTGCCCGAGTAGATGGCCTCGCGCAGATTCTCGTCCACGTCGGTCATCTGATCCTGGATCTCCTGACTCATCTTCTCGCGCTCGGCGTCCTGCTGCTTCTGGTCATCGAGCACGGCCTTCATCTGGTCGGCCTGGTACTTGGCATACTGCTCGTAGGCCTGGCGCTGAGCCTCGAAGGCGGCCTGATAGGCCTTCTGCTGCTGGGCGACGATCTGCTGCACCTGCTCCTGGGTCAGGGTCACCGGCGCGTAGCCGAAGGGCCCGTAGACCACCGCGGTCGGCGTGGTAGCGGCCTCACCCGCTTGAACGGCGGCCGAGGCGGTGAGGATGGCGATAGCAAGCAATGTTTTTTTCATGGTCCACTACTCCTGCGTGTGTTGACCAACCATTAACTGAGAGTAGAAAAAGCACTTGCGCAAGCGACACTTGCGGAAAAGCTCTTAAAGCGAGCTTCAAACGGTATCCCCGGAGGACGGCACGTCCGTGTGCCGGTAGGCCGATCCTGACAGACCCGTCTTACTTGGTCGTCGAAGCGGCCGGAGCAGCCGGAGCAACCGGGGCGACGCCGTACGGAACGCCGTAGGCACCTGGATAGCCGTAACCACCGGGATAGCCGCCCCAGGCACCCGGATAGCCGCCGTACGCGCCAGGATAGCCGTAGCCGTAGTAGGGATAGCCGTAGCCGTGGCCACGACCCCAGCCACGGCTGGAGAAGTTGGCGTCGATGTCGCCGAACATGTCAGTCATGCCGCTCCAGGGGCCCCCGCCATAACCACCGGGCCCCCCCCACCACGCCTGGGCAGGGGTCGCCGCCAGAGAGGCGGCACCAACGATCGCGACAGCAGCCAGCGTTTTTGCTATGGTCTTCATTCCTTAACTCCTAAGTTGAGTGGGCTCAGTTGGGACGGGACTCTTGCCTCATTCGACCTCAGCTCGTCCCGTCGAAGATAAGTATATTAGCTGCTACGAATATTACCAATCACTTATACTTATACTGGCAATAAATTTTATTTATCGGGGTACTCGCAGTCCTTCCCGACCGGGTCCGAGCCCGAGCCCATGACCGCCACTCTCAGCCTCAGCCTTCCGGACGACTGGCATGTACATCTGCGCGACGGGGCCACCCTGGCCGCCGTGGTGCCCGATACCGCGCGGCGTTTCGGCCGGGTCGTGGTCATGCCGAATCTGACGCCGCCGGTGACGACCACCGAGGCGGCCCTGGCCTACCGCCGGCGGATCATGGCGCAGGTGCCGGAGGACTCGGGCTTCGCACCCTTGATGACCTTGTACCTCACGGACACGACCGCGCCCGAGACGATCGTCGCGGCCAAGGCCAGCGGCTGCGTGCACGCCGTCAAGCTGTATCCTGCCGGTGCCACCACCAACTCCGAATCGGGTGTGACCGACATCACCAGGACCTATCCGGCCTTGGAAGCCATGCAGTCCGAGGGCCTGCCGCTGCTGGTGCACGGCGAGGTCACGGACCCGGCGGTGGATATATTCGATCGGGAGCGGGTCTTCATCGAGCGGGTGCTGCGGCCCCTGGTGGAGCGGTTTCCGGGCCTGCGCGTGGTGTTCGAGCACGTAACCACCCGGGAGGCCGTGGAGTTCGTGCTGGCCGCTCCGGATACGGTAGCGGCCACTATCACCCCCCATCACCTGCTGCTCAATCGCAATGCCTTGCTGGCCGGCGGGATCCGCCCCCACCATTACTGTCTGCCGGTGCTCAAGCGCGAGGAACACCGCCAGTGGCTGGTCCGGGCCGCCACCGGCGGCTCGCCCAAGTTCTTCCTTGGAACTGACAGTGCCCCGCATGCCCGCCACAGCAAGGAGACGAGCTGCGGCTGTGCCGGGATCTATACCGCCCACGCCGCCATCGAGCTGTATGCAGAGGCCTTCGAGAACGCTGGCGCCCTGGAGGAGCTCGAAGGCTTCGCCAGCCATCACGGCGCCGATTTCTACGGTCTGCCGCGCAACCGCCGCCGGATCACGTTGATCAAGACCGACTGGATCGTGCCGCCGGAAGTGCCGTTTGGCGAGGGGATGTTGGTCCCCTTCCGGGCCGCCGAGACGATCCGCTGGAAGCTGGCAGGCTGATGACCGAGGCCCAGAGCCCTCTGGCGCGTCGCTTCCGCGGCTTCATGCCGGTGGTGGTGGACGTGGAGACGGGCGGTTTCAACCCAGTGACCGACGCCCTGCTGGAAGTTGCGGTGGTGACGTTGAAGATCGACGAATCGGGGCTGTGGTCTTTGGATCAGACCCATGCCTATCACGTGGACCCGTTTCCCGGCGCCAACCTGGACCCCTCGGCCCTGGAGTTCACGGGGATCGATCCATACCATCCGTTTCGTTTTGCGGTGTCCGAGCACGAGGCGCTGCAGAAGGTGTTCCAGCCCGTGCGCAAGGCGGTGCGCGACACCGGCTGCACCCGGGCGGTGCTGGTGGGGCACAACCCATCCTTCGATCTCAGCTTCATCAATGCCGCCGCCAAGCGCACCGCCATCAAGCGTAACCCCTTCCATCCGTTCACGACCTTCGACACCGCGACCCTGGGGGGGCTGGCCTTCGGTCAGACCGTGCTCTCCCGCGCGGTCCAGGCCGCCGGTATACCCTGGGACCCGAAGGAGGCACACTCGGCAATCTACGACGCCGAGCGCACTGCGGAGCTGTTCTGCACCATCGTGAATCTGTGGGAACGCAGCGGGCCGGCGCGTAGGGGGGAGGGCGGGGAGTGAGGAGCCTCCCGGTTTGCGCTGCGCCGCTGGAAGCGGCTGGATACCAGCGACTCAGTCACGGGTTGCGAATCACGAAGCACGAATCACGAGCCACACATGAGCAACGAAGACCCCAACTCACCTGCCAAACAGAAAGGTGCTGCCAAGACCGCACGCATTCCGGTTAAGGTGGCGGCCAGCGAAGGTCCTCTGGCGCGCAAGCCGGCCTGGATCCGGGTCAAGGCGCCTACCGGTCCGGAAGTCCAGCGGCTCAAGGCATTGCTGCGCCGGCAGCGTCTGCACACGGTGTGCGAGGAGGCTTCCTGTCCGAACCTGGGCGA
>CAYWTP010000329.1:0-4032 GCA_964461215.1 uncultured Ectothiorhodospiraceae bacterium | reverse complement strand
TTACAACTACTTCAGGGACTACGACCCGCAGACGGGGAGGTATATTGAGAGTGATCCGATTGGATTACGTGGTGGATCGAATACCTATAGTTATGCATTGGGCAATCCAGTTAGGTATTCAGACCCATCTGGACTGCTCTCTGCGTCAGGAGGCGTGTGCGCTGGGATTGTGATTCAACCATTTGTTGGCGTTTCGACGGGGACTTGTGTCGTGACCGGGACAGACTTGGAAAGCTGCACCTATCATTACACGTGCTTCAAAGTAGGGGGGCTTGAGATCAGCGGCGGTGTAAGCGGTACTGGTGGCATTGTGAGTAGTACCCGAAATATGGGTGGCTGGAGTCTAGGATTTTCGGGCGCGCTGGGATTAGGGGAGGTGCTGTCTGCTGGAGCTTCGGGAGGTCCAAGCGGAGCCACTGTGACAGTGGGTGGGCCCGCTGCGGGCATCGCCGCGAATCCATCGATTGATTTTTGCATAGTTACGTTGATTGAGTGCAAAGAGCAGGTCTGTGAGAAATAGGCTTTGTCATGAAGAGCGGCACTCCTTACGTCATATCGACTTTCTTGGTGTTTTGTATAGTCCTGGGGTCATTTGTCTATGCCGACCAATTTGGTATGACCAAATATCTACCTTTTGTCATTCTAGGAGGAGTAGTCGGCTATTTTGTGATATTAACGAAATATAGGAAATTCATTATTCGAGGAAGCCAAGCCAAGAATGCAAAGAGAAGAACATCTCAACCATGGGAATAGGTTGGAAAGCGAAAAGGGGGACTTCTTTTCTCCGTCTTCTACTCCGATCAGCCGATGATGACCTCTATCACCTTGCTGAGCGCCTGCTGATCCACTTCCTTTAGCCGCCCCAGCCGCTTGAGGACGATGCGCTTCTCGGCGGTGAAGATCACCGGCTTGATGGCTGAGGGCTTGAGCAGCCCGGCGGCCTGCCAGTCCTGGATGAGGGCCTCCCCGAAGCCCGGCGCGCGTCGCACTTGGCTGGTGATCGCCATCAGGATCACATCCGGTCGTTGCCGGTGGTAGGCATCCGAACTGACCACTACTGCCGGGCGCTTTTTGCTGCCGACTTGGTCGCTGAAAGGAAAGGCGACCAGGACGATATCGCCGAAGCTATAGCTTGTCGTACTGGGCATCGTCCGGATTGTCCCAGATGGCATTCAATGTCGGCTCCGTAGCGGTCATGGCCGCGCGTGCCAGCCCGCGCTCGGTGTCGCGCTGGCTGAGAAAGTCGATGAAATCCTCCACCTCGGTCACCCGTTCCGGCGGCAGGGCTTGTAGCTTCTGAATCACCTGGTCGATCTGTTGCGGTTGCATCGCAGCTTTCCTCACGCGCTCATCCGGTAGGCCTGGCGGGCCTTAGCGTCCCGTATCAGGCTATCCACTACCGACAGGATTCGTTCCCGCTCCGGGGTGGGCAGGTCGTCGATCTCGCGCCAGCGTTCCAGCATGGTCTGGTCCTGCAGAATGTTCGGCATCTCCTTGTCACTCACCAAGTAGTCCACCGTCACGCCGAAGATCTCGGCCAGCTTCTTGGCTACCTCGATAGAGGGGGTCATCTCGCCGCGCTCGTAGCGGCCGATGATGGGACCCGAGGTCCCGAGCTTTTTGCCCAGTTCCGGCTGGGACCAGCCCTTGCGCTTGCGCAAGTCCAGCAGACGCCGCGCGAATCCGTCCTGTGTCGTGCCCATAGTCATCACCTAAGCGTTCCTCAAGATACTGAACTACACGGTCTAAAGGGCAATTTAGGAAACGACTAGGTGCCGGTCAACACCCTTACGGCTTGACAAGTCTGGCACGAATGCATACTGTTTGTCACGTAAAGGTTACGAGAAAATTTTTTGAGGATTCAGCCATGGCCCGCATCCCGGACGACCAGATCGAACGACTCAAGCAGGAAGTCTCCCTCCAGCGCCTGGCCGAGGGGATGGGGATCACGCTCAAGCGCCACGGCGCGGACCTGATCGGGCTGTGTCCGTTCCACGACGACCACGAGCCCAGCTTAGTTGTCAGCCCGAAGAACAACCTCTGGCACTGCCTGGGTGCCTGCCAGACGGGTGGCTCGGTGATCGACTGGGTGATGAAGGCCGAGGGCGTGAGCTTCCGCCATGCCGTGGAGCTGCTGCAGGCCGACTATGTCCCTTCCGCTTTAGCCGCCGGGTCGGGTGCATCGGTCAAACGCTCCACGGTGCAGAAGCTGCCGACCACCCTGGAGACGAGTACCAAGGATGCCCGGTTGCTGGCGCAGGTCATCGACTACTACCACGAGACCTTGACGCAGTCCCCGGAGGCGCTGGCCTATCTGGAAAAGCGCGGTATCGCCAACGCCGAGGCCATCGACCGCTTCAAGCTGGGCTTTGCCAATCGGACATTGGGGTATCGGCTGCCGGCGAAGAACCGCAAGGAAGGGGCGGCCATCCGCGGCCAGCTGCAGCGACTGGGTCTGTACCGCTCTTCCGGTCACGAGCACTTCACCGGCTCCATCGTGATTCCGATCATGGATGCATCCGGCCAGGTGCTGGAGGTCTACGGGCGCAAGATCAACGACAACCTGCGCCCGGGCACACCGTATCACCTGTATCTGCCCGGTGCCCATGCCGGGGTGTGGAACGTCGAGGCGCTGCACGCCAGCCCTGAAATCATCCTGTGCGAATCCTTGATCGACGCGCTGACCTTCTGGTGCGCCGGATACCGCAACGTCACCGCCAGCTACGGCATCGAGGGCTTTACCGCTGAGCACTTGGCCGCCTTCAAGCAACACGGCACCGAGCGGGTGCTGATCGCCTACGACCGGGACGCCGCCGGCGATAAGGCCGCGCAGGCCTTGGCCGAGAAGCTAAACCAGGCAGGCATCGACGCCTACCGCATCCACTTCCCGAAGGGCATAGACGCCAACGAATACGCCTTGCAGGTGAAGCCCGCCGGCAAGAGCCTGGGCGTGGTGATCCGTAGCGCGGTGTGGCTCGGCAAAGGTAAAGCGAAGCCGGTGACGACCGAAGCGGTGAACGGTGAATCCCGAACCGTGCCGGTCCCTGAACCACAAACCCCGCCGCTGGAGCCCGACGCAGAATCAGAGTCAGAACCGGAACCCGAGCCGGAATCCATCATCCCTTTAGCCGCTAAAGAAGAATCCGCCGAATCCTTGCCCGCCGCCGTGGTGCCGGAATCCCCGAAGTCCGACATTAAGGCCGATGTCAAAGACAACGAGATCGTGATCACCCTGGGCGACCGGCGCTACCGCATCCGGGGCCTGGAGAAGAACCTGGCCTATGACGTGATGAAGGTGAACCTGCTGGTCTCCCGTCCCGCCAACGGTGCGCTGCCTCCTGGCGCACCGTCATACCGTCCTTCCCTGGACATATTCGATGGTGCGGGCGAGGCGATCCACGTCGACACCTTCGATCTCTACCAGCAGCGCCCGCGCGGGGCCTTCATCAAGCAGGCCGCCGTGGATCTGGGCGTGAAAGAGGACGTGGTGAAGGCCGATGTGGGCAAGATCCTGTTGAAGCTGGAGGCCCTGCAGGCGGCTCACATCGAGGCCGCGCAGGCGCCGAAGGAGAGCGCCGTCACCCTGAACGACGAGGAGACCAAAGCGGCGCTCGATCTGCTCAAATCCCCCGATCTACTGGAGCGCATCGGCAACGACTTCGCCCGCTGCGGCGTGGTGGGCGAGGCGACCAACAAGCTGGTCGGCTACCTGGCGGTGGTCTCGCGCAAGCTGGACGCGCCGCTGGCAGTGACCATCCAATCGACCTCGGCGGCCGGCAAGTCCTCGCTGATGGACGCGGTGCTGGCGTTCATGCCGGAAGAGGACCGCATCAAGTACAGCGCGATGACCGGCCAGAGCCTGTTCTACATGGGAGAGACGGATCTGCAACACAAGGTCCTGGCCATCGTCGAGGAGGAAGGGGCCAGTAATGCCGCCTATGCCTTGAAGCTGCTGCAATCGGAAGGGGAACTGACCATCGCATCCACCGGCAAGGATCCGGTGACCGGCGAGCTGAAGACCCAGGACTACCG
>CAYWTP010000328.1:0-4033 GCA_964461215.1 uncultured Ectothiorhodospiraceae bacterium | reverse complement strand
CAAGCACATCGTCCGGGTCGGGACTGACATCCGCCCGCTGCCCGCTGGTGGCCGCGGGCTCGTAGTCCCTCGGCATGGGAGGGGCGCCGTCGGGCATCAGGGCGTTGCCGTGCCGATCGAGCTGGTAGTGCTCGTAGAGCTTGGCGTATTTCAGGAATACATAGAAGGCGCCCACCACGGAGGCGATGAAGCCGGCCCAGCCATTAAGGAAGTTGCGCTTGAAGACGTAGCCCCGCAGGAAGAACAGAGGTGGGTAGAAGATGAGGATCAGCGGGTTGCCCCGTTTGCCGCGGGCCACCTTGTCGGCGACCAGACCGGTGGAGTAGGCGTTGATCTTGTCCACCTTGGTATGGATGTCGGTCTCGCCGTAATGGTAGAAGGGTGCCCGCAGCCGTTCGATTCGGCCTTGCACCTTCGGCGCCGCGTGCACCGGCATGTCACTGACCCGGCCCTTGTTCTTGCGGAACAGGCGCAGGAAGAAGTTCATGCGCACGCGCGGGCTGCACATGCGCCAGAACATCTGCTCCTGGCGCGCCATCTCATAGCCGTCGGCCACGGGGCCGCTGGCCAGCAGCGCGCGCACTTCCTCCTGCAGGGCCGGGGACAGCGCCTCGTCGGCATCCAGCAGCATCACCCAGTCGTGGCTGGTCTTCTCCAGGGCCATCTGCTTCTGCGGCCCATAGCCCATGAAGGCATGCTGGAAAATACGGGCGCCGTGGCGCCGGGCGATGGCCAGGGTGTCGTCGGTGCTGAAGGAGTCCAGCACCACGATCTCGTCGGCCCAGCCCACGCTCTCCAGGCAGGCGGCCAGGGTGCGGGCATTGTTATAGGTGGTCACGAAGACCGAGAGCGGGGTCATGGACGCTCAACCTGAGGGTTCAGCCAAAGCATCGGCAGCAAGGACTCCCTCAGAAGCCGAACATGTGATCAAGGCTGAAGGCACCCTGGCTGCCCAGCACCCCGTGGTAGCCGAACAGCCGGCAGCTGGGATCGCGCACCATGACATAGGCTCCGTCTCCGGCCCGCGTCCGGGAGGCCTTGTCGAAGGTCTCGCTGTAGCGCCACAGCAGTGATCCGCCGCACGGGATGGCAACGTCCCGGGCGGCAATCTCCGCACCACGGCCGTCGTGCAGCAGCAGGCGGGTCGTGGAGTGTGGGAGCCAGGGTGCGGACGCCGGGTAGATGAGCTGGCAGAGTGTATCCAGTGGCTCGGGCGCCAGGCGCAGGAACAGCCGGGTGGACAGTCCAGGCGGACTGCCCGTATAGGATTGCGGCTCGTTGCGGTAGACCACGGGCAGGTTGTAAATGTGAGCCCCGAAGCTGCTCTCGGCGGCGTGTCCCGAGCCGCGATCGCGGTAGCGGAACAGGGCGTGCAGCCAGCCGTCCGCGCCCCCGGGATGACTCAGATCGTAGCTCAGCTCCAGGTGACCGTATCCCGCGGCCAGGCTCACGCCCGCCTCATGCAGCAAGTCGTCCACGGCCAGGACCGGACATTCACCGCGGGGGATCACGCCCAGGTCCCGGCGGAGCATTTGGCGGCCGCAGGCGTCGAAGAGCGTCAGCACCAGCGCCAGCTCTTCCTGACCCGTTGCCATGGGTGTGGGCAGTACTTCGCTGCTCCAGATTGGTGTCGGCAGGATCGGGGCCGGCAGCAGGTATCCCCGGCCGATGAGCGGTGCGACCTTCGGCAGGGACCGGTCCGCTACCAGATCGGTGCGCTCCACGTTCGCATGGGCCATGCGGCTGCGCCCGTTCGCGGTGGAATGGACCTCGTAGCGCGGGCGTACGAAATGCCGTCCCGCGTGGACCTCAAGCTGGGCCGGCCAGCGGGCCTCGGGCACCAGGCTCGCCGCATCCAGGGCGTAGGTGCCGAAAGGGGGGATTGACTCATCCACCCAGCACACCGCCGGCGCGCCCATCCGGCCAAGGCCAATGCTGCCGGCCGGTATCGGCGCCGGGTGGCTGTTCTGGATCCACAGAGTGACCCTCTCGCCCTCGCCGGGGGCCGGCAGGCCCGCGTACAGATCCGCGGGCCAGGCGTTGGCGTCGTGGGTGCACGAGAGCACCGAGGGCTCGTCGCCGAAAGTATCCAGGGCGTACTTGATCACGTCGTGTCCGGCGACGCCCAAGCCGTGGATAAACAAGGAGCCGGTGAAGTCGCCGAGGCCCAGGCGTTCCCGGATCCGGCGGCTATCGATGGCCGCAACGCCTCCCGGTGCAGGAAAGCCTTCCTGCCAGGTGCCCAGCACCCGGCCCGCGGCGTCGAACAAGCGCAGCCAAAGCCCCGGCTGGCGGGCGCCGTAGCCGCTCCAGTAGTCGCACAAGGTGATGCGCGTGTGCTCGCCGCCTGCGTCGCGCAGGAAGGCGAAGTTGGTGGCAAAGTTCAGAGAGTCCAGGTAGCGCCGCGGACGGCTCAGCATGGTCTCGGGGATGCGCAGGGCATCGAAGCTGTTGACCCGGGTGCCTCCCGGAATCAGATGCCGGATCTGGCTGACCAGCCTCTCGGCGTCGAACGCGGCCACCAGCAGGCCCCCAGGGGCCGGGTCCTCTGCCAGCGCCGTGACCGGCCGGCACGCCCGTCCGAGCACCGTGCGGTCCAGATCCTCGAGCCGCTGCACATACACTTTCCCCACGTCCCAGGACGAGAGGTCGTAGAGGGTGGCGAAGGTGCCGAAGTAGCCCAGGGGATCATAGATGGCCAGCGGCCCTGCTGCCGCAAGCTCCGCTATCAGCCCCGGTGCTTGCTCGGCGGCCAGCGGATGCCCCAGGGCCTTGAAGACCGAGCTTCCGCCGTACAGGTTGCTGAAGGTCTCTATGGCCAGCCCCATGGGCATCTCCTGCCTGGTCGTTCGGGAACCCGCGCGTGGCCCGTCCCCCGCAGGCTATACGGGGGGTGGATCAGCGCCGCATCTGGGTTGGCCGGGATTGTAGGCGCCGCAGTACCTCCGCGGCAACGTCCGCGGTCTCGTTCAAAGGCCGATAGTGCCAGCTCTCCAATGCCCCGGAAAACGGCCGGGTGTAGCCCGCCTCGCGCATGTTCCGGTGAAATTCTGCAAACTTGTGCGAGCCGCCGGGCAGGTCGAACACATACACGGGCTTACCGGTGGCGCAGGCCTCCGAGACCATGGAAACCGAGTCGCAGGTGACGACGACATGGTCGGCCAGCCCCAGGTAAGCGAAATAGGGGTTCTCCCCTTCGCCGTCCCACACCACCGCAGGCTGCTCCCGCACACCATTACGCAAGGCGGCCGCGACGCCGGGACTGGTACGGCGCGACACCGTCAGGGCGATGCCGGCACCGTGCGGCAGCGCCGCCTGCACGAGAGCCTGCGCCAGGCGCTCGGCCTCGGGCACCTCCAAACGATAGCGGCGGTTGGTGCCTCCCACCAGCACGCTGATCAAGGGCCGCGGCAGGTGGGCGAGCTGCGGGCTCAGCCGGCGTGCTTCCGCCTCCAGCCGGGCGGGGGTCACCCGGTGCAGGGCCCCGAGGGTGGTGATGACATTGCTCCCTGCACAATGGTCGTGGCGGGGGACGACCACCACGTCGAAGTGCCGGGTGTCCACCTTCGGATCCTGGATATGCACGGTATAGGTGCGCCCGCCGCTGGCCCGCTTGATCGCCATCGCCAGACCCACCGCATAGCGGCCGCAGCTTATGGTGATGTCCGGCCAGGGGGGGACCAGGGGATCGCTGCCGGGACCGGGCGCGCGCAGCGAGGCCAGCCACAGTCTCGGGGGCAGGTACTTCCATGGTGCGCGAGGCACGATCCGCTTCCAGGTGCTGTGGGCTGCCAGCGCCTCGGCCAAGCCGCGGCACTGGTTGATCATTCCCGCCTTGTCCTCGGCCAGCAGCCAGCAGTCCGTCATCGGTCTAGCGTGAGTTGTGTGGGTTCCGCCGCGCAGTTTGCCTTTGCATCTCCGCCGCGTCCACTGACCGTCGACTTCGTGCTCGACCTGCGGGTGCGCGGTCTGCGGGGCCACATAGGTTAGTTCTTAAGCCAAGTACGCGGTGTCCATGTGAGGTTTGCAGGAC
>CAYWTP010000327.1:0-4078 GCA_964461215.1 uncultured Ectothiorhodospiraceae bacterium | reverse complement strand
CCTCACATGGACACCGCGTACTTGGCTTAAGAACTGACCTACGAGGGAGCACTAGCCTCTAATGCCAACGGCGTTGACCGGTTACGGATGCGCCCGAACGGCAATTGCCGCCCCGCGGCTGTGTTCTTATACTGGGCCTCTTACCCGATCTTCGAGTCGTAAGCCATGACTGCTGCCACCTCCCTCAAACCCAAGCCCGCCAGCGGCGATCCCCTCGTCGTCGCCGGCGTCGAATATCGTTCCCGCCTGCTGGTCGGCACCGGCAAGTACAAGGACCTGGACGAGACCCGAAGGGCCGTCGAGGCCAGTGGCGCGGAGATCGTCACGGTGGCCATCCGGCGCACCAACATCGGTCAGAATCCCGGCGAGCCGAATCTGCTGGACGCCATTCCGACGGACCGCTACACCATCTTGCCTAACACGGCAGGCTGCTATGACACCAAGACCGCCGTGCGTACCTGCCGGCTGGCACGCGAGCTGCTGGCGGGACATGACCTCGTCAAGCTGGAGGTGCTGGGCGACGAGAAGACGCTGTTCCCGGATGTGACCGCGACGCTTCAAGCGGCCGAGGAGCTGGTCAAGGACGGCTTCAAGGTGATGGTGTACACCAATGACGACCCCATCATCGCCAAGCGTTTGGAGGATCTGGGCTGCGTGGCGGTCATGCCCCTCGCCGCCCCCATCGGCTCCGGCCTGGGAATTCGCAACCCTTACAATATCCTGACCATCGTCGAGAACGCCGGGGTGCCCATTCTGGTGGATGCTGGCGTGGGAACGGCCTCGGATGCCGCGGTGGCCATGGAGCTGGGGTGCGACGGGGTGCTGATGAACACCGCCATCGCCGCGGCCCGGGATCCGGTGCTCATGGCCTCGGCCATGAAGAAAGCCATCGAGGCCGGGCGCGAGGCCTGGCTGGCGGGCCGCATGCCGCGCAAGCGCTTCGCCAGCGCCTCTTCGCCCATCGACGGGACGTTCTTCTAGCTATTCATCCAAGTCGATGAACAGACCTTCACGGGCCACGTGACACTGGAGGTCGGCCTTGCGCTCGCGGATGATCGCCAGGGCTTCGCGGTGCAGCTCGTCCACTGCATCATCCGGATAGTTTGGGTCCAGGTGATACAGGTAGAGATGCTTGACCCTGGCGTCGATGGCGCAGTTGACCGTGTCCTTGTAGCATGAATGGCCCCAGCCGCGCTTCCTGGCATAGTCCGCGGGGGTATACTGGGCGTCGTGGATCAGGATGTCCGCATCCATCATGAACTTCAGGGAGCTCCATTTCTCTTCCTCCTTCATCTGCCGCAGCAGCTCCTGCTCGTTCTCCTCCATGTCCTGTTCCACCAGGCGCTGATCGATGGACTGGTCCAGAAACAGCAGCTCATTGTCCGATACATAGACAATGGTCTTGCCCGCGGCCTGGATCCGATAGCCGAAGGTGGTACCAGGGTGGTGCACGTTGAAGCTCTGCATGCTGATCGGGCCGTGCTCGATGCGGCCGTTGTTAGCGCGCAGATACTGGATGTCGGCCAGCCAGGTCTCCGTCTCGACGGGGAAGTAGGGTGCCCGCATCTGCTCGGAAATGGTTTCCCGGATCTCTTCCTCGTTCTTGCCCGGACCGAAGAAACGGATGGTCCAGTCGGGCAGGAAGGCCGGCACGAAGAAAGGCAGCCCGGAGATGTGATCCCAATGGTAATGGGTCACCACGATGGCCAGATCCCGCACCTCCGCTTGGCCGGTGAGCTGGTTGCCCAGCGGGATGATGCCCGTGCCGGCGTCGCAGATGAGGACATGGCTTCCCACCCGCACCTCCACGCACGAGGTGTTGCCACCGGCCCGGAGGTGGGTCTCGAAAGGCGCCGGGTAAGACCCTCGCACGCCCCAGAAGCGCAGATAGTTTCCGGTCATTTGGCCGCTTCACTGCCGTCCTTAGCCTCAGCCCCGGTGTATTTCTCGATGAGCTGGCGGATCTCGCGGGACCGCAGGGGCTTGAGAAGAAACTCCATGGCCCCCAGGTCCTTGGCGACGGCGCGGTCCTGTGCATAGTCCTTGGACGTAACCATGATTACCGGCGTGCTGCTATGCATCGGGAGCGCGCGCAGCTCCTTGAGCATGGTCAGCCCGTCCTTCTCGGGCATGACGATGTCCAGAAACAGAAGATCCGGCTGGCTGCTGGTCAGGTAGGTGATGGCCTCGTCCGCGGACTGGAACGCAGCCAGATCCACGTCGAGCCCGGCGGCGCTCATCTGGTAAAGGGAGATGGCCGTGGCGCTGTCATCCACGACTACGACTGTTGGAATTATGTTCGTCATGCGTGAATCCACGGAGCCAGGTCGCACTGCCAATTTACGCTACTTAATCAATTTTAGGTCAAAAGTAAAGGATTGCCTGCCTAATCAGTGAGTAACGAAACAAAACTTGCGCCCATTGTGAGTTGCGGAAATTCTTCCTGAGCCGCTAGTGTATAGTGTGACATGGGTGTTAACCCAGAGGCCATTCCTGTGAACGCCCCTGGACAGGCACAATCCGTACGCAGCTACGTGATCCGGGCCGGCAGGCTGACGGATGCCCAACGCCTGGCGCTGGAAACTCTGTGGCCGCGCTACGGCGTGGAGGGCCGGGGTATCGTGGATCTGGATTCCTTGTTCGGCCGGCACGCTCCACGAGTTGCCGAAGTAGGCTTCGGCAACGGGGATGCCCTGCTGGCACTGGCCACGGCCCATTCCGATACGGACTACCTGGGCCTGGAGGTCTACCCGCCCGGCATCGGCCGGCTGCTGGCCGGCCTTGTGGCGCGGGAGCTCGATAACGTGCGGGTGCTGCGCGGTGACGCAGTGACGGCGTTTCGCGAGCGGATCCCCGATCTCGGCCTGGACCAGGTCAACATCTGGTTCCCGGACCCCTGGCCGAAGAAGCGCCATCACAAGCGCCGCCTGCTGCAGCCCGAGTTCTTGGCCCTGGTTGCCGGCAAGCTCAAGCCGGGAGCCCGCCTGCACCTGGCCACGGACTGGGAGGACTATGCGCGCCACATGCTGGAAACGGCTGACGCCGAGCCGTCTCTGATCAATCTGGCGGGCGCCGGGCGATATTTCACCGGGGTTACGGAGCGCCCCATCACCCACTTCCAGCAACGGGGACAGCGACTGGGCAACCCAGCCTGGGATCTCCTGTACGAGAAGCGCAACGCAGCCGAGGACTGAGCCGGATGGACCAACTCGCGCGACCGCCGATCCCGGTGAGCACTGCCGGCTTCGGAGAATCCAAGTGCAGCCGCTGCAGTGGGGCCAAGTGCTGTACCTACATCACCCAGGCGATAGAGACCCCTCGCTCGAAGCGCGACTTCGACCACCTGCTGTGGCAGATCTCCCACCAGGGCGTGCAGCTCTACAAGGAGAAGGCGGGGTGGTATCTGCTGATCCAGACTACTTGCACCCATCTGCACGCCGACGGCCGCTGCGGGATCTACGAGACCCGTCCCCAGATCTGCCGCAGCTACAGCAACGACTTCTGCGAGTACGACGCCCCGGCCGAGGATGGCTTCGAGCTGTACTTCCAGGACTACGCCAGCCTCCTGGCCTACTGCCAGCGGCGGTTCAAGCGGTGGGAGGCATAATGTCGCGAAAGCTGTGGATGGCCTCGAATTCGGCCACGTCACGCAGCGGCCCCTGGCTGTCCGGACGGTAGACCGCCAGCAGGTGCGCCAGTCCGTAGGTTCTGGCCGAGCGCAGTACGGGCAGGCTGTCGTCCACCAGCAGCGTGCATGACGGATCGAAAGGCTCGCGCGCCTGCAGGCGCCGCCAGAAATCCGGATTCTCTTTGGGCAATCCCAGGTCGTGGGCGCAGACGATGGCCCCGAAGTGACCTCCCAGGCGGGTCCGGTCCATTTTCAGCTCCAGGCTCTTGCCATGGGCATTGGTCACCAGGACCACCCGCCTGGAACTCGCGCGTACGGCGTCCAGAAACTCCACCACATGCGGATGTACGGCGATGAGATGATCGACCTCCTGCTTAAGCACCGCGACGTCCATGCCCAGCTCGCGCGTCCAGTAGTCCAGGCAGTACCAATCCATGGTCCCTTCCACCT
>CAYWTP010000326.1:2833-4086 GCA_964461215.1 uncultured Ectothiorhodospiraceae bacterium | reverse complement strand
CGTACGCAAGGTGGCTCCGGCGGCCGGTGGGCAATTGCCTGCATGCTGCTGGGGGTATGCGTCCTGGTTTATTGGCCGGGGCTCAAGGGACCGTTGATCCTGGATGACATGTCTGAGCTGTCAAGCTTCCTCGACCCCGCCTGGCTGCATGACACCGGCTGGAGCGACATCCTGTTCAGCGAGAGCGGCGTGCTGGCGCGGCCGGTATCACGGCTGAGCTTCTGGCTGAGCGGGGTGATCACGGACGATGTGGTGTGGGGCTGGAAGCTCTCCAACCTGCTCATTCATCTGATCAACGCCTGCCTGGCTTTCATGTTCGCGCGCCGGCTGTTCCAAGGCGTGCGGACCAGCCGAGCGGGGGAGGCGTGGCGGCCGGCACTGGTGGTGGCCGGCGCCTGGATGCTGCATCCGCTTCAGGTCAGCACGGTGCTGTACACCGTGCAGCGCATGGCGCAGCTCTCGACCTTGTTCGTGCTGGCGGGCCTCGTGTGCTATGCCGCTGCCCGGCTTCGCCACCGTTACGGACAGAGTGGAGCGGGCTGGCTGCTGGGGGCCGCTTTCGGCGCATGTTTTCCGCTGGCGCTGCTCAGCAAGGAGAACGGTGCGTTGTTTCCTGTGCTGGCATTGCTGGTGGAGTTCTTTGTGTTTCGCTTCGAGGGCGGGAGGGGTGTCAGGCGCACGCTGGTGGCCCTGTATGCCGGGCTCCTGGTGCTGCCCCTGATGGCGGTGACAGTGACGGCGCTGCTGCACTTCGACCGGTTGGTGCTGGGCGGCTATACCACGAGGGACTTCACTCTGGCTCAGCGGCTCCTGACAGAGCCGCGCGTGATTTTGGCCTATCTCTATATGCTCCTGGTGCCCGTGCAGCGCCACATGGGCTTCTTCCATGATGACGTGGCGTCGTCAGCGGGCCTGCTGACGCCGCTGTCCACCGCGCCGGCGATGCTGGTGCTCGCGGCGCTCGTGCTGCTGGGCTGGAGGCTGCGCGCCCGACATCCGCTCGTGGGACTCGGCATCCTGTTCTTTCTGGGCGGACACCTGCTCGAATCGACGATCATCCCGCTGGAGCTGATGTTCGAACACCGCAACTACTTGCCCTCCTACGGGGTGTTCCTGGCGCTGGTGGCCGCAGCGGCGCAGATGCCGGTGACCGGCCGGGTTCGGCAGGCGGCCGCGGGCCTCGCGCTGGCGACCCTGGCCGGATTGACGTTGGTGCGCACTGAAGTCTGGGCCTCGGAGGAGACCTTGTACCG
>CAYWTP010000326.1:0-2733 GCA_964461215.1 uncultured Ectothiorhodospiraceae bacterium | reverse complement strand
GCTTCCTGCGCAACGTCGGGGAGCACGCCACAATGACGGCGTCACGCCGGCAGAAGCTGCTGGTGTATGAGGCGCACTACTACTGGGATCTGGGACAGCCTGACTCGGCATTCAACACTCTGGAGGCAGCCCACAAGACGGACCCGGCGGAGCCCGTCACTTTGTGTCTGGCGGCACAATGGTCGCTGACGCTGGGCCGCGTTGATGCAGCGCGGCGTTATTATGCTCAGGCGGTGGATACAGCCGCTCACTCGCCGCGCGACTACCACTCGCTGCTTGGCAGCGTCGCAGTCAAGCTGGCGCAAGCCGGGGCGCACGCAGCCCCTTAGGTCATGTCGGCGCCAGGGGAATGGCCTCTGGTACGGAGTTGGAGAACGACAACATGCTCAGCGCCTCTGTTTCGATCGTCTTGCCTGCACGCAACGAGGCGGCCGGCTTGGCGTTGCTGCTGCCCCGGCTCAAGGACCTTTCCAACGTCGAGGTCGTGGTGGTCGACGATGGCTCGACGGACCAGACCGCCGAGCTGTGCCGGCAGCACGGCGTAGAGGTGGTCCGGCATCCCTACAGCCGGGGCAACGGCGCAGCCATCAAGAGCGGGATCCGGCGTGCCCGGGGAGACGTTCTGGTGTTCATGGACGCCGATGGACAGCACGACGTTGCGGACATCCCCCGCCTGCTGGAGGCGGTGGGTCAGGGCTACGACATGGTGGTCGGCGCGCGCGATGCGGGCTCCCAGGCGAGCTTCGGACGGCGGATGGCCAATGGCCTTTACAACCGCCTGTCGAGCTGGATGGTGGGGCATCGGATCGCCGATCTGACTTCGGGCTTCCGCGCGGTGCGCTCCCACCTTGCCCGCGAGTTCCTACACCTGCTGCCCAACGGCTTCTCCTATCCGACGACGCTCACCATGGCATTCTTCCGTGCGGGCTACTCGGTGGCCTACCTGCCCATCCGGGCGGCCCGCCGCGAAGGCAAGAGCCATATCAGCCCGATGCGCGACAGCGTGCGTTTCCTCATCATCATATTCAAGGTAGGCACCTTGTACTCGCCGCTGAAGCTGTTCTTGCCCATCAGCTTGTTCTTCTTCTTCTCGGGGGTTGGCTACTACGTGTACACCTTTTTGACCCAGCACCGGTTCACGAACATGAGTATTCTGCTGTTTGTCACCAGCGTGCTGGTGTTTCTCATGGGCCTCGTCTCGGAGCAGATCACACTGCTCAACTACAAGCGTGAGGGGGGCTGAGGACTTGCCAGCCGGCGGACCGCAGCCGTCGGATCCGCGTCCGTCGCTGTTGGTACTCACGTCAACTTTTCCGCGCTGGGCCGGGGACCGCGAGCCGCGCTTCGTCTTCGATCTGTGCCGCTACCTGGCAAGGGACTATCGGGTACACGTGCTCGCCCCGCATGCTGCGGGTACCGCCCCGCAGGAGGTCTTGGAAGGCGTGCATGTCACCCGCTTTCGCTACTGCTTCAGTCGCTTGGAGTCGCTGGCATACGAGGGCGGTGTGCTCGCCCGACTCAAGCACAACCCCTGGCGTGCCCTGCTGGTTCCCCTGTTTCTCGCCGGCGAGTGGCTTGCGCTGCGCCGTGCGCTGAGGGCCCGGCACTACCTCGCCATCCACGCCCACTGGATCATTCCGCAGGGACTGGTGGCCGTCACCGGCGTGCTAGGCCTGCGGCAGCCGCCCCCAATCCTGTGCACCGCTCACGGGGGCGATTTGCACGCGTTGCGCGGCGGTGTGCTCAATGCCGTCAAGGGATGGGTGCTGCGCCGCTGCACCGCTCTCACCGTGGTCAGCGAGGCCATGCGTGCGCCGGCCCAGGCGCTGGGCATGGCCTCGTCGCGGATCCGTGTGCAGCCCATGGGCAGCGACCTGCGTGAAACCTTCAGGCCCGCTGCCGGGGTGAGTCGCCGCGCCGGTCAGCTCCTGTGCGTGGGGCGCCTGGTGGAGAAGAAGGGCGTGCGCTTCTTGATCGACGCACTGGCGCTGTTGACGCCGCGCTATCCCCAGCTGCGCCTGCTCATTGCCGGCAGCGGCCCTGAGCAGCCGGCTCTCGCCGGGCAGGCCGTGGCGCTCAGGCTGGGCGGGCGCGTGCAGTTTCTCGGTAATCTCTCCCACCCCCAGCTGGCGAGGCTGTACAACGAGTCCGCCATCGCGGTATTCCCGTTCGTCGTGGCTGCCGACGGCGACCAGGAGGGACTGGGCCTAGTGGTGGTCGAGGCCCAGGGTTGCGGCTGCCCGGTGATCGCCAGCCGGCTGCCGGCGGTGCGCGACACGGTCGAGGACGGCGTTACGGGGCTGCTCTGCCGCCCCGGCGATCCGGCGGATCTCGCCGCGCAGATTACGCGGCTGTTGGAGGATCCGGCGCTGGGCCGGCGCCTGGGCGAGCAGGCTCGACGTGTGGCGTTGGAGCGATTCGACTGGCGCGGCGTGGCGGACCGTTACGCGAGCGTGCTGGAGGGCCTGGCCGGCCATGCTTCCCAGCATTGAGTCCTGCCGGTACCCGTTGACGGGTGCGGGACGAGTCAGATGAGCGTTGCCCAGGCGCGCCTGAAGAAGAACGTCGCGTCCCTGGCGTCCCTGCAGGTGATCGACTACCTGCTGCCGCTCATGGTGATTCCCTTCCTGGTCCGGGTGCTGGGTCCGGACCGGTTCGGCGCCATCGCCTTCGCCCAGGCGCTGGCCAACTACTTCAACGTCTTCATTGACTTCGGGTTCGGCCTGAGTGCAA
>CAYWTP010000325.1:0-4145 GCA_964461215.1 uncultured Ectothiorhodospiraceae bacterium | reverse complement strand
GAGCGTACCGGCTCACGTCGCCCGCAGGATTCGCCCAGGGTCGCTCCTTCGGATAGCGCATCGCCCGGGCAAGGCCCTGCCTCGTAGGAGCCAGCTTGCTGGCGAATTTCGCACGGCTACCTTTGCTCGCGAGCAAGCTCGCTCCGACACGCCCACGCTCGCCAACCTTGCCAGTCTCGCCCCTGCATTCGCGAGCAAGCTCGCTCCTACACTACCCGCGCGGATGGTGCTTGGCATGGAGCTGTCTCAGGCGTTCGCGGGCCACGTGGGTGTAGATCTGGGTGGTGGAGATGTCGCTGTGGCCGAGCAGCATCTGCACCACCCGCAGATCGGCGCCGTGGTTCAGCAGGTGCGTGGCAAAAGCGTGGCGCAGGGTGTGGGGGGAGAGGTGCTTGTGGATCCCGGCCTTCATCGCGTAGCGCCGGATCAGATACCAGAACGCCTGGCGGGTCATGGCCCCACCCCGGCGGGTGGGAAACAGCGCGCTGCTGGGCCGGCCTTCGAGGATCTGCGGCCGGGCCTCGCGCTGAAACCGCTCCACCCACTCCGCAGCCTCCTCGCCGAAAGGGACCAGGCGCTCCTTGCTGCCCTTGCCCATGACCCGCAGCACGCCTTGGCGCAGATTGAGCTGCAAGGGTGTGAGCGACACCAGCTCCGAGACCCGCAGGCCCGTGGCGTAGAGCACCTCCAGCATGGTCCGGTCGCGCATGCCCAGGTCGTCGTCCACCTCGGGCGCCTCCAGCAGGGCTTCGACCTCCGCCTCGGACAAGGACCCGGGCAGCGGGCGGCCGAGCCGCGGGCTCTCGACCCGGGCACTGGGATCGGCCTGGGCGCGACCCTCACGGACCAGGTATTGGTAGTACCGGCGCAGCGTCGATAGCCGCCGGGCGATGCTGCGCGGGGGCGCGCCGGCAAAGCTGCCAAGATAGTCCAGCACGTGCTCGCGTCCCGCGCCCGTCAGGGTCCTGTCCCGGGAGCGCAGCCAGCCGGCGAACCTGGCCAGATCCGAGCGGTACGCGTCCAGCGTGTTACGGCTCAGCCCGCGCTCCATCCAGAGCATGTCCAGGAAGGACTCGATCTCCCGCTCGTCTTCCGGGGCCGGCAGATGGCTTGACTCCGATTCGCCTCGCATTCCGTCACCACCCGTACCCCAGGGTCACCTGGGGTTGGTAAGGGTCGGGGGCGAAACCCCTGCCGTCACCCTTAGTCACCCGGCTCATCGGGCTTGAGCCGAAGCTCCTGAATGGCGCGTTCCAGGGCGGCCCGGCGCGCGGGCTCCTTGGTCACGCCCAGCAGGCCCCGGTAGACAGATCTGGCGTCACTCTTCAGGTTCGCCTTGCCCAGCATCTCGGCCGCATGGTAGCGAGCGGTCCGCGCCCGGGGGTCCATGCTGTTCACGTCAGGCAGGATGGCCGATTTCAGATACAGCAGTGCGGCCTCCTCATAGCGCTGCTGGGCGGCCCGCGAGTCGGCCATCCAGGAGAGCAGCTCGCGCTGGTGTCCGGGATCGGCTACCTGCGCGAGAAGGCGGGCGAACAGGTCGTAAGCATCCTGATTCTCGCCGAGGTTCGCCAGCTCCAGCAGGACCCGGGTAAGCCGGCCGAATCCGTCTCCTTCGAGCACTTTCGGCTGCTCGGCCAGGTCCCGTAGCACCTGGACACCCTCGGCGTGATGTCCCCCGAGGATTAGCACCCGGGCACGGCGTAGCTGCCACCGCAGCGGGTCGGCTCCCGCGGGCGCCTGGGTGAGCCCGCTCATGAGCCGGGAAGCGAGGCCGGTGTCGCCCTCGGCGATGGCCTGGTCCACCAGCACGCGGCGCGCCGGTTCCGGCACCGCCTCCAGATTCACGAAATGCCGGGACTCCAGGAAGAGCTGGCGCAGCACCTGCACTCGCTCTGGATCGCCGCTCAGCAGATCGACCAGCCGGGTCGCGGCCTTGCGACGAGCGGCGGAGTCGGCATGCAGCACGAGATAAGCGTAAAGTGCCCGCGCGTCCAGCGGATGCCTTCGGGCAAGCCTTGCGGCCAGACTCAGCCAGTCGGCGAAGCTGCCGACCAGCAGCTGGCGCCGGTTGGCCAGGCGCTGGGCATAGGCGGCGTAAGCGTCCCACAGCGTATCGGCCCGCACCGAAACCAAGCCATCGGGATCTCCCGCCCGGCGCTTGAAGGACAGCGCATGCTCCAGCGCATCCACGGTACCGGCCGCGTTGCCTGCCTTTTGACCGGCCTCGGCCAGCGTGGCCCAGAGCCGGTAGGCCAGCGCGGCGTCCAGCTTGCCGCCGTCCAGCATCGGCTTGGATTCTCCCCTGGCCTGCTGGAACGAGATGGTGCCGGCCCGGCTACGTGCCAGTAAGGACAACACCCTGGCCCCGGCGGTCTTGCCGCGGCTCAGCACGGCCGCGGCCTCCGCGGGCCGGCCGGCCCGGAGCAGGACGCGGGCACGCAGCAGCCGCCAGTCGTCCCCGCCATCCCCGTAGTCAAGCTGATAGCGCAGCATGGCGGTCTGGGCGTCTTGCACCCGCCCATCGATAAGATAGCTGCGGATCACCATGCGCCGCCATTGGGGCAGGTAGCGGGACAGGGCATCGGGGGAGCCATCCCAGATCAGGACCATCAGCCGGCGCCTCGCCTGCTCGCCCTGCCGCAGGGCCAGCGCCGCCGCAACAGCCTGGGTACGGAGCCAAGCCGCAAAGCCCGGGGCCATTGCGCCTGGAAGGGCGTCGGCCCGTGCCATGATCGCCGGCCAATCGCCTTGGGACCGGTAGATGTCGATCCGCGCCCTTTCCCAGCGCTGCCATGGTCCGGGGTCGGCCCCCGCAGACGGCTGGTTGCGATCCATCAGCCGCAGGGCCATGGCCGGCGTCCCGGCCCGGGCGAACAGAACGATCTCATCCAGCATGTCTGCCGAATGGACCTTCGGAACCACGGTGCCAAGCAGGAAGACCAGCAGCAGAAGGTGCCGAGCATGCATAAGCGAGAGCCCGCATATCTGCACAGACAAAAAGACGGGCGCCGCAGCGCCCGTCTCCGTAGACCTTTAGGACAAGGACTGAGCTAGATCTTCTCCTTGATCTTGGCGGCATTGCCGCGCCGTGCGCGCAGATAGTACAGCTTCGCTCGCCGCACGTCGCCCCGGCGCTTGACCTTGATCCCCTGCACCGCTGGGCTGTAGGTCTGGAACACGCGTTCCACGCCCTCGCCGTAGGAGATCTTGCGCACCGTGAACGAGGAGTTCAGGCCGCGATTGCGCTTGGCGATCACGACACCTTCGAAGGCCTGCACGCGTTCGCGCTCACCTTCCTTGACCTTCACGCTGACCACGATCGTGTCGCCGGGGGAAAACTCCGGCACCTCGCGGGTCATCTGCTCCCGTTCAATTGCCTCGATGATGTTGCTCATGGCGGTGACCTCTGAATCGTGATTCGGGACTCGTAATTCCTAACTCGTGACTCGCAAGACGTGCGTCAGGCTTTGCCGGGCCGGGCCTGCTCTCGCATGTATTCTTCCAGCAGCTCGCGCTGCTCGTCAGTCAGCTCCAGGGCGTCCAGCAGCTCGGGCCGGCGCCGCCAGGTACGGCCCAGGGCCTGCTGCAAGCGCCAGCGCCGGATCTGCTCGTGATTACCCTGAAGCAGCACCGCCGGCACCCGCCTTCCCGCAATCTCTTCCGGGCGCGTGTAGTGTGGGCAGTCCAGCAGCCCGCCGAAGAACGAGTCCTCCCGGGCGGAATCCTCGTGGCCCAAAGCCTCGGGCAGAAGACGGGTCACCGCGTCCACCACCACCATGGCCGCCAGCTCGCCGCCGCTCAGGACGTAGTCGCCGATGGACCATTCCTCGTCCACCTCGGCCTCGACTACCCGCTCGTCAATGCCCTCATAGCGCCCCGCCACCAGGATCATTGCCTCGCGGCGGGCCAGATCCGCCACCCCCGACTGATCCAATCTCCGGCCCTGGGGCGTCAGGTACAGCACCCGCGCCTGCGGCCCCAGCGCCGTGCGCGCCGCCTCGATGGCTTCACGCAGCGGCTGGAACTGCATCACCATGCCGGGACCGCCGCCATAGGGCCGGTCGTCCACCGTCCGGTGCCGGTCCGCGGCATAGTCCCTGGGATTCCAGCTGCTTAGCCTGAGCAGTCCCTGGGTGATCGCG
>CAYWTP010000324.1:0-4165 GCA_964461215.1 uncultured Ectothiorhodospiraceae bacterium | reverse complement strand
CCGCGGCGATGGCATCCAGGTGAGGCCCGGCACCCCCGCTTACCGGCACCCCGAAGAAGGGGGGGGTGTAATGCAGACCTTCGGTGCTGAAATACGCCAGGTTCCGCAGGTGCCCCGGTACCACCCAGCTCTCCACGAACGCGCCGGCCTTGGCGTAGGCGGTGGTAATGCCCAGCGGCATCCCGACCAGCACATAGGACGCCAGACTCACCAGCGCCAGCAGCACGGCCGCCTTCCAGGGCTGCAGATAACCCTCCGCCCCCGACCGGCGCAGCCATTGCCCGCCGCGATTCCAGTACAGCAGCATCCCTGCCCCCACGATACTTGCCGCGACTATCGGCACGCCCGGCGACACTTTCAGCATCTGCGCCAGGGTCACGCCGGGGGGGAAGACCGCCAGCTTGCGGGTGACCACCGACCACCAGGGTTGAAGATCGGCATACAGGGCGCTGCCCGCGATCAGCCCGGCCAAAGCCGCCAGGCTGATGGCACTGCCGGCCCCGAGCTTGTACAAGGTCCCCACCACGCAGCCTCCGGCCAAGACCATCCCTGCGCCGAAGAGCATCCCGCCAAGCACGTTGGCGAGCGAGGGCTGGCCGAGGAGAGGGAACGGATACTGGGACAGCAGGTCCAGGCGCCGGGCAACCTCGAAGCCCACCATGCTGATCACGATTAGCAGGACCAGCATCTTGAGCATGAAGGTGTGGCCGAACAAGAACAGGTCACGGAACATCCCTGCGATACAGAAGTCCGCCCGGTGCATCACGTAGCCGGCCACCAGCCCCAGGACAAGGGAGGCGGGGACGATGAGCAGATACGGATCGGTGGTCATGCCGAGCACCTGTATGGGCGGCAAGGACGGGGGCTCCGCCCCGCGTCCCGGCCAAACCTGGCCAGGAAGACCTCTGGTTGCTGTATGCGGCGGACCCGCTTCCCTGGGCCGCCCTCGTGCCGGAGTCCCGCAGGAAGTCCCCGTACGATCTCCCGCACGCGTTTACGGCCCGATAGGGCTGCTTCCGGCCCCGGAAGAAACAACACGCGCCGCACATTACATCGGCCGGCGCGACGGAAGTATTAGCAGGGACGTGAGGAGATGGGGTGAAGGGTGAAGGGAGGAGGAGGGGTCAAGAGTTCACCACGAAGGCATAAAGTCCAAGCAGCTCAAATCCTCCTTTGTGTCTTTGTGCTTTTGTGGTTGGCCTGGGGTAGTGTGGGGGGCGTACGGCCTTAGACGTCCAGTCTGGACAGGGGTGCCCTCCTCTGGCTCGAGTCCACCGGCTTGGACCTGAAGCCTGATCGATCCCTTGACCGCTGGGGGCGCGAAGATTTCAATGCGCGAGTTGAACCACCCCCTGTCAATGCCCGCACATGCACTCGCCATCCCCGCTGGCGACGCTGCCGGGCTCCTAACGAAGAGCCTGCCGCATGTCCAGTGAATACATATCGGTCAAGGGTGCCCGCCAGAACAACCTGAAGCACCTGAGCCTGAAGCTGCCCCTGCACGAGCTGATCGTGGTCACAGGCGTAAGCGGCTCGGGCAAGTCGTCGCTCGCCTTCGACACCATCTATGCGGAGGGCCAGCGCCGGTACGTGGAGACGTTCTCTCCCTATGCCCGGCAATTCCTGGACCGTATGGACAAGCCGGCGGCCGAACGCATCGACGGCATTCCTCCGGCCATCGCCATCGACCAGACCAACCCGGTACGCACGTCGCGCTCCACCGTCGGCACCATGACAGAGCTCAACGACCACCTCAAGCTGCTGTTTGCGCGGGCCGCCCGGCTGTTCTGCGAGGGCTGCGGGCGAGCGGTGCGCCGGGACACCCCCGAAAGCATTGCAGATTACGTGATCCGGAAGGCCGAATCCGGGCCGGATGCGTCGAACCCTATGCCGGGAGTGGGGGTGGCGGATGCCTCGCCAGGGGGCCGGCGTGCCCCTCAGGGTCTGGTGACGTTCCGGGTAGCGGTACCGGATAGCTTCGGCGCCGACGAGGTCAAGTCCTTGCTCGCGAAGCAGGGCTACACGCGGATCCACCGGGATATGGGCGGCGCGCTGGAGGTGGTGCAGGACCGGGTGCGGCTGACACCCGAACGGCGCGCGCGCATCACCGAGGCCGTGGAGGCGGCGATGAAGCTGGGCCAGGGCCGGATCAGCATCCATCCCCTGGGGGAAGATGGGCAGACCGCAAGCCCGTGGCGCTTCTCCGCCGATCTGCACTGCCCCGGCTGTGACATCCATTACCGGGATCCGACGCCCAACCTGTTCTCCTTCAACTCCCCCGTCGGCGCCTGCGAGACCTGCCGCGGCTTCGGCCGCACCATCGGCATCGACTACGGCCTGGTGGTCCCGGACCCCGCCAGGACTCTGGGCGGTGGCGCCGTCAAGCCCTGGCAGAGCCCCAGCTACCGCGAGTGTCAGGACGATCTGATGCGCTTCGCCAGGCGCGCCGGCATTCCCACGGACGTTCCCTGGCATGCGCTCAGCCCCGAGCAGCGGCGCTGGGTCATAGACGGCGAGGGGGACTGGGAGGCGGGCGTATGGTATGGCGCCCGACGCTTCTTCGACTGGCTGGAGACCAGGAGCTACAAGATGCACATCCGGGTGCTGCTGTCGAAGTACCGGTCCTACGACACCTGTCCCGCCTGCCGCGGGACGCGGCTCAAGCCCCAGGCCCTGCAGTGGCGCCTTGAAGGCCTGAGCATGCACGAGGTAATGCTCCTGCCCCTGAGCGGCTGCCGCGAGTTCTTTGCCAATTTGTCGTTGCCGGCGCCCCTGGACGAGGCCACCGATCTGCTGCTGGGAGAGATCCGCAGCCGGCTGCGCTACCTGGAGGAAGTGGGTCTGGGCTATCTCACGCTCGACCGGCAGTCGCGCACGCTCTCCGGCGGGGAGGTTCAGCGGATCAACCTCACCACGGCCCTGGGCACCTCCCTGGTCAATTCCCTCTTCGTCCTCGACGAGCCCAGCATCGGGCTGCACCCCCGGGACATGGAGCGGGTCATCGGCGTGCTGCACCGGCTGCGCGACGCCGGCAACTCGCTGCTGGTGGTCGAGCACGATCCGCAGATCATGCTCGCCGCGGACCGCATCCTGGATCTGGGGCCGGGTCCCGGGGAGAAGGGCGGCAAGGTGGTGTTCTTCGGCACTGCGCACGAGCTGCTGCGGGCGAGACGCTCCCTCACCGCGGACTATCTGACGGGGCGGCGCCGGGTGTCCGAGCGGGAGGCTGCCACCGCGCCGCGCGCGGATACGCCCCGCCTGGAGGTTGTAGGAGCCGCCGAGCACAATCTCAAGGGCATTGACGTGGCGATTCCGCTCAAGCGCTTGGTATGCGTGACCGGCGTCAGCGGCTCGGGCAAGTCCACCCTGGTCCAGGACGTGCTCTATTCCGCCCTGGCCAAGGTCAAGGGCAAGCCCGCGGAGGCCCCCGGCCGCCATCGCGCGCTGCGGGGCCACGAGCATGTTGCCCAGGCGGTGCTGGTAGACCAGTCGCCGATCGGCAAGACCACCCGCTCCAACCCCGCCAGCTATGTGGGTGCACTGGGCCCAATCCGCAAGCTATTCGCCGCCGAGCCCCTGGCCCGGGAGCGCGGCTATACGCCGGGGACTTTCAGCTTCAACTCGGGCAACGGCCGCTGTCCGGCCTGCGGCGGCAACGGCTTCGAGCACGTGGAGATGCAGTTTCTCTCCGACGTCTACCTGCGCTGCCCCGACTGCGACGGTCGCCGCTACCGCCCGGAAGTGCTGGAGGTGAAGCTGTGGGTCCGCCGCAACCTGGAAAGCGCCCGGGCGGTGTTTCCGTCCATCGCCGACGTGCTGGAGATGACGGTCGCGGAAGCGGTGGCCTTCTTTGCGCAGGAGCCGGAGGTGCTGCGGGGCCTCGAACCCTTGCAGGCGGTGGGACTCGACTACCTCAGCCTGGGCCAGCCCGTGCCCACGTTGTCGGGCGGCGAAGCCCAGCGCCTGAAGCTCGCCGGCCACCTGGCCGGGACCAAGGCACCCCGCCGGCCCCGCGCGGCCCGCGAGCCGTCACCCGGCACGGCCCGGGGCAATCTCCTCCTCTTCGACGAGCCGACCACCGGGCTGCACTTCCACGACATCGCGATGCTGCTCCGAGCCTTCCGCCGCCTGCTGGCCGACGGTCACAGCCTGGTAGTGATCGAGC
>CAYWTP010000323.1:0-4172 GCA_964461215.1 uncultured Ectothiorhodospiraceae bacterium | reverse complement strand
TACCCCCAAGACACTCGCCAGCACGTTTGGGTAGAGGCGAAATAGAGTATCCAGAAAAGCCTCTGCACGTCTGTGGTCGGCGAGGTGCAACCACTGAAGGTAATGGGTGAGTGCACGCCAGACCTTCGCGCGCTCCGGCCGCCGAAGATGTTGCTCCAGAACCTCCAGCCAACGTGCGCTCTGTACGGGGCGCGCCAGCAGAAATGCCTTTGAGAGGGCACTGAGAGTGGGATAGTTTCCCCATGGCAACACTTCCATTAACCCATGACTCCAGAGAACACTCTCTGGCTCTCGTTCCTCGCGCTCCGTTTCTTCCGCTGGCTCATCGACCGCAAGGAGCCAGCCAATAAGTAGGTCAACCATTTGGTCCGGCAGCGACGTCTTCTCTGAAATGAGTTTCTCGATGGCGCGGGCCACTGATTGTCGGAAATCCGGGCTGTGGAATCCGCGGGCATCCAGCTCGGATACCATCGCGAATATCTCCGCTGCGGGATAGCCAGAGTCCACAAGACCCGCGATGCCATGTGCAGCCGTGACTTCATTCCTGCCGGGCTGCAACGCCCGTATGATTCGCACCACCTTGTCGGGGTCATCCTTCGCGAGCTTCTCCAGCTCCCGCGACGCCTGGACCGTACCGCCGCGCCTAGCCTCGCGGGGGTGATCCCATCCGGTCTGGTCGGTCAGCTCTTCGAACAGGTTGAGGATGTCCGTGTCCCTGGCCTTACGCATCTGCTCGGCCGACACCGGACTCGCGATCTCGCGAAAGCCTGTGAACAAGGCATCACGGTCTTCCAGGTCAGGGAAGGCCCGCTCTTCCTGCTCCACGAATTTGCGAGCCTCCGGGCTGAGCAGACTTCTTGGAAATGCCCGCCACAGTCGGAGCCGATCTTGGCGCATCCACCTCGCGCGGTCGAAGCGCGTGCCGGCATCTTCGTCCGCCGGCTGGGCGCAGCACGTCGCCTTCTTCTTCAAGCAGTGGGGGGACGGATGCCCAAGGCCGGGGGGAATCTCCTGGATGGCCGGCAGTGGAGCGAGTACCCACAGACGCCTGTGCCTTAGGCCACGAAGCGAGCATCTACGTACAGCGAGGTAGGAAGCATGGAAAGCCACGAGATGACGGTAGGGCCATGGGCCGGGGAAGAACTCGGTTGTCGGCGTAAGTATCTGCCCGCCTACGCCACCATTCTCCGGAAGAGGCGCTTCCGCTTCGCCTACATCGACGCATTTGCCGCACCCGGCTCGGTCAAGCTGCGGCAATTCCACCAACGCATTGGGACACAAGGCGATCTGCTGAAGGTCGCTGAGCTTGTCGAGGTGGGTCTCGGCTACGACCAGTCTATGAGCGGCTCAACGCGGGTAGCGCTCGAAGCTGAACCGATGTTTTCGCGCTATGTATTCGTGGAGATGGATCGGGAGCGCGTGGCTCAGCTTGAACGCCTGAAGTCAGCCACGTGGTTCGGGACATTCTTCATGGACAGGGTCACTGGCATGACGGCTCATTCCTGGGGTTCCAATAGGACGCCAACATAGAACCCATCCCTGTAGGTGACAAGCACGTTGCGGCTTGCCTGTTGTCGCAGTCCCGATCGCCGTATTCGGACGAAGGACTCACCACGGCAAGACGCGCCTTTGGGCCGCAGGCTTCAGGCTGGCCGCTGGCAGCGCGAGGCTGGCCCGTGGGGGTCACCTGCGGCACTCCGTTCAGGCCGGGTTCGGGCTCCCGGGGCGCGTGGGGATGGGTGCCTTGTTGCCGGCGGCGTCCAGGCAGACGAAGGTCATGTGGGTGGAGAAGACCATCTGCTCCTCGCCGGTCTCGATGTCGTCGCAGTAGACCTCGGACCGGTATTGCACGGAGGTCGTGCCCGAACGGCACTTCTGCACGTCGAAGCGCAGGATGGCGCCCAGGCGGACGCTGCGGCGGAACTCGACCTTGTCCATGGCCACGGTGACGAACTTGCAGCCCGGATGGTCCACGCTGGCGGCGATCCATGAGATCTCGTCCACCCATTTCAGCAGGTTGCCGCCGAAAAGGTAGCCGTAGTGATTCATGTGTTCGGGCAGGACGAGCTTGTAGTTTTCCATGAGTTCGTGAAGCGTGAAGCCTGCCTACAGAATCGCCCGCACCACGCCGCCGTCCACGCGCAGGGCGGCGCCGTTGGTGGCTGAGGCGGCGGCGCTGCATAGGTAGACGATCATGTTGGCCACCTCTTCGCAGGTGGCGAAGCGCTGCAGCAGCGACGATGGCCTGGCACTTTGGAAGAACTCACGCTCCATCGTGGAGAAGTCCACGCCTTGCTGCTCGGCCATGCGCGCAACGAAGGTCTCCACACCTTCGGAGCGGGTGGGGCCCGCCAGCACGCTGTTCACGGTCACGCCGGTTCCGGCGGTGGTCTCGGCCATGCCGCGGGCCACCGCGATCTGGGCGGTCTTGGTCATGCCGTAGTGGACCATCTCGGCGGGGATCTGCACCGCGGATTCGCTGGACACGAAGACGATGCGACCCCAGTTGCGCTCACGCATGCCCGGCAGGTAGTGCCGGCCCAAGCGCACGCCGCTCATGACGTTGGTCTGGAACATCCGCAGCCAGTCTTCGTCGGGGATCTGATCAAAGAGCTTGGGCTCGAAGATCCCCACGTTGTTGACCAGTGCATCCAGGTCCGGCACCTGACGGGTCAGCTCGGCACAGCCTGCGGCGCCTGACAAGTCCGCCGCCACACCGGCTACGTCGGCGCCCGGCACCGCCTCCCGGATCCGGGCCACCGAGGCATCGACCCGGTGCACGGTACGGCCATTGACAATCACCGAAGCGCCTTCCCGGGCGAGCACCTGGGCCGTCGCGAAGCCGATGCCGGCCGTGGATCCGGTGATCAGGACCCGCCTCCCCTGAAGCTGCGTGTCCATGGTTGGTCACCCCCTGAGATCAAAGCGCAAGACTGCGTCGATGGAGTTTACTCTCCGGGTGCGCACGGTACACCGCCCGCGGTGTCATGGAACCAGGCTTAGCGCTGCCCCTTTGCGCTTGCCGGTGGTCCGCCACCGCTCCGCCCCCACATGACGGCAAGGGGAGGCGGCGGTACGGCAGATCAGGTACGCCGGGACGGGCACTACGGTTACACTGTCGGACGCGAGGCCGGGCGGCTTCGCCGCCAGCGGAGCGATGACAGTGAACGACACACGCAAGCCGGTCCGGGAGATCCGGATCAATCCGTTCGTGCCCAGCGAGTCGGTGCTGGTCGCCACCGCCCGTGGGATGCGCCCGCACAAGGCCGAGGAGATCGCCCCGCGGGAGGCCCGAGCCCGCGGTGAGGAGTACCAGGGTTGCGAACCCAGCTCCCACCGGCATCTTGAGTTCTGTCCCCGTACCAGCATCCCCACCGGCTTTGAGCTGGGGTCCGGGCCGTTCGTGTGCACGGCCCGCCCCGATGGGGCAGGCGAGAAGCTGCGGGCCGTGGCCCTATAGACCCGCCCCGCCGGCAACGCATCGATGCACCGAGAAAAGCTCAAGCTGCTGCGCAATGTACCGGTCTTCGGCGGCATCGACCAGGACGCCCTGATCTTCCTTTTGGAGCGCACACCGGTGGTCTGCGTGCCCAAGGGAGAGTTCTTCTTCCACGAGGGCGACACCGGCCCTTCCATGTACGTGCTGGTCTCGGGAAAGGTCGCGGCACTGAAGACCTGGAAAGGTCACGACTACCTGCTCAGAGAGCTGGGGGTAGGCGACAGCTTCGGCGAGATGGCGCTCCTCGACTTCTGCCCGCGCAGCGCCTCGGTGCTGGCCCTGGAGGACTGCACCGCCATCGAGCTCGCCACCGCCGCTCTACACGAGCTCTACAACAAGGACATCAAACACTTCACGATGATTCACATGAATATCGCCAGGGAAGTCAGCCGCAAGCTCCGCCTGGCCGACGAAGAGATGTTCCAGTCCCGGGTCGAGGCCACCGTCGAGCGGGGCCAATACGTGTTCCACGCCATCTAGCCTATAGCCAGAGCATGCAGCCCGTCTCGAAGCGGTGGCTGAGCAGACGATGGTAGGGATAGGCCCGGATCTGGAAAAAGGTCAGGCCTTCCACCAGCCCATCGTTCTCCGCCGAGCCCAGATCGGCTCTGTAGATGGTCTCTCCCTCCTGACCATCCTGCGCGGGATCCAGCGTCACGCAGTTGGCGGCCAC
>CAYWTP010000322.1:0-4175 GCA_964461215.1 uncultured Ectothiorhodospiraceae bacterium | reverse complement strand
TGCGTTCGAGGGCCCGCTGCAGCTCGTCCTCCACCCCGTAGATGTCGAAGATAGGCCGGTCGCCGGTGTAGCGCTCGACCCGGTCCACCATCTCGGGTATGAACTGCTCGGCGAACTCGAGCACGCGCAGATACGTTTCCTGCGAGTCAATGCGCACGCGTTCGATCTCCATGCCCACGATCTCCCGCAGAGTACGCATCACCAGCGGCAGGTCCTCGTGCACGATGCGCGGTGCGTGCTCCGTCATCGCTCTCTGCTGCAACGTAATCCAGAGCTTGTGGAGGAACTCCATATCCGCCAGGATCTTGACGTCGGCGATACTCTCGGCGGCGGTACGCACGATGTAGCCTCCCGGTCCGGAGCCGCCCTCCAGCGCACCCGGCTGTCCGTCGCCGCCGCCGTGGGCGATACGGTCCAGGCACGCCTTCACCAAGGCCCGCAGCCGCTGGCGCTCGTGCTCGTCCTCGATGCGCTGGGATACGCCGATGGTGTTGGTGTAGGGCATGTACACCACGTAACGCGACGGCAGCGAGATGTGGGTCGTAAGGCGGGCGCCCTTGCTGCCCAGAGGATCCTTGATGACCTGAACCAGAAGCTCCTGTCCCTCCCTGAGCAGGCTCGTGATCTCAGGCGGGGCAGCCCGCTCCGAAGCATCGGTGATTGCTTCGGCGCGCTCCTGCCCGTCCTGCTCCCGGCACCCAGGCTGTGGCTCGTCCATGTCATTGGCCATGCGGGCCCGCAGGGGGGCGGCGTTGGAGACGATGTCCGAGGCGTGCAGAAAGGCCGCTCGTTCCAGACCCGCGTCCACGAAGGCGGCCTGCATCCCGGGCAGGACCCGCGACACCCGGCCGCGGTAGATATTGCCCACCAAGCCACGGCAGCTCGCGCGGTCGATGAAGATCTCTTGCAGTACGCCATTCTCCACCAGAGCAATGCGGGTCTCGCTGGGCGTTACATTAATCAGGAGCTCGGCGCTCATAGTGTTGGGACAGTCGCGCGAAAATGAACGAAATGTTGTAGATTTCTGTCGTAAGTATATTGAAATTCCAGGCGGCTGACAGGGCCGCGTCATGAGCCCGGGCGGGCCGGCGCCGAGTAGCTTCGATGGCAACGGCGGGCCCGCAGACACAAGCCCCGTCGGTGGTCCTGCCTTGCGACCAGAGAACTGCGGCAGTGTTCCCTGCCGCCGGCTGCGAGAGTGTTGCGTGGAAACGATAGAGCCTTCAATCGAGACCTCCGGCCAACGAGCCGAAGACGAGCGCTGGCTGGCGCAAGTGTGCGCGCGGCGTTCGCCGGCGGCAGCCGACATCATCCACCGCGCCTGGCTGATGGCGCGCCAGGCCCATGCGGGACAGACTCGGGCAAACGGGGAGCGCTACCTGGGTCACCCCATGGAGGTCGCCCAGATCCTTAACAGCCTCAATCTGGATGAGGAAACCATCGCTGCCGCCATACTCCACGACGTGGTGGAGGATACCGGCCTGACCATTGAGGATGTCCGCGCCGGCTTCGGCGAAACCGTGGCGCGCCTGGTCGATGGGGTCACCAAGATGGACTTGATTCGCGAGTACCACAAGCAGGGCCTGGACGTGGAAAAGGGCCGGGAGCAGTCCAGGCTGGAAGGACTGCGCAAGCTCCTGTTGGCCATGGTGGAGGATCTGCGGGTAGTCCTCATCAAGCTGGCCGACCGCATGCACAACATGCGGACTCTGAAGTACCTGCCCGAGGACAAGCGCCGGCGTATTGCCAGAGAGACCCTGGACATCTATGCGCCTCTGGCCAACCGCCTGGGGATCTGGCAGATCAAGTGGGAGCTGGAGGACCTGTCCTTCCGCTACCTGGAGCCTGAGCGCTACCAGGAGATCGCCCGGCGTCTGGACGAGCGCCGCGCCGATCGGGAGCGCTACATCACCGACGCGGTGAACCGCCTGAGGTCCGCACTGACGCGGGAAGGGGTCGAGGCGGAGGTCAGCGGGCGGCCCAAGCACATCTATAGCATTTGGCGAAAAATGCAGCGCAAGCGACTGGATTTTAATGAGATATTTGACGTGCGCGCGATACGGGTTCTGACCCGTAGCATCAAGGACTGCTACGCCGCCCTGGGCGTGGTGCACGGCCTGTGGCCCCACATACCGAAGGAGTTCGACGACTACATCACCAACCCCAAGGGCAACGACTACCAGTCCTTGCACACCGCGGTCGCGGGACCGGGCGGCCGGACTCTGGAGGTGCAGATTCGAACCGTCGAGATGCACCAGCACGCCGAGCTGGGGGTGGCGGCCCACTGGCGGTACAAGGAAGGGGGCCGGCAGGACCCGCAGTTCATGAACCGGGTGGCCTGGCTGCGCCAGCTCCTGGAGATTCGGGACGAGCCCGGGGACGCCGGGGACTTCCTGGAGCGGTTCAAGACCGAGGTCTTCATCGACCGGGTCTATGCCCTCACCCCCAGGGGCAACGTGATCGACCTGCCCCGGGGTGCCACGCCCCTGGACTTCGCGTATGCGGTGCACTCGGAAGTGGGCCACCGCTGCCGCGGAGCTAAGGTCAACGGCGCCATCGTGCCGCTGACCTATGAGCTGAAAAACGGTGACCAGGTGGAGATCCTGACCACCCGCCATGGCACCCCCAGCCGGGACTGGCTGAACCAGAACCTGGGCTATCTGAAGACCTCCCGGGCCCGGGGCCGGGTTCGCCAGTGGTTCAAGCAGCAGGACTACGACAAGAACGTGGCCGCCGGTCGCGATCAGCTCGAGCGCGAGCTGCGGCGCCTGGGCGTGAGCGACGTGAAGCTGGACAAGCTGGCCCAGCGCCTGCGTTTTGCCAAGGTGGAGGAGCTCTTTCTCGGCTTGGGCCGGGGTGAGCTGGGGCCGGTGCAGATCGCCGGGGCGGTGCAGGAAGAGCTGTTGCCGCCGCCCCTGCCGGCGGTGCCAAGGCCACGGCGAACCAAGCCAGCCGGTGCCGGGGACGACGTAATCATCGAGGGCGTAGGCAACTTGCTCACCCACATGGCCGGCTGCTGCAAGCCGGCACCGCCCGACGCCATCACCGGCTTCATCACGCAGGGCCGGGGCGTCACCATCCACCGGGAAGATTGTCCCAACGTGCTGCGCTTGGCGGCGCGCGACCGCTCGCGGGTCATCGACGTCTCATGGGGCACGTCAACGGACAACACGTATCCGGTGGACGTACAGATCGAGGCCTACGACCGGCAGGGCCTGCTGCGTGACATCAGCCTGCTGCTGGCAAACGAAAAGGTCAACGTGATCGGGGTGAACACCGGCACCGACAAGGAGACCCACATCGCCCACATGCAGCTTACCGTGGAGGTCCCCGACGTGGGCAAGCTCAGCCGGGTGCTGGCACGTCTGGGGCACCTGTCCAATGTCATCGACGTGCACCGGCGTAAGTGACCCGGCCCGGCCAGGCACGGCCGCACCGGTGTCTGGCTTAGGTCAGGCGCACCCTTCCAAAGGTCAGTCTACCGCGGCCACCGGCGTCAGCGGCTGAACTTTCCGCGTGAAACGCGGACAAATCCGGCGGACGGTAGGGGGACGCCACCGACCGTCCCGACGGCGCCACCACGCCGGCTCCGCACCCGGGCATCCCCCGGTCCGCTTGGATCAATTGCGACAACTTCGGAGGAAGCGAGTAGCCATCATGTCGGCACAGGAAGCGATCGCGCAGCTCAAGGCCCACGTCAGCAAACGCATCATCGGCCAGGAGCCTCTGATAATCCGTTTGCTCATCGCGCTGCTTGCCGACGGCCACCTGCTGGTGGAGGGCGCACCCGGGCTGGCCAAGACCACCGCCATCAAGGCACTTGCCTCCGGGCTGGAGGCCGACTTTCACCGGATCCAGTTCACCCCCGATCTGCTGCCGGCGGATCTGACGGGCACGGAGATCTATAGGCCGCAAGACGGCTCGTTCCGGTTTCAGGAAGGGCCCATCTTTCACAACGTGCTGCTGGCCGACGAGATCAACCGAGCCCCGGCCAAGGTGCAATCGGCGCTTCTGGAAGCCATGGGCGAGCATCAGGTCACGGTGGGTCGCACGACATACCCGCTGCCGCCGCTGTTTCTGGTGATGGCGACTCAGAATCCCATCGAGCACGAAGGAACCTATCCCCTGCCCGAGGCCCAGCTCGACCGCTTTCTGATGTATGTCCGCGTCAATTA
>CAYWTP010000321.1:0-4212 GCA_964461215.1 uncultured Ectothiorhodospiraceae bacterium | reverse complement strand
TTCGAATACGTTGAGGAGCGTATTCTTGAGCCATGCTTTTCATGAGCTGCATGATCCCCCCTTTCGAAGAAGCATAGTTCGCATGTCCAGCCCAGGGGATCATCTCATGAACCGAGCTCATGCAGATGATTTTGCCGGCGGCGCAGGAGACCTCCGGTACCACGCCGCGGCGCTTGAACTCCCGCGCCGCCTCGCGGGAACAGAGGAACTGTCCGGTGAGGTTCACGTCCATCACCCGGTTCCACTGGGCGAGCGTCATCTTGTCGAAGGGCGCATCCTGCTGCAGGCCGGCGTTGTTGACCAGGATGTCGATGGTGCCGAATTCCTCGCACATGGTGCGGAACATGGCCTGCACCTCGTCCTCCTTGGACACGTCCGCCTGGATGGCCATGGCCCGGATCCCGCAGCGGCGCTGGATTTCCGCCACAGCCTCTTCGGCCTTGTCCGGGTCGGTAACATAGTTCACCACCACGTCGGCGCCCGCGTGTCCCAGGGCGATCGCCACCTGCTTACCGATGCCGGAGCTGGCGCCGGTCACCAGTGCCTTCTGACCCTGGAGCACGACCTGCTGCTCCAGCGAGGGCATGACGACAGGGGGATAGTGGTTGTTGCCGTTCGGATTCATAGAATGCTCTCCTCGGTTTGAGTGATGGTCGTTGGACCGGGTGACGCCGGTGGCGATCCTGACCGGGTGAATGTTCGCGACTCCCCTGTTCGCATGCCGTTGCGCACGACGAGCCACGCCAACACCAACGCAGCCGCCGGATAGAGGGCCGAGAGCTGGTACAGCCGCTCCAGCGTTAGGGCCTCCTGCAATAGCCCGGTGAAATAGGAGCCCAGCCCGACGCCCACCATCAGCGCCGCGACCAGAGCCGATGAGACCCAGGGCACGTGCCCCTCGAAGCGCCGCGAAGCCAGCCCGATGCTGAGCGGGAAGAAGGCCGAGCAGGCGAGTCCGGCGAAGGCGAAGAGCCCGATGCCGAGCACGGGCGTATTTGCGTAGGGCAGGAGCAGAAAGGCGGTAATCATCAGCAGCGGCAGGGTTAGCCAGATGCGCTGCGGGGAAACCCGCAGCACCAGCACCGCGGCGAGCAGGCGCCCGCCGACCATGGCCGCCCAGAAGACCGAGAGGGCACCGGCGGCGATGGTCTCGGGCAAATGCTTGATGTCCTGCAGATAGAGCACCGCCCAGTTGCTGAAGGTTCCCTCGGCGAAGGCGTAAAGGACGCAGGCAACCGCGAACAGCCAGAAGCCGGCTAGACGCACCGGATGGGCGTCTCCGGCGCCACCGAAAGCCGGCAGCGGCATGGGATCGGCCATGGGCGCCTGCTCAGCCGGGGCGCTTGCCGGCGATTCATCGGATGGGAAGCGGGCGACAGCCGCGGCGCCAGCGAGGAAGGCGGCGAGACCCGCCAGAAGCAAGGGAAACCCCACCCAATGACCCGCCATGACGAAGGGGTTGGCAATCCAGGGCCCCAAGGCCAACCCGAGCCCGAGCAATGTGTGCAGCGCCACCAATGCAGTGTCGCGCTTGCTCGGGAAGAGCAGCGGCGGCAGACCATTCAGGGGGGCGCCGGCGAGCCCGAAGCCAAGGCCGAGAGAGGCGGTCCCGGCCAGCAGTGCCGCATAGGCGAAGTCCGGGGACAGGCCGGCGGTCGCGGCCAGCAGGAGCTGGGACAGGGCGTTGATCAGCAGCGCGATCCACAGCAGCGTCTTGAGCCCCCAGCGCGAGGCCAACGAGCCCCCGGCCAAAGCGCCGACGACGGCAAGCGCCACCTGGGGCAGGAAGATGGCACCGTACTGGGCGTCGCTGAAACCGTGCATGGATTTGAGCATGGCGCTACTCGCCGGGAAGCTCACCAGGGTGAGACCCTGCAGCATGCCCGAGAGATAAAGGGCCGGAACAACCCCGCGACCGCCGCGGCTCGCGTTGCTTCTGTCAGTCTTCATGGCGGATCTCCGGATTGCTGGATGAAACGGCCCCGGCGGTGATGAGCCGGGTGCTGCTGCGGAAAGTAACGTATGCCCAGGCCCAGTCCAGCATCACCGAGATGCGGTTGCGCATGCCGGCCAGGAAATAGACGTGCACCAGCCCCCACAGCCACCAGGCCAAGGTCCCGGACAGTCGCAGGAAGCCGAAGTCCGCCACCGCCGCCTTGCGTCCGATGGTGGCCAGGCTGCCCAGGTGCACATACCTGAAGGGCGCGGGCGGCTCCCGACCCTCGACCCGGGCGCGTATGACGCCGGCGGCGTAGGTTCCTGCCTGCTTGGCGGCAGGACCGAGCCCGGGTACCGGTTTGCCGTCCCAGGCGTTGGACGCGGCCGTGTCGCCGACCACGAAGACCTCGGGCAGAGAAGGCACCGACAGATCGGGTCCCACCTCGACCCGCCCGCTGCGGTCGCAGGCCACGCCGAGCCACTTGCCCGCGGGGGAGGCCACCACCCCGGCGGCCCAGAAGACGGTGTGGGCGATGATGGGCGTGCCGCTCACCTTGACGCCTTCAGCATCGATGGCCTCCACCCGGCTGTCAGTGAGGACCTCCACGCCGAGCTTGCGCAGCGAGGCCTCGGCCCCAGCCGAGAGCCTCTCGGGAAAGACCGGCAGGATGCGCGGTCCGGACTGTACGAGGATGACCCGCGCGCTGGCCGGGTCCAGGTAGCGAAATTCCTTTTCCATGCCGAAGCGCGCCAGCTCGGCGATGGCGCCGGCCAGCTCCACGCCGGTGGGGCCGGCGCCGACGATGAGGAAGGTCAGCAGGGCTTGGCGCTCGTCCGGGTCCTCGGCCGTCTCAGCCTGCTCGAAGGCGAGCAGGATGCGGCTGCGCACCGCGGTCGCGTCCTGGATCTGCTTCAAGCCCGGCGCGAAGGGCGCCCAATCGTCGTGCCCGAAGTAGCTGTGGGAGGCGCCGGTCGCCAGCACCAGGTAATCGTAGGGAAGGCGCCGGTCGCCGATCGTCACCTCCTTGCGGGCGCTATCGATGCCCGAGACCTCGCCCAACAGCACCCGGGCATTGAATTGATCGCGCAGCAGGGAGCGGATGGGTACCGCGATGTCCCCCGGTGCCAGCGCCGTGGTGGCCACCTGGTAGAGCAGCGGCTGGAACAGGTGATAGTTGTGGCGGTCGACCAGGGTGATGTCGACTGGCGTGCTGCGCAGCGCCTTCACGCAGGCGAGGCCCCCGAAACCGGCCCCGACCACCACCACCCGCGGCAGCCCCTCGAGGTCGAACGCGGGCCCGCCGTCCAGCTGCGGAAAGCGCGGGCGCAGGCGGGCGGCGGTCAGGGTGTCGAGGGACAGGGCGCCGGCGCCGTAAAGGGCGAAGCCGGCCAGCAGCAGGGCCAGGTAATGGACGTTGTCGAGCTGGGCCGGCTCCATGACCTCGACGCCGAGAACCAGCAGGATAAGCGCGATCGCGACCGGCCGCAGCGCCAGTCCAGCTACCAGGAGGAGTGCCGCGACGATGGCGTAGGGGCCCGCGAATGGCGCCAGGGTCTTCAGGATGAACAAGGACGCCAGCCCCTCGCCGCCGCCGGTACTCACGGCTACCAAAGCCACCGCCAGCCATAGTCGCAGCAGCAGGAGATAGACCGGCTCCCCATAGCGCGTGAGGGCAGCCGCCCCGCGGATCATTGCCGCCGCCCCCGGCAGGGCGCTGTCAGCCAGGCCGCGGACGAACAAGCGATCCAGGGACAGCGCCCCGGCGCCGCGCACAACCAGCCATCCCAGTAGGGCGGCCCAGAGAAGCTGGGCATTGAAGGGCTGATAGCTGAGTTGGATGACCAGGGTGAGGGCGAGCAGAGCGGAGGCGGCAGCGCGGGTAGCGAGTCCGAAAGCCAGCAATACCGGCGCGACCAGCTCGATGGTGGCGCCCGTGTAGGCCGCCGTCACCGGGTCCATCCAGGACACCGGGTACTCGTAACGTGCCAGCGCCAGGGCATTGTCCCAATTCCCTATCTTGAGCAGACCCGAGACCAGGAAGGTCTGGGCGAGCCACAGGCGCACCCAGAGATCCACCCAGGGTGCGATCGCCGTGCCGGCCAAACCGATGGTCCGGCGATAGAAGACCAAGGGCCGGGCGAGGCGGTTGTGTCTTGGATGCCGCGGGTCGGAAAGGGAGATCGCCAACCGATCGGGATTCGGGCTCTGGTCCGTGTATCGCTGCATCGGGGGTTGCCTCTTTATTGTCTCCCCTTGGGAGGGTTAAAACCCCC
>CAYWTP010000320.1:0-4214 GCA_964461215.1 uncultured Ectothiorhodospiraceae bacterium | reverse complement strand
GGCATGCCGCCAGCGTTCAATCTGAGCCAGGATCAAACTCTTCAGTTTAAGTTTGCCGGCCACTTACGTGGCCAAACTTGGCTCGACGGAATAACTTAACGTGTTGCTTAAGTTACTTACGCCGATAGTCGTTGCTATGAAGCCGTCTACCGACACAAGAACCCACACAGATTACCTGAATTGGATTTTTAAAGAGCTGTTGCTGAGCGCTTAAGTCTCAGCAGCGAGCAAAACATTGTACTCTACGTAGCTGGCCAGTCAACTCCCTTAACCCTGATGTCTCCAGCTGCGGCTACCTTCTTACTGCCCTCTCTCCGTGAGAGGCGCGCATTATACGCAGGTCACCGGGCCCGTCAAGCGGTACTTTTGGCCGCGGCTCGCGGCGGCGCGTACTAGCGCGAACGTTGCTCGACCAGCGAGCGTATGAACGGGATGGTGACCCGCCGCTGGGCCGCCAGCGAGGCCGCGTCCAGGTCTTCCAACAGCCGAAGCAGGGAATGCATGTCCCGGGGCTGGCGCCGAATGAGGTATCTGGCGGCGTCGTCGGGTAGCTGAAACCCCCGCTCCAGGGCGCGGCTCTGCAAGGCCAGCACCCGCCCATCGTCATCCAGCGGCCGTAGACGGACAGTCAAAGCCGCTCCGACCCGCGATCTCAGATCGCTCAGGCACAGTCCCAAAGCCGCCGGCACTCGCGCCCCCGTCATCAGCAGCCGGGTACCTGACTCCTGGGCGCGGTTGTAAAGATGAAACAGTTGTTCCTCCCATTCCGGGCGGCCAGCGATATTTTCCAGGTCATCTACGCATACCAGGGACAATTGATCCAGGCCCGCCAAGATACCCGGACTAAGCTGTCCCCACTGCTCCAGGGGTAACAGGACGGCTTCGCTGCCCCGCTCGCATCCCAGGCGACAAGCAGCTTCTAGCAGATGGGTCTTGCCCGTACCCTTGGCGCCCCATAGGTAAATAGACTGCTCACCCTGACCACTAGCGGCAGCCTGGGCCCAGTCACGCGCCCCCGAATTGCGACCTTCGACAAAGTTGGCGAAGCTGGGACCCTCCCGCAGCCGGAAGGCCAGGGGGAGCTGGGCAAGCCCGACCGGCGTCATGAGCTATACAGCCGGCTGCCCACGTACCGACGGTGGAATTCCCGCAGCAGGACCATAGCCACCGCGGCAACGGGCAGCGCCAGCAGAACCCCGAAGAAGCCAAAAAGCTGTCCGCCGGCCAGCACCGCGAATATCACCGCCACCGGATGCAGGCCGATACGGTCCCCCACCAGCCTGGGTGTGAGCACGGTTCCCTCCAGGGTCTGGCCGACGCCGAAGACGGCAAAGACGTAGCCGACGTGCAGCCAGTCGTGAAACTGGACCACCACCGCGGCGGCGGCCGCCCCGATTCCCAGGATGAAACCAAGGTAGGGAACGAAGCTGAGCAATCCGGCAGTCAATCCGATGAGCAGCGCCAGCTCCAGTCCTGTGAGCCAGAGGCCGACACTGTAGATCAGGCCGAGGGAGAGCATGACCAGGAGCTGCCCCCTGAGGAAGGAGGCCAGCACCTGATCACACTCAGAAGCCAGGGAGACGACAGTCGGCTCCACGCCGCGCGGAAGAAGCTCCCGAATCCTCGCCACCAGCCGGTCCCAGTCCCGCAGCAGGTAGAAGGTCACGACGGGAATCAAGACCAGGTTTGCCAGCCACCCCAACACAGCGAGGCCAGACGCCGACAGGTGTTTCACCAGCCCCACCACAAGGCCACCGGCCTGCTGCCACTGCTCGGCGATAATCTGCTTGAGCTGATCCAGGCCCGGCTCCTGCCCCGCCTCCCCGCCAATGAGCGACCCAAGCGCGGGATAGGCGTGGCCCTGGACCCACGCCAGGTACGATGGGAGTCTGCGGACCAGTGCCGCCACCTGTTGCTCCAGAAGAGGCACCAGGAACAGCAGCATGGCCAACCCCAGCACCGACAGCCCGACAAAGACGACGGTCACCGCGCCCGTCCGGGGCAGCTTTCTCTCCTCCAGGCGGTCAACCAGCGGGTCGCCCATATAGGCTAGCAGCGCACCGGCCAGAAAAGGAGTCAGCACCGGAGCCAGCAGGTACATCAACACCGCCGCCGCAGCGAGAATCGACAGCATCAGCCAGCGCTGCGAGCCCGTCACGCGCGCCCCGTCCTCTGGCGCCGCGCCCGCAAGCTCCAAGCGTACACATACTGGATGCCCGAGCCGGCAGTGGTAAGAGCCACAAGCCAGACCAGCGCGTGGAGGAAGCCGTCGGCGAAGATGCCTCTATAAAGGGTCGCAACCACCACGATAACCTGCGTGGTCTGCGCCAAGGTATTGAGCTTGCTGAGGATCGTAGGGGCCATGGGGACCGGGTCGATGAGGTAATGATAAGCGACGGCCCCACCCACGATGACCGCGTCGCGCCCGATCACTACAATCGCTAGCCACACAGGCACGGGACCCAGCCAGGCCAGGGTCAGGTAGCTGGACACCAGCAGCAGCTTGTCTGCCATCGGATCCAGGATGGAGCCTAGACGCGTCTCCCAGCCGAAACGCCGGGCCAGAAACCCGTCGAGCACATCGCTGGCTCCCGCGATCACCATTAGCAGCAGCGCAGTGCCGTACCGGTGGGTCACCAGGGCCACGATCGCAGGCGGCACCAGCAGCATGCGCACCACGCTCAGGACATTCGGAAGATGGCGCCACGTCACGGCAGCAGCTGGTAGGTCCAGGTGTCTCCCGCGGCAACGGCACCCAAGGTGCTGCCCAAGGCAATCGACTGACTGATAGTACCCTTGTCGGCCCGCGTCCTCAGTCTGAAGGTTGCCTGTCCGGGCTCCATACGGATCACGTCAACAGCATTGACCCGGTCCACACTCTTGAGATAACGCAATGCCCTGGCGTAGTCGTCCACGCTCCGTATGTCGGTCACGATCAGATCCAGGTCCTCGTTCTCGCCACCGGGAGCGGTTCTGGCGAAGCGCTCCGCCAGCCGGTCCACGGCCTGATCCACCCCTTCATCCAGCGCCAGATCCAGGCGATCGTCGTCGCTGACCCAGCGCTCAGGCTGATCGCCGAGGACCAGAGCCCACCGGACCTCCCACGCCCCCGCCACCTTATAGGCCCTGGCCGCCAGTACCGCGTCACTGCCATATCGGCGTGAGGCATCCCGCAGAGTGTCGGTGAACTCCCCCCAAACGTCGCTGACCCGTACGTGCGCTTGATCCTCCAGGTCATACAGCGGCAGAACCAACGGCACCCCCCGGGCCGCAGCTTGACGCTGCATGGCACTGGCAAGCGGGTTGTCCGCGTCGGAGGTCAGCAGATCCCGTTTCCCGCCGTCCTCCACCGCCACCCATGCCAGCACCAACGGCCTCGCCTTGCCCCAGGCCGGAAGGCCGGCCTGCACCAGCAAGGCGTTTATCGCCGCCTCGTCGAATCGTGCCCACAGCACGTCCTGACTGGTCTCTTTCGAGGGCTCGGCACCCGGCTGCGGCGGCAGAGTGCGATAACGGTATTGCTGCACGTATCGGGAGGGTTCCTTGAAGGCACCGGCCAGGGCGGGATTCTCGGCCACGGCACGCAGGCCCGAGGCCTTCACCAGCACCTGCGCCAGGGCGCTGCGCAAGGCGCGCATCCGCTCGTCGGGCGTCTGGCTCGTCACGTCCACCTGAGCCTCGTACAGGCCCTGCACCTCCGCGCCCCGGGTCAGTGGGCCACCGGCGAACAGAACCGCGGCGAGGACTAGGAAAGTAAGAGGCGGGCGCATGGGCACAATCCACAGTGGTTGCGTTTAGCCAGCGGGAACGCTATGCAAGCCCCGCAGACAAGTCAAGGTTTGCGCGTATCGTGAGCGACTATTAACATACGGGGCCGTGAACGCGCACACCCCGCCTGGCCTTAGCTACCGCGACGCTGGTGTCGACATTGACCGCGGCAACGATCTGGTGGACCGCATCAAGCCCATTGCACGGCGGACCCGGCGCGACGGGGTCATGCAGGGATTGGGCGGCTTCGGGGCGCTGTTTGAGCTACCCGTGGACCGCTACCGCCAACCCGTGCTGGTCTCCGGCACCGACGGCGTGGGCACCAAGCTCAGGCTCGCTATCGAGACCGGGCGCCATGACACCGTGGGCATCGATCTGGTCGCCATGTGCGCCAACGACTTGGTCGTGCAGGGGGCCGAGCCCCTGTTCTTCCTGGATTACTATGC
>CAYWTP010000319.1:0-4217 GCA_964461215.1 uncultured Ectothiorhodospiraceae bacterium | reverse complement strand
ACCGCTTCACGCGGCCGCGGCAGTGGGTCAGCTCGGGCGGCCTGGGAACCATGGGCTTCGGCCTACCCGCCGCGATTGGCGCCTGGTTCGCCGATCCGGCCAAGCCGGTGGTCCTGGTAGACGGTGACGGCAGTTTCCAGATGAACATCCAGGAGCTAGGCACCGTGGTGGCCAACGACGTGCCGCTGAAGATATTCGTGCTCAACAACGGCTACCTGGGCATGGTGCGCCAGTGGGAGGACATGATGGACGACGGCCACCACTACGAGACCTGCCTGGCCCGGGATGCCTCCTGTGATCCCGACTGCATCGACTCGGACCAAAGCTGCCGCCATCAGATGCCCAACCTGACCGGACTGCAGTACGTCTATCCCCGGCTCAAGACCATGCGGGTGCGCAACCCCGCCAAGGTGCACTCGGCCACCGCCGAGGCCCTGGCCCACACCGGGCCGGTCCTGGTGGACGTGTGGATCGATCGTATGGAGGACGTGCTGCCCATGATCCAGCCCGGCGGGGGACTGGGGGAGATGATCGAGGCGTGAGGCCTGAGCTGAGGCTGTAGGCAGTGTAGATCATTGATCTGAATGTCCTGCTCTACGCCGTAAACGAGGACGCCCCGCATCACCGGCTGTTGCTTGAGTGGTGGGCGGACGCGGTTAACGGCGACGAGTCCGTGGGACTGCCCTGGCATGTGACCGCGACTTCGCGCGGTTCCGAGGTCTGCGCTGGGAGAATCCAGCCAAGTCCCGTTGAACTACGTGCCCGGTATTTCGATCAACGAAATCCGACGTCGGCAGCACGACCGATGTGGCTCTAATCGGATTCGATCGGCAGGCCCGCCCGCCGCCACTCCGGAAGGCCGTTCTCCAGGCGCCGGGCCCGCATGCCTGCCATGCGCAGGCGCGCCACCGCCTCGAAAGACAGCACGCACCAGGGACCGCGGCAGTAGGCGATGATCTCACGTTCGCGCGGCAGCGCCTTCAGATGAGTCTCGAGCCGGTCGAGCGGTATGTTCACCGCGCCGGCGATATGTCCTTGCGCATACTCCTGCGGCGGCCGCACGTCGACGACGGTCACCAGGCCGTCACGAGCCCGCTGCAGCAGTTCCGCCGCGGGTAGCGGCTCCAGCGCATCGCGGCTGCGCAGGTAGCTCGCCACCAGCTCACCGACCTGGTCCAGATGCGCTTCGGCGAGTGCCCGCAGGCCGCCGATGGTATCGAGCGCCCGCTCGTCGGCAAGACGGTAGCGGATGCGTTTGCCGTCGCGGCGCGCCTCCACCAGACCGGCGGCCTTGAGCTGCTGGAGGTGCTTGGAGGTGTTGGCCACCGAGTGGCCTGCCACCTGGGCGAGATCGTCGACGCTGCGTTCGCCCTGGGCGAGGAAGTCGATGAGCTCCAGGCGAGCCGCGCTTCCCAGGGCGCGCGCGACCACCGCGAGCTGCTCGAACAAGGCCTGCTTGGGTTGCTGGCGTCTTGACATCGTTCCGGACCCGGATTATATATTCAACCAACTGGTTGAATGATAGCGTTTGCTTGGTGGCAATGTAACCCCGCTGCGCTTGCCGCTGGAGCCGGCGCAATGGCCGGAGGAGCAGCTTCTTGGATGGATTTGTGCAGTCGCACGAGGCGATCATCCGCCTCGGTTTCTTTCTCGGCATCTTTGCCCTCATGGCTGCGTGGGAGGTATTCGCCCCACGCCGGGCGTTGACGGTGTCCAAAGCGGTGCGCTGGGCGAACAACCTGGGCCTGGTGGTCCTGAACACAGCGCTCCTGCGTCTGCTGTTCCCGGCCGCGGCAGTGGGCATGGCGGCTTTCGCGGCCGCACAAGGATGGGGTCTGCTCAATTACTTCCAGCTCCCCGCCTGGCTTGCCGTGCCGGCGGCGGTGACCGCGATGGACTTCGTCATCTGGCTCCAGCACGTCATGGTGCACGCCGTCCCGGCCTTGTGGCGAATTCACCGGGTACACCACGCGGATCTGGACTATGACCTCACTACCGGTGCGCGTTTCCATCCGTTGGAGATCATCCTCTCCATGCTCATCAAGTTCGCCGCCATCCTCGTACTGGGACCGCCGGTAGTGGCGGTGATTCTGTTCGAGGTGATCCTCAACGGTATGGCGATGTTCAACCACGGTAACGTGCGCCTGCCCGAGGGACTCGACCGCGCACTGCGCTGGCTGGTGGTCACGCCCGATATGCACCGCGTGCACCACTCGGTGGAGGACGACGAGGCCAACTCCAACTTCGGCTTCAACCTTTCCTGGTGGGACAGGCTGCTCGGCACTTACCGGGAGCAGCCGCGAGCAGGCCACCAAGGCATGACCATCGGTATCCACGGCTACCGCAGCCGGCGTGAGGTGAGCTGGGTGCCCGGGCTGCTCGCACTGCCGTTTCGCGGCCGTATCACCGGCTATGCCATCAACCGCCGACAGTGGGACGCAAGAGACGAGCCCGATGCATGAGGGGAACAAAACGTTGCGGCGCGGCCTGGTGGCACTTGCCCTCCTCGGCGGAATTGCTCTGGCTTTCATCTACAGGGACCGGCTCGACGCCGGAACCCTGAAAGACTGGCTTGCCAGTGCCGGCATGGCAGGTCCGCTCCTGTTCATGGCACTGTATGCCATCGCCACGGTCCTGTTTCTTCCGGGCTCGGTGCTAACCCTGGCCGGCGGGGCCTTGTTCGGCCCCGCGTGGGGCACCTTCTACAACTTGACGGGCGCCACGCTGGGCGCCGCACTGGCCTTCCTGATCGCGCGCTACCTGGCATCGGAGTGGGTACGAGCACGCCTGGGAAAGCGTACGGGGCGCGTCGGACGTTTGCTCAAGGGCGTGGAATCCGAAGGCTGGCGCTTCGTCGCCTTCACCCGCCTGGTGCCATTGTTTCCCTTCAACCTGCTGAACTACGCCCTGGGGCTGACGCGCGTTGGCTTTCTGCATTACCTGGTCGCCACCTACGTGTTCATGTTTCCCGGCGCGGTCGCGTACACCTACCTCGGCTACGCGGGGCGCGAGGCGGTCGCGGGCGGAGAAGGGTTAGTACGCAAGATTCTGATCGCACTGGCCTTGCTCGCCGCCGCGGCATTTCTTCCGCGCCTGATCACCAAGCTGCGGGAGCGGCCGATGCTGGCGGTGGAGGAGCTTAAGCGGCGTCTGGACGCGCAAGAGGATCTCTTGGTGGTCGACGTGCGCACCGCCGCTGACTACGTCGGCGAGCAAGGACACCTGGCCGCCGCCCGCAGTCTGCCGCTGGAAGAGCTGGCCGATCGCCTGGACGAGCTGGGCGAGGACCCGGCACGGCCCATCGCCATCGTCTGCCGGACCGACTGCCGCTCCGCCAAGGCGGCCGCCCTCCTGACCCGCCGGGGCTTTACTCAAGTGCAGGTGGTGCGCGGCGGCATGACCGCGTGGCGCAAAGAGGGTTGGCCGACCGAGCGCCGTCCGACTCCGCCGGAGTGAAACATGCTGAGAGCTCTTGCCGGACATCGAGGGGCCTCGCCGTATGGCTGTGTGCGCAAAGGGTAGGAGCGGGCGTTAGCCCGCGAACGGCTCCGGCACGGCTTGGTGCTTGTTCGCGGCCTTGCGGCCGCTCCTGCGAGCCATCCGTGGACTGCCCGATCGGCTGCGATGCCCAGCACGCTCATGGTTCGAACTCAATCGGTGATTGCTTCTGCCGGTTGACCCGCAGGGTGAACACGTCCGGGCGGGCATAGTGTCCGGCCACATCGAAGGTGCGGCGGGCAATGGCCGAGCGCGCGGGGTCGAGTTCGGCATACAGAATGTCCTGCCGCTCGTGCAGTGGACCGGCTACTGTATTCCCGCCGGGGGCGATGACCACCGAGTCGCCCGGGTTGATCCAGTCTTCCTGCGGCGGATAAAGCACGTCCCGTCCCGGCAGGTCGTCCGGCAGATCCCGGTTGCGCAGGGCGACGCCGGCGCCGATCACCCAGCATCCACCCTCGCGGGCGATGTGCTGCAGGGTGCCAATCCAGCCCTCGCCGCTGTCATAGGTGGGCGCGATGTGGATGTCGATACCCTGAGCATACAGGGCAAATCGCGCCAGCGGCATGTAGTTCTCCCAGCACAGCAGGGCTCCAATCCGCCCCACCGGGGTATCAACGGCACGCAGTCCCGAGGCATCGCCCAAGCCCCACACCATGCGCTCGGGGTTGGTGGGCATCAGCTTGCGGTGATGGTTGAGTATCGCGCCGTCCGGGCCT
>CAYWTP010000318.1:0-4269 GCA_964461215.1 uncultured Ectothiorhodospiraceae bacterium | reverse complement strand
GAACATGTTTCCGAAAAGTCGCAGGCCCAGGCTGACGGGCTTGGCCACCTCTTCGATGGTGGTCATGACGACGTTGACCGGGGCCAGCCACGGGCCGAAGGGGTGGGTCAGGAACTGCTTGCCGTAGCCCAGCACACCCTTGACCTTGAGGTTGTAGAAGATGATCAGCCCGAACACGCTCAGGGCCAGGGCGAAGGTGGTGTCCAGGTTGGTGGTGGGGACCACCCGCATGTACACATGGTGCGGGTCCACTCCCAGCAGGTCTCCGCCGACCAGGCCGGCGATCCACGGCAGCAGGTCTACCGGAATCAGGTCCATGGTGTTCATCAGGAACACCCACACGAAGATGGTGATGCCGATGGGCCCGATGATTGGATTACGGCCCGGAAAGATGTCCTTCACCTGCTGATTGACGAACTCAACCACGACCTCGAGCAGGTTCTGCAGGCCCCTGGGCTTGTCGGGGTCCAGGCACTTGCCCACCCGCCAGGCCAGATACATGAATATCCCGGCAAGCAGCACGCCCCACAGGAAGGTGTCCACGAAGAATGCGTGGAAGTCGACGATGTTCGCCGGCTTGTGGGTGTGCGGATCACAGCCCAGGCACCAGTTGGTCAGATGGTGCTGGATGTACTGGACCGGATTGTCGGTCGCGGCGCCTGCTGATTCGCTCAACCCAGTTTCTCCGCCTCACGGCCGGCGCGCCCGCGCAGGCCACTGATTAGATACCCGGCCTGTGCCGCCCCGAAGCCCACCAGCAGTGGCAGAGGCGCCAGACCCAATTTCCCCATCCCCAGCCCGAACAGCACCAGGATCAGCACGAAGCGCTGTACCGCCCCGATATACAGCACCGCAGTCTCGCGCCCCGGATTGGTCCTGGCGACCTCGGAGGCCCGGCGCACGTGCCGCCCCAGCAGCCACGCGCTGAGCAAGGCGATTCCGCCCCCGTAGGCTGCCGCCTGGGCGTGGGGCAACCCCGCCAGGAACAGGAAGGCACCCACCGCCACCGCGACCAGGACCGCCTGAGACGCCAGCAAAACAATAACCTCGCCCTCATGGAAGGCGATGGAGCGGTTCACGATTTTCAATGTCTCCCGAGCGGACAGCGACATACGCCCATTTGCTGATGCAGCATCCAAGCTGCGTAGATCGGGCACTCGCGCCGTAGCGGATGGGAACCCCACGCAAGAGCGCGCAGCAGTATAAGAAATTCATGGTCCAAGGGCAACGTCAGGACATGCCACCGCAGGCGGCTTACTTGATGTGGGCTAAGATCCCGTCCAGCTCGTCCAGAGTGTTGTACTGGATGACCAGCCGGCCCTTGCCGCTGGCGCCGTGTTGGATGCGCACGGCCGCCCCGAGGCGCTCGGACAGATCGTCCTGGAGCCGGCGGGTATCCGGATCGGCGGTCTTGACTCGACCGGACTCGCCGTCAGCGCCGGTCTGGACCCGGCGCACGAGCTGCTCGGTCTCACGCACCGACAGCCCCTTGGACACGACCTGGCGGGCCGTGGGCACCTGGGTCTCCGCGGCCAGTGCCAGCAGCGCCCGTGCGTGGCCCATCTCCAGGTCACCGTGCTCCAGCAAAGTCTTGACCTCCGGAGCCAGATCCAGCAGCCGCAGCAGGTTGCTCACCGCTGCCCGCGAACGGCCGACCGCATCCGCAGCCTGCTGGTGAGTCATGTCGAACTCCGCTATCAGCCGTCGCAGGGCATGGGCTTCCTCGATGGGATTGAGATCTTCACGCTGGATGTTCTCAATCAGGGCGATGGCGATGGCGGCTTGATCCGGCACCTCCCGGATCACCGCCGGAATAGTGTCCAGGCCCGCGATCTGGGCCGCCCGCCAGCGCCGCTCACCGGCGATGATCTCGAAGCGGCTGCCGTCGTCGATGGGCCGTACCACGATAGGCTGCACCACCCCCTGGGAGCGTATGGAGGCGGCCAGCTCTTCCAGGGCCTCGGCGTCCATGTCGATGCGGGGCTGGTAGCGCCCGCGCTGCAACAGATCCACCGGCAGCTCCCGCAGGCCATGCGCGGCGGATCTCTCAGGCTGCTCGGCTTCCGTCCCCGCGCCGCTGCCCCCGAGCAACGCATCGAGCCCCCGGCCCAGTCCTCGCTTCTTGGTTACCATCAATCAAGCCTTACGCTCTTCAGGGTCCTGTTCGGGCCGGCAGCCACCGGCATCCGCGGTCTTCACACCGCCACGGCGGCGGCGTTGTCCTTGCGCAGGATCTCTCCGGCCAGGGCCAGGTAGGCCAGGGCTCCGCGCGACGTCTTGTCGTACAGCAGCACCGGCAGACCATGGCTGGGCGCCTCAGCCAATCGCACGTTGCGAGGGATCACCGTGCGGTAGACCTTGTCGCCGAAGTGCTGCACGAGCTGCGCGGAGACCTGGTTGGCCAGGTTGTTGCGCGGATCGAACATGGTGCGCAGCAGCCCTTCCACCCGTAGTCTGGGATTGAGGATACGGCGGATCTTCTCCACCGTGTCCAGCAGAGCGGACAGCCCTTCCAGGGCGTAGTACTCGCACTGCATGGGGATCATCACCGTGTCGGCCGCCACCAGCGCATTCACCGTGAGCATGTTCAGCGCCGGCGGGCAGTCGACGATGACGTAGTCGTAGTCGGCCTTGACCACCTCCAGAGCATGGCGTAGCCGCAGCTCCCGGCCCAGCTCCTCCAGCAGTCCCACCTCGGCGCCGGTCAGATCACCGTTGGCCGGCAGCAACGTGTATCCGGAGGACTGGGCGGCCACGGCCACTTCCGCCGCCCCGGCGTCGCCCATCAGCAGGTCATAGGTGGAGCGCTTCAGATCGCGCTTGTCCACCCCGCTGCCCATGGTGGCATTGCCCTGCGGGTCCAGGTCCACCAGCAGCACCCGCCGTTTGGCGGCAGCCAGGGACGCCGCCAGGTTGACGCTGGTCGTGGTCTTGCCCACGCCGCCCTTCTGGTTGGCGACTGCGATGATCCTCGGCATATGCAGCTCCTCAAGCAGGCGTGTGCTGTTTCACACAACCCATGTCCACGACCACCAGGTGACGCTCGGCGTCCAGGCCCGGAACAAAAAGCGGGATGACTTTAGCACACTCCTGGACGCGCGCCACCTCGCCGATCTCGGCGGCGGGATAAGCCCCCTTCATAGCCAGCACGCGTCCATCCGGGGCGCACAAGGGCGCGGTCAGGTCGACCAGCTCCCGCACGGTGCCAAAGGCCCGGGCTGTAACGCTCGAAAAACGCTGCCGGCTCCGGTAGGTCTCGATCCGCGCCTGCACCACCTCCACGTTGCTCAGACCCAGCACCGCGGCCGCCTGGATGCAGAACCGGGTCTTCTTGCCGTTGGCGTCCAGCAGCACGCAATGCAGAGCGGGGCGGGCGATGGCCAGGACCATGCCCGGCAGCCCCGGTCCCGTTCCCACGTCCAGCAGCCGGCCACCGCTCACGTAGCCCGACACCGCCAGGGAGTCCAGCAGATGCCGGACCACCATCGTGGCCGGATGGCGCACTGCGGTCAGGTTGTAGGTGCGGCTCCATTTGCCGAGCAGCTCCAGGTACCGCAGCAGAGCCTCGACCCGGTCCGGCGCCAGGGGCAGGCCCAGGCGCGCCAGCCCGTCGTCCAGGACCTCGCCCGGGGTCGGCTGCGGCACGCCTTAGGCCTCAGGCGCTCTTGCGCTCGCTCAGCGCCCGCTTCTTCAGGTGTACCAGCAGCAGCGAGATGGCGGCAGGTGTCACGCCGGGAATGCGCGAGGCCAGACCCAGGGTTTCCGGACGCTGGGCCATGAGCTTCTGGCGCACCTCCGCCGACAGCCCCCGCACCTCGGCATAATCAAGGTCCGTTGGCAGCAGGGTGTCCTCATGGCGCCGGTGACGGCTGATCTCCAGCTCCTGGCGCTCGATGTAGCCTCGGTACCTGGCCTGGATCTGAAGCTGCTCGGCCACCAGGGGGTCCGCAGTGCCGGGTCCCATTCCGGGCAGGGTCATGAGCTCCGCGTAGCCGACGTCGGGACGGCACAGCAGTTCGTGCAAGGTGTACTCGCGGGCGATGGGCTGGCCCAGTACTCGCACCACCTCCTGCTCGGTAGCCTCCTCGGGCCTGAGCCAGGTTCGCTGCAAGCGCTGGCGCTCACGCTCGATGGCCTCGCGTTTGGCGTCGAAATCGCACCAGCGGGCGTCATCCACCACCCCGAGGGCCCTGCCGGCGGGGGTCAGACGCAGGTCGGCATTGTCCTCGCGCAGCAGCAGCCGGTACTCGGCGCGGCTGGTGAACATGC
>CAYWTP010000317.1:0-4272 GCA_964461215.1 uncultured Ectothiorhodospiraceae bacterium | reverse complement strand
CGTGGATACGCCCAAGGGCATCATTAGCTTCCTGGACACCCCGGGCCACGCGGCCTTTACCGCCATGCGTGCGCGCGGTGCCAAGGCCACGGACATCGTGGTGCTGGTGGTGGCCGCCGACGATGGCGTCATGCCCCAGACCGTGGAGGCGATTCAGCACTCCAAGGCGGCGGGGGTACCGATCATCGTGGCCATTAACAAGATAGACAAAGAGGATGCCGATCCGGATCGGGTCAAGCAGGAGCTGTCCCAGCACGAGGTGATGCCGGAGGAGTGGGGCGGCGAGTCGATGTTCGTCAACGTCTCGGCCAAGACCGGCGATGGGGTTGACGACCTGCTGGACGCGATCCTGCTCCAGGCCGAAGTCTTGGAGCTGGGGGCACCCACCGAGGGGCCGGCCACCGGGGTCATCGTGGAGTCGAGGCTCGACAAGGGCCGTGGTCCGGTGGCCACGATGCTGGTGCAGAGCGGTGTCCTGCGCAAGGGCGACATCTTGCTCAGCGGGCAGGAGTTTGGCCGGGTGCGCGGGATGTTCGACGAGACCGGCAAGGAGGTCGCCGAAGCGGGTCCCTCCATTCCGGTGGAGGTGCTGGGCCTGTCCGGCGCGCCCAACGCGGGTGACGAGGCGGTGGTGGTACCGGATGAGCGCAAGGCGCGTGAGATCGCCTTGTTCCGCCAGGGCAAGTATCGCGAGGTCCGCCTGGCCAAGCAGCAGGCGGCCAAGCTGGAAGACGTATTCCAGCAGATGGAGGAAGGCGAGGCCTCGTCGGTGAACCTGGTGCTGAAGGCCGACGTGCAGGGCTCCGCGGAGGCCCTGCGCGATGCCCTGACGAGCCTGTCATCGGACGAGGTAAGGGTCAAGATCGTGGGCAGCGGCGTGGGCGGTATCAACGAGACCGACGTCAATCTGGCCATCGCCTCCCAGGCCACCATCATCGCCTTCAACGTGCGTGCGGATGCGGCGGCGCGCAGGCTCATCGAGTCGGAAGGCGTAGACGTGCGCTACTACAGCGTCATCTACGACGTCATCGATCAGGTGAAGCTAGCCATCAGCGGCAAGCTGGCTCCCGAGGTCAGAGAGCAGATCGTGGGCATCGCCGAGGTCCGGGATGTATTCCGCTCGCCCAAGCTCGGTGCCATCGCGGGCTGCATGGTCACCGAGGGCACGGTGCGCCGGCACAACCCGATCCGCGTACTGCGCGACAATGTGGTGATCTTCGAAGGTGAGCTGGAATCTCTACGCCGCTTTAAGGACGACGTGGCCGAGGTGAAAGCGGGCACGGAGTGCGGTATCGGCGTCAAGAACTACAATGATGTCAAAGTCGGCGATCACATCGAGGTCTTCGAGACGGTGGAGATCGCCCGCACGCTCTAAGCAGAGCCCGAATCGGGCGGTTTCCGCACGGCCGCGCACCGGCGTGCCGTCCGGCGTCCGCTCACGGGACCGGGTGAGCCGGCTGCAATGCTCACCGTGCCCTACCTGCAACAGCATTGATTGAGTGCCTTATGCCACGCGAGTTCAGCCGCACCCAGCGGGTAGCGGAAGAGGTCCAGCGCATCCTCGCCGAGATGCTGCAACGGGAAGTCAGCGACCCCCGCCTGGCAAGGATCACCATATCCGCCGTTGAGGTATCCCGGGATCTGGCTCACGCCAAGATCTTCGTGAGCTGCCTGGATGAGGCCGAGGAGCCGGCCGAAGTGCTGCGCGGCCTGCGCCATGCCGCGGGGTTCCTGCGGACCGGCCTGGCCAAGCGCCTGAACACCCGGACCGTTCCCGAGCTTCGCTTCGTCCACGACACGTCCATCAGCGACGGCTCCCGGCTTTCGGCCCTGATCGATCGGGCGGTTGCCTCCGACCGGCTAGCGTCCGAAGAGGAAGAAGACTGACCATGGGCCGGCACCGAAGAAAAGGACGCGACGTCCATGGGATAGTGCTCCTGGACAAGCCGCTGGGCATCAGCTCCAATGACGCTCTGCAGGCGGCCAAACACATTTTCAATGCCCGCAAGGCGGGGCATACCGGCAGCTTGGATAAGCTCGCCAGTGGTCTGCTGCCCATCTGCCTGGGCGAAGCCACCAAGATCTCCGGCTTCCTGCTCAACGCGGACAAGCATTATCTGGCCACTTTCCGTCTCGGCGTGCGCACCAGTACCGGGGACGCCGAGGGTGAGTCTATCGCCACCCGCAGCACCCAGGGTGTGACGGGCAAGCAGGTGGAGCAGGCACTAGCCCGCTTCCGGGGCGCCATCGAGCAGGTGCCGCCCATGCACTCGGCTATCAAGTACAAGGGCGAGCCGCTGTACAAGCTTGCTCACCGCGGCCTGGAGGTGGAGCGCAAGCCACGCACCGTGACGATCTACGCTCTGGATCTGCTCGCGGCGCAAGGCGATGACCTGAAGGTCGAGGTGCGCTGCTCCAAGGGGACCTACATCCGTACTCTGGCCGAGGATGTGGGGGAGGTGCTGGGCTGCGGGGCCCACGTCGCCGCCTTGCGGCGTCTGGGATCCGGTCCTTACCAGGATCCGGAAATGGTCACCCTGGAGAGGCTGCGGGAGCTTGCAGCCGAGGGGGAGGCGGCGCTGGATTCGGTGCTCCTGCCGGCGGAATCCGCGGTCGCGCAGTGGCCGGACGTGCGCTTGTCCGGGGACGCGGCGTACTACCTGCGGCAGGGCCAGGCAGTGATGGTTCCCCACGCTCCAACCGGGGGCTGGGTGCGCTTGTATGCCGGCGAGCGGCTTTTTCTGGGCGTGGGCGAGGTGCTGGACGACGGCCGTGTGGCTCCCCGCAGACTTCTCCAGGGTGTCCAGTAAATTTCCAGATAAACCAAAAACCTGCGCAGTGCCGGCCGGCCCGGATCGGGTCTGCGCCCTTGTTAGGTTCCTGACGCAAAGATACAATACGCCGTCTCGTTGCCAGGTATTCGGAGTAGTCGCTAATGTCTCTTAATGCGGAACACAAGTCCCAATTGATACAGGAGTATGCGCGAGGGGCTGCCGACACGGGCTCGCCCGAGGTGCAGATCGCCTTGCTGTCGGCGGAGATCAACGATCTGTCCGAGCACTTCAAGGTGCATATCCAGGATCACCATTCGCGCCAGGGTCTTCTGAAGAAGGTCAGCCGCCGGCGCAAGCTGCTCGACTATCTCAAGAAGACGGATATCGAACGCTATCGTGAGCTTATCGGGCGTCTGGGCCTGCGCCGCTGAGTGCTTCTTCGAGACTGCCTCTCCCCTCGCTTGTTTTAGGAAATCCGATGACTTCAATAAGAAAGACCGTAGCTTACGGTAAACATACGCTGAGCCTCGAGACCGGCGAGATCGCGCGCCAGGCCTCCGGGGCCGTCATCGCGGCGCTGGGCGACACCTCCGTGTTGGTTACCGTGGTGGGAATGAAGGAGGCCGCGGTGGGACGGGACTTCTTTCCCCTGACCGTGGACTATCAGGAGCGGACGTACGCGGCCGGCAAGATACCCGGCGGATTCTTCCGGCGGGAGGGGCGGCCCAGCGAGAAGGAGATCCTCACCTCACGCCTCATCGACCGGCCCATGCGGCCCCTGTTCCCGAAGGGCTTCACCAACGAGGTCCAGATCATCGCCACGGTGATTTCCCTGGATCCGGAGATCGATCCGGACATTCCGGCGCTGGTGGGGGCCTCCGCGGCGGTCGCAATCTCGGGTATTCCCTTCAATGGCCCCATCGGTGCGGCCAGGGTGGGCTACCGGGACGGACAGTTTCTGCTCAATCCCAGCCAGAGCGATCTGAAGGACTCGCAGCTCGACCTGGTGGTCGCCGGTACCGAGAACGCCGTGTTGATGGTGGAGTCCGAGGCCCGCGGGCTGGCGGAGCAGGTCATGCTGGACGCGGTCATGTTCGGACACCAGCAGGCCCAGGCCGTGATCAAGATGATTCGTGAGCTGGTGGCGGAGGTTACGCTGCCGGCGTGGACCTTTGCGCCGCCGGCCGGCGATCCGGCGCTGGCCGAGGCGGTGAGCGCGGCCGGTGCCGCGGCGCTGCGTGAAGTCTATGCCATCGCCGACAAGATGGAGCGATACGGCAGGCTGGGCGAGGTACGCAAATCCATCACCGAGCAGCTAACCGCCGGCGAAGCGCCACAGTGGACCGCCGAGCAGGTGGCCGGCGCCATCGGGAAGCTTGAGAAGACCATCGTGCGCGGCCAGATCCTCGCCGGCAGCCCGCGTATCGACGGTCGCGATCCCCGCACCGTACGGCCGATCAGCATCCGGGTAGGGGTGCTGCCGCGCACCCACGGCTCG
>CAYWTP010000316.1:0-4277 GCA_964461215.1 uncultured Ectothiorhodospiraceae bacterium | reverse complement strand
CCACCAGGCCGATGGCCAGCACCAGGCCGAACAGGCTCAGCACGTTGATGGAGAATCCCGCCACGTACATCCCGGCGAACGCACTGGTCAGCGCTACCGGCACCACCAGGGTCGGAATCAAGGTGGCGCGCAGGTTTTGAAGAAAGAGCAGGATGACCAGGAACACCAGCACCACCGCCGCCACCAGCGTGTACACCACCTCCTCGATGGAGATGCTGATGAACTGGGTGCTGTCGTAAGGCGTCATCCAGGTGACGCCCGGCGGGAAGTAGGTGGCGAGCTGGTCCATCTTGGCCCGGATCGCTTCGGCCACCTGCAAGGCGTTGGCCTCGGGAGCGAGCTGGATGGCGAAACCGGCGATGGGATCGCCGTTCAGGTGAACGTCGTGGCCGTAGGCCTCGGCTCCCAGCTCGATGCGGGCGACGTCTTTCAGGCGCACCGTGCTGCCGTCGGCGCTGGAGCGCAGGATCACGTTGCCGAACTCATCGGCGGAGGTGAAGCGGCTGGCGGCGGTGACCGAGGCGGTGAATCCCTGGCCTGCCGGTGCCGGCTCGGCGCCGATGGCGCCCGCCGCGACCTGGATGTTCTGACCCCGAACCGCGGCGAGCACCTGCGAAGCACTCAGTCCGTAGCCCCGCAGCTTATCCGGGTTGAGCCAGATCCGCATGGCATACCCGGAGCCGAACTGGGTGGCGCCGCCCACCCCCGGCAGGCGCTTGATGGGGTCAAGCACCTGGGAGGCGATGAGATTGTTCAGAGCATAGGTGTCCATGCTGCGATCGGCCGACTGCAGGGCAATCACCATGAGAAAATCGTTGTTGGCCTTCGCCACGGTGATGCCGTTCTGGACCACTTCCTGGGGCAGGCGGGGCTCGGCCAGGCTGAGGCGGTTCTGCGTCTGCACCGCCGCGATGTCCGGGTCGGTGCCGGTCTCGAAGGTCAGCGTGATCTGCACCGTGCCGTTCGAGCGTGAGGTGGAGGAGAAGTACAGCAGATTGTCCACGCCCGTGAGCTCCTGCTCGATCACCGAGGTCACGGTTTTCTCCACCACGTCGGCACTGGCGCCCGGGTAGGAGGCGCTGATACTGATCTGCGGTGGCGCGATGGGTGGGTAAGCGGCCACCGGCAGCTTGAAGATGGCGGTGGCACCGGCCAGGGTGATAAGGATGGCGACGACCCAGGCGAAGATCGGCCGGTCGATGAAGAAGCGCGGCATGGCTCGTTCCTCAGCGCTCGGCGGCAGTCTGGCCGCTGCCGCCGGCCGTGGGCACCGCCTTGGCAGCAGCGCCTGGCTGTACCTTCTGCAATCCCGACACGATCACCTGGTCGCCGTCGGCGAGGTCGCCGGTGACGATCCAGCTTGTACGGGTCATGCCGTGGGTCTCCAGGCGGCGCTGCTCGACCTTGCCGGCACTGTTCACCACCAGCGCGTAGGCGCCCTTCTCGTCGCGCTGCACCGCGGCGTGGGAGAGCAGGAAGGCATGGTCGAGCTGGGCGGTGGTGAGGCGCACGTTAACGAACATGCCCGGCAGCAGGCGCCGCTCGGGGTTCGGCAGCACGCCACGCAAGGACACCGTCCCCGTGGCCGGGTCCACCGCCAGATCCGAGAAGTCCAGGGTGCCCGGGTGGGGGTAGAGGGTACCATCCGGCATCAGCACGTCGATCTTGAGCTTGTGATCGGTCGCCGGCTTCCCGCCCTGGGTGGCGGCGTTCTCCAGCTCGCCCAGCTCGGCCACCGATTGGCTGAAGTTGACGTAGATCGGATCGATCTGCTCCACCGTCGTGAGCTGGGTGGCGTCACCCTGACCGACCAGTGCCCCCTCCGTGACCAGCGCCCTGCCGGCCCGTCCGGAGATGGAGGCCGTCACCGTGGCATAGCCAAGATTCAGCTGCGCTTTCTCCACGTTGGCCTGCGCTTCTTTGACCGCGGCCGCAGTGGTTCGCGCATTGGCCTGGGCACTGTCGAGATCCTGCTGTGAGAGCAGCCCTTTCGCTCGCAGATCCTTGTAGCGTTTGGCCGTCAAAGCGGCATTGGTGGCGTCCGCCTCGGCCTTGGCCAAAGAAGCTTCCTCGGCATGCAAGGCGGCCTGCAAGGGTGCGGGATCGATCTGAAACAGCACCTGATCCTGCTTCACATCGGTGCCTTCGGTGTAAGCGCGCTCGAGAATGATCCCAGCCACCCGGGCCCGTACCTGGGCCACCCGGGTCGCGGCCAGGCGGCCGACCGTGTCGCGGGTCAGGGGCACCGACTCGGCATGGGCCGCTACCACCGAAACTTCCGGGGCAGGGGGCGGGTCTCCGGATGCCTGGGACTGTGCCTTGCTGCAGCCGGCCAGCAGCGAGGCGGCGACGCAAGCCGCCAGGGGGAGCAGGAAACGGGACCTCATGAAGGCTCCTTACGCAAGATTCTAACGCGGGAATGCCTGGGACCAGCGCTGGCGGCGCCAGGACGTTTAGACGCAGGCTAGGTATTATTACGCATTTCGACGGGAATGCCGACAGGCCTGTACAGTGCGCGACCGCAACGACACTCGGCACGCGGCCGCCAGCTCCTAATGTGACAAGGTAGAGCTACTCAGAGGGGACAAAGTTCCTCACTTTCTGGCCTGTGGACCGTGGGCTCTCTGGGCTGTAGGGTTGCTTGCATGGGGCCCAGGTAGCCCGGATGCAGCGCAGCGGAATCCGGGAAAAGGCCAGCATCGATTACGCATCGCGCTGCTTTCCCTCCGGATTACAGCGCCTGCAGCCCCTTCGTGCCTTTGCGGTTGTCTCTTGACCACAGCCCACGGCCTAACCCCGCCTCATAGGTTAGTTCTTAAGCCAAGTACGCGGTGTCCATGTGAGGTTTGCAGGACCGTGAGCAGCAGGGATGCTGCGACCGAGCCCACACGGACGTGTTCACGGCGTGTCCTGCGGGCCTCACATGGACGGCACGGCCTAAAGATCCTACGTATGAACCCCGCCTACGCCCGGGGGCTCGTCACGTGGGCCGCCGTCAGCGGATCGGCGGGCCGGGCCTGCAGCTCCGCCGCGCGCAACGTGTTCTCCAGCAGAGTGGCCACGGTCATCGGTCCCACTCCACCCGGCACCGGGGTAATCCAGCCCGCCCGCTCCAGGGCGGCGTTGAACTCCACATCACCCGTGAGCTTGCCATTCTCCGCGCGGTTCATGCCTACGTCGACGACCACGGCCCCTGGCTTGATCCAGTCGCCTTTGACCAGCCCCGGCTTGCCGGCGGCCACCACCAGAATGTCCGCCTGCTCCACGTAGCTGCGCAGATCGCGCGTGAAACGGTGGCAGGTGGTTACAGTGCACCCTGTCAGCAGCAGCTCCAGCCCCATGGGCCGGCCGACGATGTTGGACGCTCCCACCACCACCGCGTGCTGTCCTTTGAAGGGCTGCCCCGTGCCCCTGAGCAGGGTCATGACACCGTGCGGCGTACAGGGGCTAAGCCGCGGCAGGCGCAGCGCGAGCCGGCCCACATTGTACGGATGGAATCCGTCCACGTCTTTGTCCGGATGGATGTGCTCGATGACCGTCTCCGGATCGATGTGCTGCGGCAGCGGAAGCTGAACCAGGATGCCATTGACGGCAGGGTCCCGGTTCAATCGGTCGATGAGCTTCAGAAGATCCGCCTGGGACACGTCGTCGGCCAGGTCGTGGGCAAAGGAATTGATCCCCACCTCCTGGCAGGCCCGGCGCTTGCTGCGCACGTAGATCTCGGAGGCCGGGTTGTTGCCCACCAGGATCACCGCCAGCCCGGGCTCGGGCAGTCCCCTTGCGGAGTGCTCGTCGATACGCTGCTTGAGGGACCGGCGGATCCCCGCCGCCACCGCCTTGCCGTCGATGATCTGTGCAGTCATGGGTAACGAGAGCTTGCCGGACGCTGAGCCAGCGCGGATCATCGCACGCGCCGGATGTCGGGCCAACCGGGCATCGTGGTTGCCCCTTCGCGGGCTGGCGCCCGCTCCTACATCGGCCCCCCCTTGTGGGAGCGGCCGTCAGGCCGCGAATAGGGCCGCACATTGACGCCGCGGAGCGGCCAAATGTATCATTCCCCTCTTCCGCAGGAGTGATTCCGGGCGCGGGAAGCCTCGGGGTATGGCGCAGTCTGGTAGCGCACCTGCTTTGGGAGCAGGGAGTCGGGGGTTCAAATCCCTCTACCCCGACCAGTTGGTAAGAGGGCCGGTGGCCGCCGCTAACCTGGCCGCTGCCTGAACAAGCGCCCGTAGCTCATCCGGACAGAGCATCGGCCTTCTAAGCCGAGGGTAGCAGGT
>CAYWTP010000315.1:0-4313 GCA_964461215.1 uncultured Ectothiorhodospiraceae bacterium | reverse complement strand
GGCGTGTCCTGCGGGCCTCACATGGACGGCACGGCCTAAAGATCCTACGTATGAATTCGGCCTAGGCGCTCGGGCTCGCAGGGGCGCCCACCCGAAGCCGAAAGTCGCGTCCGAGCCACTGGCCCGAGGTGCGCCACTGGACGGTGAAGTCCACCACCCGGCCGGGCCCCAGACCTTCAAGGGGCAGCTCGGCCGCGTATATCCCCAGGCCCGTCGGGTAGGTCTCCGTGTCAGCGACGCGATGCCAGCCGTCGAGCCCGTAATGGATCCGTGCCGGTCTGGGCAGGCAGATTACCGGGATCTGTTGCGGCCGCAGATGCTCGATGGGCGCATGCATGAACCACAACGCATGGTCGGGTCCTCGTTCGCGGGCCTGGTAGCGGCGCCACACCGAAGTCGGCCGGTCGACCGGCCGCCCCGTCTCGCGGGAGACGGCGAGCTTGATGAACTCGGCGTGGCTCCACCCCAGGGGCATGGCCGAGCCGGTCGGACGGCCCGGGTACAGCCCGGCGCAGGGGATTGCCGGAGCGTCCCATACCTGCTCGGGCAGCATGCCCAGGGGCCCTGCCATGGCAGCCATGGCTTCCAGGAGCGCGAGGGGATCACGTCCGGTGGCCAGCTCATAGTGACCGCGCTCGCCATTGCGCAGAGGCCATGCCCGGCCGCGCCCGGAGCCGTCAAAGGCTCGGCCGTCGCTGTGCTCGCCGTACTCGTCCGAGAGGTGGCGAAGCCAGCCGGGGCCCTGGGGCAGCTCCGTCTTCAGCAGAGCGTCGGCCACCTTGATGGAGTCCAGCACCAGCGGATCGTCGGGGCGGCGTAGGCCGAAGCGTACCAGGTGGAGAAAATCCAGGCTGATCGGGCCCTCTCCGGCGGGCGGCTCCCCCTTCGCGGGCTCCCCCACGAAATAGCCCGCGACCTCCAGGCGACGGCACAGCGGAGTGCCGTGCAGCGCGCTCCAGGTCTCCAGCCTGCTGTTCCAGAAGTCGGCCAGCGCCAGAGCGAAGGTACGGGCGCGGGGGCCTAGGAAGCGCGCGCCGGTGACCAGAGCCGCAACGCACATCCCCAGTGCAAAGGCGGGCACTCGGCCGCGCAGACTGCCGTTCCCGTCCTGTCCCGCCGGGCCGCCGCCGATGATAAAAGCCAGCGCGCGGCGCACCATTTCCTCGGCCTCGGTTCCCTCCAGTGCGCCCCGCTCGGCAAGGGCCGAGGCCAGCAGCACCGGGAAGGCGGCATCGGACAGGCACTTCGCCTCGCCCTGGGGCTTGCCGCCCAGCCATTGGCTGGCGTACCAGCTCCCGTCGTGATTCTGAGTGGCGATCAGGTAGCGCAGGATGTCCCGGGCCTCCTCCAGTGCCCCCAGGGTCAGGAGCGCTTGCGCACACTCCACCAGGTCCCGGGGTCGCACCAGGTGATAGCAGGCGCGTTCCCCGCCCAGCTCTCCCCAGGGAATACTGAGGCTGGCCACCATTGCCCCGGGGTAGGTCTTGTCCTGATGGGCGCGCAGCACCATGGCCGAAGTCAGTAGCTGGTTCTGGAGATGGTCGGGCAGCAGGGGGGAGACGGCCCGCCGACTCTCACAGCCGCCGTGCCAGGCGTGCCACTGGGCGACCTGATGGCGGACCACGTCGTCGTAGCGCTGCATCAGGGCCGAAGCCGCCAGGGTCGCGGCCGACTCCTTGCTGCTGCCGAAGCCCAGTGCTAGCAGGCACCAGGCGGGCAGCTCGGCCGTGAGAGCGACGTTTCCGGGGCCGGCGTGGCCATACTCCCAGCGCATGGAGCCGCCCCCGGCGAAGTCCTGCCAGCCGTCGCTGGCCCCAACGTAGCCGGCGCTGATCCGCGTGAACGCGTCGACCTGCTGGGCATCGCTTGCCGCCAGAGCGAGTCCGAAGGGCCCTTGCTCGGCCCACAGCACGCGCCGGCCCCGGTGTACGGTGGCCCAGGCGTTGTTGCCAATCCCGGCTCCCCCCAGGTGGGGTGCCAGCATCACGTAAGGCCGCAGCTCCGGTTCGCCGTCGAGGAACAGCTCCAGCAGCAGCACGTCGCGCAGCGGATCCGGGCAGATGCGCTGGCGCAGCACGAAGCGATCGTGGCGGTGCAGGATCTCGATGGCGGGTACCCCGGGCTCGGCCAGCACCAGCTCGGGCCCCGGAAGGTTCTTGATCTCGCACCAGAATCCCCGACCGTCGGCGACGATGAAGCCCATGTCCCGGATCTGCGGAACGTCGGCCCGAGGATAATAGACCTCATTGAGGATCCCCTGACCGATGGTGAACCACAGGCGCGCGGGACCCAGGGCACAGCCCACCATGTCCTTGGCGCTCGCCGTCCAGGTGGGCGGAATTCCGGGGTGCCCGAAGGCGTCCGGTCTGCGGTGAGGTGAGTGGGTATTGTTCATAGGACGCGATGTTTCCGGTGCGCCGGAACGCGGGCGGCCGGCTCAGACCGCGTGCCGCTTGAGTCCGGCGGTAGCGATGATGCTGGAGGCGATCTCCTCGATCGAGGCGGCGCTAGTGTCCAGGAAGGGAATGCGGTTCCGGTGGAACAGGGCCTCCAGGGCCCGGATCTCCTGCCGGCACGTGGCCAGGGCCGCGTAGTGGCTCTCGGGCCGTCGCTCGCTGCGGATACGGTGCAGGCGCAGCGGGTCGATAGTGAGTCCGAACAGCTTGCGCGTGTGGGACTTCAGGTCTGGCGGCAAGGTGTCACGCTTGAGGTCTTCCTCGGTGAATGGGTAATTGGCGGCGTTTAGTCCGAAGTGCAGCGCCAGATACAAGCACGTGGGCGTCTTGCCGGAGCGCGACACCCCGGTCAGAATGACGTCCGCATGACCATACTGCTGGGGCTGCAGGCCGTCGTCCGTGGTTAGGGTGAAGTTGACCGCCGCGATGCGTTGCTGGTAGGTGGGGCCTTCGGCGAAGCTGTGTATCCCGCCTACCCGCGGCGAGGACAGCTGCTGCAGCTCCTGCTCCAGGCGGCCGAGGAAGGGCTCGAAAAAGTCCAGCACCAGGGCGTCGGTGGTGCTCAGAATTCGCCGCAGCCCCGGGTTGATCAAAGTGGTGAACACGATGGGGCGGGTACCGTCATTGCGCGCCGTCTGATTGATCAGCTCCGCGGCTTCCTGCACCTTGTCCTCGCTGGCGAGAAAGGGCAGGGTGATCTTATCCAGCTCCAGCCCTCCGAACTGGGCTAGTAGAGCCCTGCCCAGCACCTCGGCGCTGACGCCGGTGTGGTCGGAGATGAAGAAGCACGTGCGTCTGAAGGAAGCGCTCATGTTCCGATCTCGCCGTGGGCTCGCCCCGGGGCGGCCGCCGGGGTCGGCGGCTCGGTCCCTCAGTCCAGGAAGCGGGGGATGTCCCCGTCCAGCATCCAGTGCTGCGCCTGGTCGTCATACCACCAGGACTGCACGTCCAGGAGGGTGCGGACCACTCCCGAGTCGACCTGATAGTAGCTGAAGGTCACCGCAATCCGGGCCGTGCGCCCGTTCGCCCCCAGGGTCTTGTCGGTAAACTGATAGGCCGTTACCCGCACCCTCTTGAGGCTTGCCGCATCCACCGGGGCGGGCTCTGCGTGCCGCTTGTGGATGAAGTGGGCTGCGCTGTCGTAGTAGCCCCAGCGGATGGCCGCCGCATAGGCCTCTATGCGTTGTTCCAGATCTTCGGCCCGCGCCCGGGACTGTACGCTGGCACAGCCGGCCAGCAGTCCTGCAAACAGGATTCTCAGCAACACGGTCATCGGTGGCCGGTGCAGCACGGCAGCTCTCCCCCATGGGCCGCCTGGCGAGGCGGGCGACGGGCTGAATGCCGGCATCATATCAGCGTTGAGCCCCGCGTGCCCGGTGGCTACCATGGTCTTATGATGCAAACAGCAAACATTCTTGTCTTGACCCTGGCCTCGGAAGGCCTTGGGCGGTGTCCGGCCCTTCGCTGCCAGTGGAATCCCCCAGGGGATGTGCCGCCGGTGCCGGCCCCGCCGGAGGTGCCGGGAGACCTGCCGGGCGAGGTACCCCCCGGCCCCGGGGAGGCGCCGCCCGAGCCGGGGGAGGTCCCACCGCCGGTGCCACCGGAGGAGTAATCGGCGCCGGCTCTCAGGGTGCAGCGGTGGCGGCTGGCGGGGCCGGGGCAGGTGGGCAGGGGTGCGCGCGGGCCAAGGCCGCAGCCAGGGCATCCGCCGCGTTGCCGTGCAGCTCCCCCGGATGGCTGTGCCCATAGTCGCGGAAGGCCTCCAGGAGCTGACCTACGGTGGTCTCGTCGGGTACGCACACTGCGGTCGGCCGCTCGTGGTCCAAGGCGTCGGTCATGCCCATCAGGTAGCCCCGG
>CAYWTP010000314.1:0-4314 GCA_964461215.1 uncultured Ectothiorhodospiraceae bacterium | reverse complement strand
CTGGCGGGCGATCAGCACCGTGGGCACCACAATCATGATCCCGGACAGAATGACCGGTCCGAGCCGCGGCGGCAGCGGCCGTTCGGACAGGTACCACGCCACCACGGCCGGAACGGTGATCTTGACCATCTCCGAGGGCTGGAACCGCACCACCCCCAGGTCCAGCCAGCGCTGCGCGCCCTTGCCGACGTCACCGAAGAACATCACCGCAAGCAGCAGCACGACGCTGGCAACATACAGCCAAGGTGCCCAGTAGGCCAGATGGCGGGGCGGGATCTGAGCCATCACGAACATAACCGTGAGCGCGGTGAGCAGGCGGATGGCCTGGCGCACAAGCAGGTCCAGGTCCTGCCCACCGGCGCTGTAGAGCACCAGAAAGCCGATCCCCGCCAGCGTGAAGATCCCGAACAGCAGGGTGAGATCCACGTGCAGGCGCTGCGTCAGGGTGAGTTCTTGTTCCATGGCGGTACGCTTCGGCGAATCCGTGATCGGTTAAGGATTTGGGGCCCGGAGCTCACCGAACACCAATGCGCTTCGGCGGCTCAGTGACCCGCTGGAGCACCGCTCAAGACCTGGTCGGCCCGGCCGGACTCCTGTAAGAGATAGTGGTCCATGACCTGGCGGGCAATGGGCGCGGCCGTGCCCGACCCACTGCCGCCGTTTTCCACCACCACGGCCACCGCGATGCGCGGCTTGTCGGCCGGCGCGAAGGCAATGAACAGAGCGTGGTCGCGCAGCTTCTTCTCGATCAACGAAGCATTGTAACGCTCCTCCTGGCCTATGCCGAAGACCTGGGCGGTGCCGGTCTTGCCGGCGATGCGGTAAGGGGCGCCCACGCCGATGCGCCGGGCCGTGCCCTCCGGTGATTGCACCACCGCCTCCATCGCATGAATGATCGTGTCCCAGTTCTCCGGCGCGCCGGCGTCCACCCGCTGCACGGCTGCATGGGGCAGCACGATGTCGTGACCGCTCTTGAGATCACTCACCGTTTGCACTACCCGCGGCAGAAAGTGACGCCCGTGGGAGGCCATGGTAGCGGTCGCCACCGCGAGCTGCAGCGGCGTCACCAGGTCGAAGCCCTGGCCGATGCCCGCGATCAGCGTCTCGCCGGGGTACCAGGGCTGACCTCGCATGGCCCACTTCCACTCCCGCGACGGCAGCAGGCCGGAGACCTCCCCGCCGATGTCGATACCAGCCTTGGCGCCGAAGCCGAAACGGGACAGAAAGTCATGCAAGCGGTCGATGCCCAGGTCCTGGGACAGCTCGTAGAAGTAGACGTCGCACGAGCGCAGTATCGCGCGGTTAAGATCGACGCGGCCGTGGCCGCCCCGTTTCCAGTCCCGGTACCGATGCTCCTTGCCCGGAAGCTGATACCAGCCCCGGCACCAGGTATCGCCGTGGGCCAGCGGCAAGTTGAAGTCCAGCCCCGCCAGGCCGACGAACGGCTTGATGGTGGAGCCCGGTGGATACTGGCCGCGCAGCGCCCGGTTGAACAGCGGACGGTCGGGCGAACGCTGCAGCTCCCGGTAAGTGTCCGCGTCAATGCCGTTGACGAACAGATTCGGGTCATAACCCGGCGTGCTAACCAGGGCCAGCACGCCACCGGTGTTGGGATCGATCGCAACCACGGCGCCTTTCTCATCGCCCATGGCCTTCTCAGCCGCAAGCTGCAGCGAGGAGTCCAAATACAGATGCAGGTCGCTGCCGGGCACCGGCGCGGTACGCTCCAGCACCCGCAGGGTCCGCCCCTGAGCATTGGTCTCCACGTGCTGATAGCCGACCCGCCCGTGCAGCACGTCTTCGTAGGCCTTCTCCACCCCGATCTTTCCCACATGACTGGTGCCGGCGTAGTTGGCCACGTCCAGCTCCTGAAGCTCCTGCTCGTCGATGCGGCCTACATAGCCCACCACGTGGACCGCCGACTTGCCCAACGGATAGCTGCGGGTCAAACGGGCCTCGATGTCCACCCCGGGAAAGCGATAGCGGTTCACCGAGAAGCGGGCGACCTCGTCCTCGTCCAGGTGAAAGCGCAGAGGAATGCTCTCGAAGCTGCGGGTACGCGCCACCAGCTTGCGGAAGCGCTCCAGGTCGACGTCGCGGATGTTGATGATCTTGGCCAGACTGGCCAGCGTGGCGTCCATGTCGGCCACGGCCTCGGGCACCAGCTCCAGGCTGAAGGAAGGCTGGTTCTGGGCGAGGATGACGCCGTCGCGGTCGTAGATCAGCCCGCGGGTGGGTGGGATCGGCACGATCTTCACCCGGTTGTTCTCGGACAGGGTGGCGAAGTGCTCGTGACTGATGATCTGCAGATAGACCAGGCGCAGGATCAGCACCAGCACCAGAAGCAGGATGATCAGCGCCGCGGCCAGCACCCGGCTCTTCAGCAGGCGGGATTCCTTCGCCTCATCCTTGAGAGTGAGAGAGAGGCTCATGGCCCGGCCCGGCCGGCCGGGAGGGCGGCCCGACGGCGCCCGACGCCCACCTCCGGGCCGATCACGATACTTTGTACCTGCGCCGGATGTCGCGCAGAATGACGAACACCCAGGGCCACAGAACGGCGCTGACCAGAGCCGGCACCCAGACCAGGCTGTCCTGGGCCGGCAACCCCTGAATGCCCTTGACCCACAGCGCCAGCGAGCGTTCCAGCAGGACCAGCAGGAAGACACTGATCCCCTGGTGCCACAGTGGCACCGCCCGCACGCGCAGGTGAAATTTGACGGCCAGGTAGGCCACCAGGGCGAGCCCCAGGGCGTGCTGGCCCAACAAGGTCCCGGTCATCACGTCCAGGAACAGTCCCAACACCCAGCCCACGCCCACCCCTACCCGCTGCGGCACCGCCAGACACCAGTAGATGAGCACCAGCGTCACCCAGGCCGGCCGCCAGGGCTCCGCCCAGTCAGGCAAGGGCAACGCCGTGAGCATGAAGGCGACCAGGAAGCTGGTGGTGATGGTCCATCCGCCGTGATGCCTGGCCGGAGTCACGAGCCCGGGTCCTCAGCGGCCCGGCCGGGCTCGGGAGGCTCATCGGTACCACGCACGGGCGGCCAGACCAGCAGCACCTCGCGGTTTCGCTCGAGCTGGGCCGCCGGCTCCACGCTGACTTGAGCGAAAGCCTGGCCCGCATCGGTCTTGACGCTGGTCACCCGCCCCACCGGATAGCCGGCGGGAAAACGCCCTCCCAGACCCGACGTCACCACCAGATCACCGGCAACCACGTCGGCGTTGTTTGGCAGGTGGGCCAGCTCCAGGGTATTGGACGCTCCCATCCCCAAGGCCACCGCCCGCAGACCGTTGCGGTTGAGCTGAACCGGCAGGGCGTGGCTGGGATCGGTGATCAGCAGCGCCGTGCTGGAAAAGCGGTTCACGTGTACTATCTGGCCCATGACCCCGTTGGCATCGATAAGGGGCTGGCCAAGGAACACGCCGTCGCGGTCGCCCTTGTTGAGCAGGATCTGGCGCGAGAACGGGTCCAGGTCCACGGACATGACCTCGGCCACCAGCACCCGCTCACCCACCTTGGTGGAAGAGTCCAGCAGGTGCCGCAGCCGCCGGTTCTCCGCCTCCAGCTCCTCGTACTTGCCCAGTCGGGCCTGGATCAGGAGGTCGCGCCGGTGCAGCCGGAGGTTCTCCTCTATCAGCGTGGTGCGTGCGGCCAGCGTCTCCGACAGCCACTTGCCGGCGGCGAACGGCGCGTGAACTGCAAACTGCAGGGGATACAGGACCACGGACAGCCCGGCCCGGACCGTCTCCAGATGGTGCTGTCGATGGTCCAGCGTCATCAGGACGACGGACGCCAGGAGGAAGACGACCAGACGTACGTTGAGGGACGGGCCGTGAAGAAAGAGGGGTTTGATCGGCTTTATAGGCTGGCCCTCGAGCAGACTGTCAGAATCTCACACCGCGGCCTTCGCCAACCGGCCCTGCAGCGGGGCGCGGCCTAAGCGCGCGGGTCCGATCATTCCGTGGCGAAGACGTCCACGCCCTTCTCGTCCATCATCTCCAGGGCACGCCCACCACCGCGCGCCACGCAGGTCAGGGGATCCTCGGCGATAATCACCGGCAGCCCCGTCTCTTCCATCAGCAGTCGATCCAGATCCCGCAGCAGAGCTCCACCACCGGTGAGCACCATGCCCCGCTCGGCCACGTCGGCACCCAGCTCCGGCGGGGTCTGCTCCAGGGCCGTCTTGACAGCGCTGACGATCCCGGACAAAGGCTCCTGCAGGGCCTCCAGGATCTCGTTGCTGTTAAGGGTAAAGCTGCGGGGTACGCCCTCGGCAAGATTGCGCCCGCGCACCTCCAGCTCCCGCACCTCAT
>CAYWTP010000313.1:0-4321 GCA_964461215.1 uncultured Ectothiorhodospiraceae bacterium | reverse complement strand
AGAGTAGGGCTGATGTATTTGCCCTGGGCGATGAGCTCCGGCACCACCCGGTTGACCGTGTCCACCGGCACCGCGAAGCCGATGCCGGCATACGCCCCCGAGGGACTGTAGATGGCCGTGTTGATGCCGATGAGCCGGCCCGCGCTGTCCAGCAGCGGCCCGCCCGAGTTGCCGGGATTGATCGCGGCATCCGTCTGGATCAGGTGCTCGATGGTCGCGCCGGTGTCTTCCTGCAGGGAGCGGTCCAGGGCCGAGACGATGCCGCTGGTCAGCGAATAATCCAGGCCGAATGGGTTGCCAATGGCGAAGACCTTCTGCCCAACCTTGAGATCGCCGCTGGTCCCTATGGGTACCGGAGGCGGCCGGTTGAACGGTACGTTGATGCGCAGAACGGCCAGGTCGTGGGACGGGCTTGCGCCGACGAGCACCGCCTTGTAGGTGCGCCCATCGTTGAGGCCGACCGTGGCCTCGGACGCCCCGGCGATCACGTGATTATTGGTCACCACGTGCCCGAGATCGTCCCACACGAACCCCGAGCCCGTGCCCTTGGGCACGCTGAAGACGTTTCGCGTCCAGACATCCACCACCCGCTGGCGGGTGCTGATATACACCACGGAGGGGCTGGCATGCTGGAAGATCTCGATGGTCGCGCGTTCGTCTTCGGCCAGGTTGCCGCGCGCCGTCACCGGCCTGGGTACCGCAGTCAGGCCGATGAGATAGTGCTCAATCCAGGGCAGGAACTGCCAAAGAACGAAGACCAACACCAAGGTCCAGACGATCCAGCGGATGCGGCGCAGAACGGGATCTGTCTCAGTGCTCATAAGAAGCTGTTCTCTTCTGGTCCACAGGAATCACCGCCGGTAACAGAAGGACCGGCGCAATGATAACGTCGCAATAGATCGGGAGTGGCCTCGTTGACCCGCGCGTTGGTGCGCTGCGCCGAGAGCAATGTCGCCACCAGCAGCTCCAGCGGACTGTCATACCGCAGCGCCAGCCGCGGCTCCGGCTACGCCTTGAGAAGCCGCTGCACGATCTGCTCGGCCCGGATCGCTGCCCGTGACGCGGAAATCAGGTCTGGACTCTCCAGGTGCCATCGGGTGCCCGGCAGGCCGTACCGCGCACGGTCTCGGTATGACCGCCGATCTGCGCTTGCCGGGTGAACTCACGGCAGTACTGCCCGTTGTCCTGATACGGCGCGGCCGGCGTGACGGTGTAGCGTGCATCGGTATCGGGGTTGGTCCACGTCACCGGCTGCCCCGCCTGGCCATACTCCAGAGCCTGACCGACACACGCACGGTCCGCCTCGTCCATGGTGCGTCCGATGCTGCCGCCGATCACGTAGCCCGCAAGGGCGCCGAGGATGGTGGCCACCGTCTTGCCGTCACCCTTGCCGATGGCCGAACCGGCCGCCCCCCCGACCACGGCACCGAGCGCGCGGCCTATGGTTTCACGATTGCACGTGCCGGAGCTGATATACGCAGAGCGATACTCGGTCGGTTGCGCCGAATGTTCATCGCGATCATAGCCACGATCGCGGTCACGACCATACTCCCGCTCGCGGTACCGGTGCTTGCCGTGCTCCTTGTGATGCCCCCAGGCCGGTGCCCATGGCGGGGGATCGCCCCACGACGGCGCCACCGGTAGCAATGTCACGAGCAGGCCCAATAACACAATGAGCATGCGCCGGTGCGAAGGACGTTGATTCATGGATACTCTCCGTTGGGCAATACCCAGCCAAGGCAAAAGCAAAGACAATAGCGGCAGTGGATTCTCCCCGCAATCCCGCGCGGCAAATTCCCGCGACCGAGTCACACTGCCTGAATGCGAGGCCATCGCCCGCTATAATCGCCCGTATCAAACACTGCCGCGCAGAAACCAGCTTGTCGGAGAGTATTCCGTGTCTGCGGGCAACGCCGCCGGCCCCACCGCTCGTGGCGGTCTTCGGCAGGGTCCCACAGGCCGAGCCGCCGGCGCTACGGCCGCCAACTTAGCGCGGTTGCCGGCACTCGGGTGGAGCGAATCCATGATACTGAATCGCCGCCGATTTCTCTGGCTGACGGGTGCCGCGCCGCTGGCGTGGTGGAGCAGAGCGCTGTGCGCGTCACCGGACCCCGGCACCACCGCCATGCCCCCGGCGCTGGGCCCCTTTCTGGACACCCTGCTGCCGGCCGGCGCGGGTCGTCCTAGTGCTACGCAGGTGAACGCAGATCGCTGGATAGCGGAAAGCTCCCCCGCGGCCGGTGCCCTGAAGTCGCTCGTACACCGAGGCTGCCGCTGGCTGGACTACAAGGCCCTCGCTCGCGGCGCCGACGACTTCGCCTCCCTTGTACCTGCCGAGCAGCAGACCATCTGCGCCGAGGCCGCCCGGAGCAGACATGGGTCGCTCCAGCGCCGGTTCTTCGATCGGCTCCGGGAAGAGGCCTTCTCCTGCTACTACGCCGATCCCCGCACCTGGCCCGGACTGGGCTTTCGCGGCCCGCCCCAGCCGCTGGGCTACCTGGACTTCGCGCGCCCCCCTGAACCCCGCTAGGCAATGGACGATTCGGCCTACGACGCCATCGTCATCGGCTCCGGCGCAGGTGGAGGGGCAAGCGCGTGGGCCCTGGCCGACAAAGGACTCAAGGTCCTGCTGCTAGAGGCTGGCCCGGCGTACGATCCTTCCCGGGACTACCGACTCAACACCCCCGGCTGGGAGCGGTCAGGCTTTCCCCACAAGGTCCCAACTCAGGGACGTCAGACGTTTGCCCTCCTGCAGCGGCTCGAAGAGCGCTGGAGCCGCCTGCGCTCCTGGAATCACCTCAGCGGTCGCTACAATCCCGGCGATACCCGGGTGGCGTGGGGCTACCATCACGTAGTAGGCCTGGGAGGCAGCACCCTGCACTTCACGGGCGAGGCCCATCGGCTGCACCCCCAAGCCATGCGGATGCAGAGCCGGTTCGGCGCGGCCGCCGACTGGCCGCTGGACTATGCCGAGCTTGAGCCGGATTACTGCCGCGTAGAGCGCACCATCGGCGTAGCCGGACCCGCAGCCGCCGGCGCCCGCTGGCGCAGCGAGCCCCATCCACTCCCCGCCCATGCCTTGAGCTACGCCGGCAAGCATCTCGAAACCGGGTGCCGGAAGCTGGGTCTGTCATGGGAGCAGAATTCCCTGGCCATTCTCTCGCGGCCACGGGATGGCCGCCCCGGCTGCAACTACTGCGCTAACTGCAACCGGGGCTGTCCCCGTCGGGACAAGGGCAGCGCCGACGTGACGCTTATTGCGAAGGCACGCGCCACCGGCCGGTGCACGATACGCACCGGCTGTCAGGTGGTCCGCCTGGAGCCGGGGCGGAATGACAGGATAAGAGGCGTGCACTATACCGATGCCCAGGGCCGTGTGCGGTTCGAGCCGGCACGGGCCGTCATCGTGGCTTGCGGTGCGGTCGAGACACCGCGGCTGCTGCTGGCCTCTGAGAGCTCGGCGGCACCGCACGGCCTGGCCAACGAATCGGGGCAGGTCGGAAGGAATTTCATGGAGACGCTGGCGTGGGTGGTAAGCGGCCTGCACCCGCAGCCGCTGGGCAGTCACCGTGGAGTCCCGGCGGACGGCATCTGCTGGGATTACAACGCGCCGGACGCCATCGAAGGTGTCATCGGCGGATGCCGCTTTTCCCATGCCACCGCAGAGGCGGAATTTACCGGACCGCTGAGCTACGCGCGGCGAGTGGTCGGCGGCTGGGGCCGCACGCACCAGGAGCGCATGGTCTCAACCTTTGGACGCGTGCTGTCGGTGGGGGCGATGGGGGAGTTCCTCCCCAACCCCGGCACCTACGTCGACCTGGACCCGACGGCGCGGGACCCACAGGGCATTCCCCGGGCGCGCATCCACAGCCACGTGGAGGAAGGGGATCTGGCACGTCTGGCTTTTATGGCGGGCAGGGCGCAGGAGATCCTGCGGGCCGCCGGGGTGAATGAGATCTTTGAGGCCTACGGCACCTACGACGGGTTCAACTCAACGCACGTGTTCGGTACGTGCCGTATGGGCGGCAACCCGGAGTCCTCGGTGGTGGATTCGCGCTGTAGAAGCCACCGCTGGCGGAACCTGTGGATCACCGATGCCAGCGTCTTTCCCAGCTCCGGTGGCGGCGAGGCGCCGTCCCTGACGATTGCCGCCCTTGCCGTTCGCGCCGCGGGGGCGGTGGCCGGTTCGATGCTCGGCCGGGCCCTGTAGCACCAAGGCCCGGCTCATACGTAGGATCTTTAGGCCGTGGCGTCCATGTGAGGCCCGCAGGACACGCCGTGAACACCCTCGGCGCTACGCCTTCTGCGCTGCGCACTCCCT
>CAYWTP010000312.1:0-4345 GCA_964461215.1 uncultured Ectothiorhodospiraceae bacterium | reverse complement strand
GGGCCATCCGGCACGGGCTGGGCTTCGGCACCCGCGGCCTGCCGCTGATCGGCTCCGGCGACTGGAACGACGGTATGAACCGTGTGGGTATCCAGGGCAAGGGCGAGAGCGTGTGGCTTGCCTTTTTCCTGTACGAAGTGCTGCGTCAGTTCGCCCCGCTGGCACGCCTGCACGAGGACCCCGCCTTCGCCGAGGCTTGCACGGCCGAAGGCGCACGCCTGAGCGAGGCCATCGAGCGGCACGCCTGGGACGGCGCCTGGTATCGCCGCGCCTGGTTCGACGACGGCACACCGATCGGCTCGGCCGACGGCAGCGAATGCCGGATCGATTCGATATCCCAGAGCTGGTCGGTATTGTCCGGCGCGGGCACTGCCGAACGCGCGTGCAGGGCCATGGACGCAGTGGACGAGCGGCTGGTGCGCCGCGACCAAGCCCTCGTCCAGCTCCTGGATCCGCCCTTCGACAAGTCGGACCTGGACCCGGGCTACATCAAGGGCTACGTGCCCGGCGTGCGCGAGAACGGCGGCCAGTATACCCATGCCGCCATCTGGGCGGCCATGGCGTTCGCCGCCCTGGGCGACAGCCACCGCGCCTGGGAGCTGACCACCCTGATCAATCCGGCCAACCACGCGAAATCACGCCAGACCATCGCCACCTACAAGGTGGAGCCCTATGTCATGGCAGCCGACGTCTACGCCCTCGCGCCCCATACCGGCCGCGGCGGCTGGACCTGGTACACCGGCGCGGCCGGCTGGATGTACCGGCTCATCGTCGAATCCCTGCTGGGTCTGCGGCTGGAGGTGGACAGGCTGCACATCACACCCTGCCTGCCAGCCCACTGGGAGGGGCTGACGATCCACTACCGTTTCCGAGAGACGGTCTATCACATCAGCGTCACGCAAGCGCGGGCCGGGGATGACGGCGAAAGCCGGATGAAGCCGGTGACGATCGATGGCGTTGAGCAGGACGGCCGGGCGATTGCGCTGGTCGATGACCACCAGGAGCACGCGGTGGAAGTGACAGTGGCGGCGGTACCGGCTCGCAATTGATGGCAGCCCGGTTAGGAAGCAGACGCGGCCGCTGGCTGCTGCTGAGTCCGGATCGCCTGCTGCCCGAAGCCGCCGCCGTGTAATCCGCAGGGCCGTTCGGCCGCTGTGTGCGCTACCGAACGGAGCGGGCACGGCCAGTGCAGCTATCTTCCATTGTGTTAGGGGATGTCGGGCCTTGCCATGCAATGGGCCGATGTGACATTTGTGTGGTCTGTATGGCGCGCGGCGACGGGAAGGCCGCGGCGAGGGAGGCCCGATTGGGTGCCCCTCAGTCGGGGGGGGGGCGCGGAGCGGAATGGATATGTACCGGGAAGACGTTGCAGGGAGGGAGCCCGCACCATCTGCGGGCACGCGGAGCCCCCAGGATACTGTCCGCCGGGGCCGCGAACGGTCCAGCCACGCGAAACGGCGGACACGGTCTCCACGGGGTGTGGTCGACACGCCGCCGCCGCTAAGGCTGATGTCATGAGCGCTGCGCCGGTCAGGGTGCTCCTCGTCGAGGAAGAACCATCGGTTGCCGGACCGATCCGGGAGGCGCTTGCCGCCCCGGGAGACGGCCAGTTTCGCGTCACCTGGGTAACCCGGCTCGCCGATGCGCTCGCACGCCTTCGGGGCAAGGACTTCGAGGCGGTTCTGCTCGACCTGAGGCTGCCGGACGGGCAGGGCCTGGAGGCGTTCGATCAGGTGATCGGGGCCGCGCCCAACGCCGTGATCCTGCTCCTGAGTTCGGCGGCCGACGAGCAAGCGGCGCGCGAGGCCGTACGCCGCGGCGCGTACGACCATCTCCCCAAGCGCCACGTCGACGCCCACTGGCTGCCGCGTGCCATGCGCTACGCCATCGCGGACAAGGCCGCACGCGACGCCCTGCTGAACAGCGAGGCGCGCTTTCGCGCGATGAGCGATGCCTCGCCGCTGGGGATCTTCGTGTCGGATTCGCAGGCGCGCTGCATTTACACCAACGCCGCGTACCAGAAGATTTCGGGGCTGAGCTTCGAACAGGCGCTGGGCACCAACTGGGCCAGGGCGATCCATCCGCAGGATCGCCGGCACGTGCTTGCCGAGTGGCGCGCGGCAGTGCGCAGCCGGGCGCCCTTCCAGACGGAGTTCCGCTTTCGGCGCGGGGATGGGAGCGTGGTGTGGACGCGCGTCAACAGCGCCGCCATGGGCCACGGCATCGAACCCCACGGTCATGTGCAGACGGTTGAGGACATCACCGAGCGCAAATCGACGGAGGCCGTGCTGCGCGCGGCAGAAGAGGCCCTGTTCGCGGAAAAGGAACGCGCCCAGGTCACCCTCAACTCCATCGGCGACGCCGTACTGACCACCGATCTTCAGGGCAACGTCACCTATCTGAATCTGGTGGCCGAGACGATGACCGGTTGGTCCCGCGACGAGGCGTTGGGCCGGCCGGTCGCCGAGGTGTTCAGGATCGTCGAGGGCGCGACCCGCCAGAGCGCTGCGAATCCGATGCAGCGCGCCATCGATGACGACGAGATCGTGGGGCTGGCCGCGGACTGTGTGTTGATCCGCCGCGACGGGTCGGAGTCCCCAATCGAGGATTCCGCCGCGCCGATCCACGATCGCGAGGGCCGGGTCGCCGGTGCGGTGATGGTCTTTCACGACGTCAGCCAATCGCGGGCCATGGCGCAAAAGATGTGCCATCTGGCCCAGCACGACGTCCTCACCGGCCTGCCGAATCGGTCGCTGTTGACGGAACGGATCTCACGGGCGATCGGACTGGCGCACCGCCATGGCAAACAGGTCGGCATTCTGTTCCTGGACCTGGATCACTTCAAACACGTCAACGACTCCCTGGGGCATGGGACCGGTGACCAGCTGCTGCAGTCGGTCGCCGCCCGTCTCACGGCGTGTGTGCGCGCCACGGATTCGGTCTGCCGCCAGGGTGGAGACGAGTTCGTGATCCTGCTGAGCGAAATCGAGCATGCCGAAGACGCGGCCCACATCGCGGAAACCGTGGGTGCCGCGTTCGCATTGCCGCACAGCATCGGCGAACACCAACTCCACGCCACCTTGAGTATCGGCATCAGCGTGTATCCGGACGACGGTGGCGACGCGGATGCCCTGGTGCAGAGCGCAGATACCGCGATGTATCACGCGAAGAGCGCCGGGCGTAACAACTACCAGTTCTACCGTACCGAGATGAACACCCGGGCGGTGCGCCGCCTGTTCGTACAGGGCAAGCTGCGCCGCGCCCTGGAAAGGGCTGAGTTCCTGCTGCACTACCAGCCGCAGATTGACCTTGCCTCCGGTGCGCTGACCGGTGCCGAGGCGCTTATCCGCTGGCTCGATCCGGATCTCGGGCTCGTCTACCCCAAGCAGTTCGTGCCGATCGCGGAAGAGTGCGGCCTGATCGTGCCCATCGGCCAGTGGGCGCTACGCGAAGCCTGCGCGCAGGTCCGGTCCTGGCTGGATTCCGCCCTGCCCGCGGTGCCCGTGGCGGTCAACATTTCCGCGCACGAGTTCCGGCACAAGGACTTTCTCGAAGGCCTCGCCCTGATCCTGAGGCAGACCGGCCTGGCACCCCGCTATCTCGAGCTGGAATTGACCGAAAGCTGCCTGATGCACGACATCCCGTCCTCGATGGCGGTGCTTCAGGAACTCAGGACCATGGGCGTGCGGCTTGCCATCGATGATTTCGGAACGGGCTATTCGAGCCTGAGCTATCTGAAGCGGTTCCCGATCGACACCCTGAAGATCGACCAATCCTTCGTGCACGATATCGCCACCGATACCGACGACGCCAACATCATCTGCGCGATGATCGCAATGGGGGCAAACCTCAGGCAGCGGGTCATCGCGGAGGGGGTGGAAACGCGCGAGCAGCTCGCATTTCTCCGCACCCGGCGCTGCCCGCAGGGGCAGGGCTTTCATTTGAGCCGTCCGCTATGCGCCGAGGACTTCGCGCGCTTGCTCGCCGCGGGGAACAACGCGCTGCGAACGCGACGGCCCGCGCATCGGGAGGCCGCCATCGATAACTGACCCCCGCCCGAGGCGGAGGCACCTCCGGTCAGTCGATCCAGGTGCCGTCGGAGGACTCCTGACCGGACTCGTTGAGAACGTAGTGGCGGGACCAGGCCTTGTCGTCGGCATCGTGCACTCCCTTCGCCGTCGCCGTGCTACACTCCCCACAGAGAACGGTCTGCGACCGAAAGCCACTCTAAACCCCAGATGTGTCAGCGGCCTATACGTATGCTGTCCAGCGATCCCAGCACGCCGAAGGCCTGCAGTAACCATAGCACGACCACAATGACCACGACGATATTCAGAATGTTCTT